>JBNMND010000090.1:0-17509 GCA_051274975.1 Planctomycetota bacterium | reverse complement strand
GCCTCCGGCTATTGGACAAGCGATTTGCTCATTGGTCATCGATGGACTCAAAGCGACCAGTTCGCGCCCAATCAGGCTCAACTGAGTTTCCGGACACTTCAAGCTCCCTTGAGTTACGATGATGGCATCCTCCTCGCGCAATCGCCGTAGGGCCAGCGAATGCGCCTGTCCGTCGACGATGCACTCGCTACGTCAGTCACAGGGACACGATGCTGCCTCGCTACAGCCCCATTGCCGCTGCACTTGTCCTGGCTCTGAGCACATCCTTGGTTTCGCAGACCCAGATCATGGTTGACGCTGGCCGTGGCCCGGTGCTTGTGCGATTGCCTGCTTCGTACACCGGCCAGCAACCGATCCCGATGTTGCTCATGCTGCACGCGTACCTCCAGCCTCCTGCGATTTTTGAGTCGTTCATGGGCCTGACCGCGGCAGCAGATGCGAACGGCATCGCGACGGTGCACCCAATGGGTCTGCCCGATGTGTTTGGCGTCGCGCATTGGAATGCGACCACCGCATGCTGTGCGTGGTTTGGCCCGGGCAACGATGACTCGGGGTACCTGCGCAACTTGATCGACGAGGTCAAGTTGAACGTGAACATCGCGCCAAGCAGAGTCCACGTGGCAGGCTATTCGAACGGCGCGTATATGGCCTATCGCATGGCTTGCGACCACGCGGACGTGATCGCTTCCATCGTTTCTATTGCGGGTTCGACGTGGAATGATCCAACGCTGTGCGTGCCTTCGGCACCGCTTCATGTCCTGCACATCCACGGCGACGAGGATACGTGGGTAGAGTACGGTGGTGGTTTGGAGGTCGGCGGGAATCCTCATCCGAGTGTGGCTCAAACGCTGAGCTACTGGGCTGGCTACAACGGTTGTGCAATAGCACCGACGGGCGGCAGTACACCATTGGACTTGGACGTGCTCGTACCCGGTGCAGAGACGGCCGTAGCCTACTACGAGAACGCCTGCCAGCCGGGTGGCTCGGTGGAGCATTGGCGAATGCGTGGCGCCAATCACTTCCCGGTCTGGCAACCGTCCTTCGCACCGCTACTCACCCAGTGGATCCTGGCTCACTCCAAGCCAGGCACTTGGACGGACACCGGAAACGACTTGGGCGGAACCTATGGTCCTCCGGTCATGCAGCCCAACGGCACCGTGAACCCGGGCACAATCGTCTCATTTGCTGCATCCAACGCTCTCGAGAACACGCCGGCAGTCTTTATCATTGGTGCGACCGCGGTGAACTCACCGTTGGCAGGTGGAGTCCTCGGTCCGAGTATGGACTTCAGCATCTTTGGCCTGGTGTCCAATCCTGTTGGCGAATTGAACCTGAGCTTCGGGTGGCCTGCAGGTATGCCGATCGGCGCGGCATTCTACTTTCAGTATTGGTTCCAGGATGCCGGTGGCCGCGCGGGTCTCGCTTCGACGACGACCTGGCGATTGGTCCTGCCGTAGCATCTGGAGCATCGAGACAGAGCGGCTTCCCAACGCCATCCTCGGACTCTAAGGCGCTGGCTGGGTCACGCTGGTCTACGCCACATTCTTGATCAACCACTTCGAGCTGTTTGATCCACAACAAGCCTGGAAGCGACTCGGCACACGCAGCTACGACCGACACTCTTCGAGTCCACCGACCGTGATTGTGCGTAGACCGCAACGCTTTCTGGCCTCTTGACCGATACGCCATCCGTCGACTATCCCTAGGACTCGTGGACGGCCACTCTCGCTCAGCAAACCTGAATGAATCGCCTGACCAACAACCGAGTCTTCATTAGCATCGTGCTAATTGTGCTCCAGCTTGCGTTCCTTCCGAACGTGAGCCGTTGCTCGGATTCTCAATTGCTGGGCCATTTGTGCTGCTGCAGCTCAAGCGCAGACGACTCATCCGAGGGCGCCCAACGCGACGGCACAAGCGAATCGAAGCACGATTGCTGCTCGAAGCATGCCGCCCAGAATAAGGGCGATGAGTCGGAGCTTGAGCTTCAGGCGAACACCGGCGTTGCAGGACGCGACGGCAAGAAGGAGTGTTCGTGCTCTCACACTCGCGCGCACGCAACCTACGCAGTGTATGCCTCGAAGAAGAGCGATCGCGACCTGCTCGAGAAACACGTCACTGCCTTGCTGCCAACAGCAGCTCGTTGCAACCAGTCCTGCCACGCGATCGAAGTCCGGGTGCGGTGCAAGCCAATCCCAAGAGCCCAAACAGGCCCCCCGCTTCAACTGATCTACCAGGTCTTCCTGATCTGACCCACAGGTTCCGGGTCTGACGCTCGGGATCCGTCTGTCACGTTGCTCATCGAAGAGATCGGGTGCAGCTTGCAGACCGTTGCTTAACCCGCGCGGCGGATGGCAACCACTCCCGAGCCAAGGCGATGTGTAGCTGGAACTCCAGCAACCCATGCAACCTTGCGCGTGCATCCATGCCCGCGCACCACCTGGTGAAGGAAGATGCTTAAGACTGCACTGCTGATGATCCTTGGCGCTGCGTTAGCACTGGCAGTAGCCGGTTGCCACGCACGCCCAAACGCCAAACTCGTTCGAGAACGATCCGGTGCGCTGTTCGGCCCCAACCGAACGGAACACCTAATGACTGCCACAGCTGGCGGCGCCTCCTCCGCACCGCCATCAGACGAGCAGGTCTTCGAGCGTTCGGATCTCGACCTGTATCTGCGCTACGGCATGCACCACAACGCGTCGCTGCGCTCGGAATACGAACGTTGGCGAGCCATGCTTGAGCGCATCCCGCAGGTCACGACCTTGCCGGACCCCGTGTTCTCCTTCGGACAGTTTGTCGAATCCGTTGAAACCCGCACGGGACCTCAACAACGCCGCTACTCCCTCGCGCAGACCTTCCCTTGGTTTGGCAAGCTGGACCTTCGCGGCGACGTTGCCGCAGCGGACGCTCGAGAACGATGGCAGCGGGTTGTCGCCGCGCGACTCGGCGTCGAGCGCGAGATCCAAGTGGCCTACTTCGATTACGCCTACCTGTCGCAGTCGATTCGCATCACGAATGACGTGCTCCAGTTGCTCAAGCAACTCGAGCCAGTCGTGCAACAACGGATCGTCGGCGCAAACGGCGGGCAACAAGATCTGCTGCGCCTGCAAGTCGAGGTTGGGCGAGTAGAGAATGACCTGGCATCCCTGCAGCAGGTTCGCGCTTCGCTCAGCGCGAGACTCGCAGCAGCCATGAACCTTCGGCGCCACGCACCGCTCCCTCTACCCGAATTGGTCGAACCAAAGCTCAATGCACGCGGCGCCGACACAGCCGAACTGCTAAAGCGCGCCGAGCAACGCAACCCCAACCTCCTCGAGCTAACCGAGCGAATCCGCAAGAGCCAGAATCGGAAGGAGCTAGCCGAGCTCTCACGCTGGCCAGACGTAACGGTCGGTGTCGACTACATCGAAACAGGCTCGGCCCTGATGCCAACTAGCGGGAATGGCGATGACCCCCTGGCGTTCCGAGTCATGTTCAACCTCCCCATATGGGGTCACAAATACAGCGCGGCAAAACGCGAAGCCCAGCATCTCGTATCGGCGGCAACTCACGCCCTGAGCAACCGCCGCGCAACTTTGCGCACCGACGTCGAGCATGCAGCATTCCAGCTCGGCGACGCCGACCGGCAGCTAGTGCTCTACCGCGAGACACTTCTGCCGCGAGCAAGGGAGTCACTCGAAGTGACCCGTTCGTCGTACCGCACCGGCCGTTCTTCGCTGCTCGATTTGATCGACAGCGAACGAGCCCTTCTCGATTTCGAAACTGGATACTGGCGCGCTTGCAGGGATCACTACCAAAGCCAAGCACGTCTCGAAGCACTCATCGGAGGACAACTATGAGATCTTGGCAAACGAGAGTTCTGGCAGTCACTGCCGTCGCATTGGTGTTTCTGGCCGGACGGTGGAGCACAAGCTGGTGGTCGCAATCCGCTGAAACGGGAACACAAACCGCGCACGACCACGCCGCCATGAACGGCGATGATGCCACGCCATCCGCGGAGCCAACCCTTTGGACTTGCCCAATGCATCCAGAGATCCAGCTACCTGAATCTGGCGATTGTCCCAAGTGCGGCATGGACCTCGTACCGATGGCAAAGGGCGGCGACACGGGACCAAGGCAGCTAGCGATGTCCCCGGCATCGGTTGCACTGGCGAGCATCCAGACGGTCCAGGTCACACGTCAGTTCCTGACCAAGCCCGTGCGTTTGGTAGGCAAAGTCGACTACGACGAAACGCGCGTGCGAACGATCGCCGCGCGTTTCGGAGGCCGCCTAGATCGACTCTACGTCGACTACACCGGTGTAACGGTGAAGAAGAACGACCACCTCGTCTGGCTCTACAGCCCAGCTCTGCTCACGGGACAACAGGAACTCATCGAAGCCAAGAAGCGGTTCGACACCACCTCCGCCGACGCGAGCGCCTTCCAGAGAGATAGCAACAAGCGCGGCTACGAGTCCGCTCGAGACAAACTGCTGCTATGGGGCCTCGCCGAAGATCAAGTCAGTGCGATCGAACAACGAGGCACCGCCGAAGACCACATGCTCATCCGCTCCCCAGCGAGCGGAGTTGTGATCCACAAGGCGCTCAAGCAAGGCGACTACATTAAGGAAGGTACGGCGATCTACCGCATTGCAGATCTCAGCCAGCTATGGGTGCAGCTCGATGCCTACGAACAGGACCTTCCGTGGCTTCGTTATGGGCAAGCCGTGTCCATCAATATCGAAGCGTTCCCCGGCCGCGTGTTTGAGGGATGGATCTCGTTCCTCGACCCAACCGTCGATGAGCGCACTCGCACTGTAAAGGTGCGCGTCAACGTCGCGAACCCCGATGGCGAGCTCAAGCCAGGCATGTTCGTTCGCGCAGTGGTGCAATCCCGCGTCGGCCACAGTGGCCACGTCTTGGAACCGCGACTGCAAGGCAAATGGATCAGCCCCATGCACCCGGAGATCGTCAAAGACGGGCCCGGGAAGTGTGACGTTTGCGGCATGGACCTCGTCCCCGCCGAGAGCCTGCTCCAGCGCTCGACGGCGCTCGAAGAAGGCAAGCCACTGACCGTCCCTGCCTCAGCAGTGCTCGTCACCGGCGCTCGCGCGGTCGTCTACGTCGAAGTTCAAGGCAAGAAGAAGCCCACCTTCGAAGGTCGCGAGATCATCCTCGGACCACGCGCCGGTGACTACTACATCGTGCTTGCTGGCTTGAGTGACACGGACCGCGTCGTCGTGAATGGCGCGTTCCGTATCGACAGCTCGATGCAGATCCAGGCAAAGCCATCGATGATGTCGATGCAGGGTGACGCCAACACGTTTACCGGGCCAACCTCGAGTGTTTTCCGACTGTCTCTCGAAGCGCTCTACTCCGCCTACGCAAAAATGCAGCAGGCACTGGCGAGCGATGACCTCGACGCAGCGCACGCCGCCGTGACGGCCTTGCGCGACAGCTTGGACAACGTCAACTCGGGTGGCTTGCCGCGGCAAGCTGATGTTCGCTGGCAAGAAGAGAAGGCCCTGCTAGCCCAGGCTGCGAAGAACGGTTCCGAGGCTGCCACGATCGAACAGTTGCGCACCGCCTTCGGTGCGATCTCCGGCAGCATCCTGACCCTGGAAAACACGTTCCGCCACGCCGGCGAAGCGCTGCGTTTTGAAGCGTACTGCCCCATGGCCATGAACGGTCAGGGGGCCAGCTGGCTGCAAGGTGATCGCAAGATCCTCAACCCGTACTTCGGCGCCTCAATGCTCACCTGCGGCGAGATCCGCACTGAGTTTACCGGCGTCAGGGAAGACACACGCACCGCGACCGAGACCCAGTCCAAGAAGACCGATCAGCCACCGACGCTACCACCGCAACTAACGCAAGAGCCCAAGCCACGCGTGGAGAAGTCGCCGACACCCCAACCGGTGAAGCCAGCTCCGGTACGACCGCAAGTGCACGGGTTCGACACCTTGATCACGGCCTACCTCAGGCTGCAAACGGCTCTAGCCGCGGACCAAACCGACAAGGCCCACGAAGCGTTTTCCAAGCTGCGAGTCGCTGTAACCTCGACCATGGTGCACGGCGAAGGCGACCTGGCGAACTCGACAACCGAGGCTCTCTCGCAACTGAAGGACGCCGTCACCGCGCCGGTAGCCAAAGACATCGAGGCTCTACGTAAGCGGTTCGACCCCGCAACGATGCGTCTGCTTGCGATGCAGAAGCTTGCCGGGAACACCTCGGGCTCGGTGCTCTACGTGATGCACTGCCCCATGGCATTCGACAACACGGGTGCCGACTGGCTGCAGCGTGACAAGACCCTGGTCAACCCATACTTCGGCGCCAGCATGTTGCATTGCGGCACGATCAAGATGGAGCTGCCGCCAGTGGAGAACAAGTAATGGGCGCCGAACGCAAACTCTCCGCGATCGACCGGCTCATGAAGTTCTCCATGGAGAACAAGCTCGTTGTCATCCTGCTGATCGTCTTCTTCTCGTCCTGGGGCGTATTGAACGCACCGTTTGACTGGCAGATCAAAGGCATACCGCGTGACCCAGTCCCGGTCGACGCCATCCCCGACACCGGTGAAAATCAGCAGATCGTCTTTACGGAATGGCCCGGTCGCTCTCCGCAAGACGTCGAAGATCAGGTCAGCTACCCGCTGACGGTTGCGCTTCTCGGTGTGCCCGGCGTCAAAACGATTCGCAGCAACTCGATGTTCGGGTTCTCTGCGATCTTCGTCATCTTCGACGACGACACCGAGTTCTATTGGTCGCGAACGCGCATCCTCGAGAAACTCAGCTCGCTGTCAGCGGGAACCCTGCCGGGTGGCGTGCAACCAACGTTGGGTCCGGATGCGACCCCACTCGGACAGGTCTTCTGGTACACGCTCGAGGGGCGCGACCCAGACGGCAAGCCAACGGGTGGCTGGGACCTCCACGAACTGCGCACGGCGCAAGACTGGTTCCTTCGCTATGGACTCGCAAGTGTCGACGGTGTTGCCGAGGTTGCGTCAATCGGAGGGTTCGTTCAGGAATACCAGATCGACGTCGACCCCGACGCGATGCGTGCCCACAACGTCACTCTCGACCAGGTCTTCGCTGCGGTGCGGAAGTCCAACGTCGATGTCGGGGCACGCACCATCGAAGTCAACCGCGTCGAATACGTCATTCGAGGGCTTGGCCTGCTCAAGAGCCTCAGTGACATCGAGAGCATCTCAGTAGGCAGCACAAACAACGTTCCGATCACGCTCAAGCAAATCGCGCATGTCGGGCTCGGCCCAGCACAACGACGAGGGGCTCTCGACAAGGGCGGCGCCGAGGCTGTCGGCGGCGTTGTGGTGGTGCGCTACGGCGCGAACCCGCTAGCGGTCATCAAACGCGTCAAAGAGAAGCTCATCGAGCTTGCACCCGGACTGCCGCGCAAGACGCTCGACGACGGCACCGTTTCGCAAGTGACCGTCGTCCCTTTCTACGACCGCACCAGCCTCATCTACGAGACCCTTGGCACACTAAACGACGCGCTGTGGGCCGAGATCCTAGTCACGATCATCGTGATTCTGGTGATGGTCGCGCACCTGCGCAGTGCCGCCATGATCTCTGGCCTGTTGCCACTGGCAGTGCTGATGTGCTTCATCGCCATGAAGTACTTTGGCGTCGACGCCAACATCGTCGCGCTTTCCGGCATTGCCATCGCCATCGGCACGATGGTCGACATGGGAGTGATCATTTCAGAGAACATCCTGAAGCACATCTCCCCGGCCGACACTGCCAAACGCCGCTTCGAAGCCATCTTCGAGGGCGCGTCCGAAGTCGGCGGCGCAGTTCTTACGGCGGTCCTGACGACGGTCGTGAGTTTCCTGCCTGTGTTCACGATGGAAGGCGCGGAGGGCAAGCTGTTCAAGCCACTCGCCTTCACCAAGACCTTCGCGCTGCTCGCTTCGATCCTGGTAGCGCTGGTGATCATTCCCCCCGTGGCGCACATGCTGCTGCGACCGAAGAGTCGCCCCCGGGTGATCGTGCGCAGGTTGATGAACACTGGGTTGATCGCGCTTGGCTTGGGGATGGGTCTCTATCTCGCCTGGTGGGCAGGAGCCGTAGTGCTCGGTATCGCTGGCTGGCGCCTGCTCGAACCGCGCCTCGAGAACCACATGTCGGAACAGGCAAGCGCTATGCTGCGGCGCTTGTTCTGCTATGCGCTGGCGACCGTCGTTGCAATCATCTTGGCAGGCACCTGGCAACCGCTTGGCCCCGCGAATGACATCGCCAACATCGTCGCAACGCTTGGTCTGCTGGGCGGATTGCTGCTCGCGTTCCAACTGTTCCTGCGCGCCTACGAACCCATCCTGCGATGGTGCCTCAGCCACAAGTTGCTGTTCGGGATGGTGCCGGTGTTCTTGTGCATCATCGGAGCAATCTCATGGCTCGGGTTCGCACCAGTCTTCGGGTTCGTGCCAGGCATGACCGAAACGGTCACCGGTGGATATGTATCAGCCCAGTCTGTTCGCACTTCCAAACCGTGGAGCGCCATGGCGCACTCGTTCCCCGGTCTAGGCAAAGAGTTCATGCCACCTCTCGACGAGGGCTCCTACTTGCTGATGCCAATCACGATGTATCACGCATCCATCGGCGAAGCGCTTGAACTCTTGCAGCTGCAAGACATGGCCATCCGGGCGATTCCTGAAGTCGAGACTGTTGTCGGCAAGATCGGCCGCGCCGATAGCGCGCTCGACCCGGCGCCGGTCGGGATGGTCGAAACGATCATCACCTACAAATCGGAATTCAAAGTCGACAAGGACGGTCGCCCAGAACGCTTCGCCTACGACAAGGCAGCCGGTCAGTTTGCACTCGACGAAAACAACGACCTCATCGACGACCCGGACGGGCGACCGTTCCGCCAATGGCGCGACCACATCCACGAGCCCAAAGACATCTGGGCCGAGATCGCGAAGGCCGCCGCGATCCCCGGAATGACGACCGCTTCGGACCTGCAGCCTATCGAGGCTCGGCGGATCATGCTGCAAACCGGAATGCGGGCGCGCATCGGCATCAAAGTCTACGGACCAGACCTCGCAACGATCGAGAAGGTCGGACTCGACTTCGAACGCTTGCTGAAGGAAGTGCCATCGGTCAACGCTGCGACGGTGACTGCCGATCGGATCGTGGGCAAGCCCTACCTCGAAATCGATATCGACCGCGACGCCATTGCACGCTACGGACTGCACGTTCAGGATGTGCAGGACGTCATTGAAGTCGCAATCGGTGGTAAGAAGCTGACGACGACGATCGAAGGACGAGAACGATATCCGGTCCGCGTTCGCTACATGAGCGAGCTGCGCGACCAGATCGAGAGCCTCGATCATGTGCTGGTTGCAACCCGTGGCGGCGCACAGGTCCCCCTAGGGCAGCTTGCAGAACTTCGCTACACACCAGGTCCGCAGAACATCCGCAGTGAAGACACGTTCTTGACCAGCTATGTGATCTTCAACAACAAGCGCGGCACTGCGGAGGTCGACACTGTTGAGGAGTGCAAACGCGTCATCGACGAAAAACTGGCTAGCGGAGAACTGATCCTGCCACCCGGGGTCAGCTACAAGTTCGCCGGCAACTACGAGAACCAGGTACGCGCAACCGAGAAACTGCGCGTTGTGTTGCCCCTTGCTCTGTTCGCGATCTTCCTGATTCTCTACATGCAGTTTCGCTCGGTGCTGACCACGTTCATCGTGTTCTCCGGTGTGTTCGTCGCGTGGTCCGGAGGGTTCCTGATGCTCTGGCTATACGGACAGGATTGGTTCCTGAACTTCGGAGTGCTCGGCGAAAACATGCGCGACCTGTTTCAGGTGCATCCGATCAACGTCAGTGTCGCGGTCTGGGTTGGCTTCCTTGCTTTATTCGGCATCGCGACAGATGACGGAGTAGTCATGAGCACCTACTTGAAGCAGTCCTTCGACAAGAACCGACCTGCGGGCAGAGATGCTATCCGTGAAGCGGTTGTCCAGGCCGGCAAGCGACGCATTCGGCCGTGCCTGATGACCACCGCGACCACTGTTCTCGCGCTAATTCCGATTCTGACGTCGTCCGGCCGCGGCTCCGACGTGATGGTTCCGATGGCGATTCCGTCGTTCGGTGGCATGACCGTAGTGTTGGTCACCGTGTTCGTCGTGCCCGTGCTGTTCTGCGCAGTCGAAGAGCTGAAGGCTCGATGGCAATCCAAAGAAGAAGCGTCAACTGCTGTCGCATCCGCATGACGCCAATAATGATCATCAAGTCCGCACTCGCTTCGCCGCTCAAGTTGCCAGCTCAGGCTGCCGCGCTAGCGGCATTGTTGGCTACCGGTGTAGCTGGCCAAGGTAGGTTGCCCACGCCTGAAGCCGCGAAGGCGCCACCAGATGCCCGATACGAGCTCATCATCAGTGAAACGGAAGCTCAGCCTGCGGGAACGCTCACACCCGTTCTGGTGGTGAACGGCAGTTCTCCTGGTCCAGTGTTGCGATTCACCGAGGGCGACAAAGTCCAGATCACGGTCAAGAATCGACTAGTGAATGAAGAGACCTCCATTCATTGGCACGGCCTGCTCGTGCCGAATCAAGAGGATGGCGTTCCGTATCTGACGACGCCCCCCATTCCTCCAGGGGGCGAACGCACGTTTGCGTTCACACTGCGTCAATCTGGCACCTACTGGTACCACTCGCACACCGGCTTGCAGGAACAGCGCGGCGTGCAAGGCGCCATCGTGATCGAGCCACGCGAACCCGACGTTGCATTCGATCGCGAACATGTCGTCGTTCTTGGCGACTGGACCAACGAAAACCCCACCACCGTGATGCGCTGGCTCATGCGCGGCAGCGAGTGGTATTCGATCAAGAAGGGCACGCAACAATCGCTTTGGGGCGCCTACCAACGTGGCGCACTAGGCGACTACTTCGAACGCGAGGGCGACCGCATGCCTCCGATGGATCTATCGGACGTGGGCTACGATGCGTTCCTGGCCAACGGGAAGCGAGAGCTGCCGCTGGCGGCCAAGCCAGGTGAGCGAGTGTTGCTGCGCTTCGTCAACGCGGGCGCTTCCAGCTATTTCTTCCTCGCCGCTGGCAACGGCAATTTGACGATCGTCGGTTCCGATGGCCAAAGAGTCGAGCCGGTCGAAGTACGCCGCCTGCTCGTCGGCATGGCAGAGACCTACGACGTGATCGTCACCATGCCGGCAGATGCATCGACGGTTGAAGTTCGCGCTACCGCGCAGGACGGCAGCGGCCACGCATCACTGCTGCTTGGCACGGGACCACTTCTAGCAGTCGCGGACCCACCACGCGCCAATCTCTATTCAATGGACGAGATGCTGCAGGCCGGACTTGCCAGCATGATTCCCAAGCGGGCCAAAGAGTCGGCAACGACCAATCGTCCGTTTGCCCCCTACGCGCTGCTTCGCGCCACACGCGACACCAGCATTGCTGCTGCCCCAGCGACCATCCGCAAGTTAACGATGCGCCTGACTGGCGACATGCGCCGATACCTGTGGGGATTCGACAACGAAACTCTCAGCGAGAACTCAACCATCCGAGTCAAGAAAGGCGAGGTTCTACGCATCGAACTGATCAATGACACGATGATGCACCACCCGTTGCATCTGCATGGTCACTTCTTCCGGCTGCTCAACGGTCAAGGTGAACGCGCCCCGCTGAAGCACACTGTCGATGTGCCACCGATGGGCAAACGAACCATCGAATGGCTTGCCGATGAAGAAGGCGGCGACTGGTTCTTCCACTGCCACCTGCTCTACCACATGGATGCAGGCATGGCCCGCGTGTTCACCTACTCTCAAGACCCGCAACACGAAGTACAAATCGCCCCCGGACTGCTGGACCCAGCCTACGTATTCTTGGATGCGACGATTCAAAACCACATGACGATGGGGCGAGCTATGGTCATGAAAGGGCGAAACGACTTCTTCACGCGCTGGGATGTCGGATTGCCATCCGCGCTTGGAGACACCGATCACGATCACGGCAGCCACCACGACCGCGACATAGAAGTTGATGTCGGATGGTCGAGGTACATCGACCAAAACTGGGCAACAGAACTCGGCTTCCGCTATGCCGACGTCAACGGTGCAGCCAGCCGCTCATTTGCTGGAGTGCGCCACCGGCTTCCCTACCTGGTCATGTCAAATCTCAGCGTGGACACGCGCGGCGACTTTCGGATCACCCTGGACAAGGCATTCCAGCTAACCGACCGCGTGTCGGTCTTCGGCTCCGTCGAATACGACACCAACACCTACGGCGAATGGATCGCCGGCTTCGATTACGTCATGAGCCAAAGCATTGGTTTCTCGGCGTCTTACCACTCAGACCACGGTTACGGCCTCGGTCTTGTCCTCACTTTCTAGACCCATGATGAAGACCTACCTCACGCGTGCCCTAGGCATCGCTCTACTCGCTCTCACGACTTCGTGCGCAACCCCAACCGGTTCCGGCGACGTCATCCCCTACACCAGCAGCATCTGCATCGTGACCGACAACAAACTCGGCTCGATGGGCGACCCAGTCGTCAAAGTCTACGGCAACCAAGAAGTGAAGTTCTGCTGCCGGCCCTGTGTGAAGGAGTTCGAGGAAGACAAGGAACGCTTCCTAGCCAAACTGCGCAAGTAGCCCTTTCCCCACAACCACAATCCATTGGCTTGGCACGCCGCCAGGCCAGCCTTCTCCGGCGCAGCGTTCTCGCTCGCCTTTCCCGTTACGAAGATTGACCATGAACAGAATCACCATTCCAAGCGCTGCGGCGCTCCTGATGGTGTTCGCAGGGTGCAGCTCGATGCAACCCTCCGCGAACACTACCGATATCGAACTTGTCCTTGAGAAGACCCCTTCTTGAGGCGGTTGTGCTGCCACCGTGCGTGGCATGTTGACCAAGATGCCCGGAGTCGCTGGTGCCAAAGTTGAGGCACAGAACCCCGACATCGTCGTCACGTTTGACCCGACCGTCACCAACGCCGAGGCTGTGATCGACGGTCTGAAGGCTGGCGGACAGCCGGCCACGAAGAAGTCCTAGCGGGCTTCGAATCGAGGTGCAGCTTCCAAGCAAGGGCTTGGTGCCGCACCTCACTAGGCGGTCTCTCGCGGCCAGCAGCGACTGGGACGTCGCCCACTCGGACTGCACGATGCGATACAAGACCGTGCTCTCCGGCTCCCGCCGCTGCCATTTCCCCACATGCGCCACACATACACAGGGACCCGGATGCGCCCCCGGTGGCGAATTGTTAGCGCATACCAGCACCGCTAGCCAGATCCCGGCCTGTGGCCCCCCGCCGTTTCGCCCTCCCAATCGTGCCAGGCTGTGCCAGGTAGTGACCGAGGGCATTGCACACTCAGTTGCACACTCGCTGCCTTCAGTTCGAGCGGAGCCACTTCACGGCTCCCCTGGCATCGGTATGCTGTTGCCCATGGCCAACCCCGACGAGCTGCTACGCCGCGCAATGGAACTGCCGCCCGAGGCACGGGCTGCGTTGGCGGGCTCTCTCCTGCAGAGCCTGGAGAGCCCTGTCGAAGCGGCTTGGTCGACGGAGATCGGGCGCCGCATTGGCCAACTCGACGATGGCTCCGCCGAGCCAGTTAGCTGGGAAGACGCACGTCGGAAGATCACCGGCTAGCCATACGTGGAGATCCTGTTCCATCCAGAAGCAGTCGATGAGGCTGCTGCTGCTGCTGCGCGCCAGTGGTACGAGGAACGTAGCTCCAAGGCAGCGGCAGCATTCGTCGCCGAACTAGATCGAGGCGTCGGCAGTCTGCGCGAGTCCCCGCTCCGCTGGCCACCTGATGCTCAAGACGTCAGGCGACTGCTTCTCAAGCGATACCCGTTCGCCTTGGTCTATCGCATCACGCTCGACGAGATCCAGGTCCTCGCGGTCGCCCATCTAAGTCGTCGACCAGGCTATTGGCGAGAGCGGACTGAAGAGTAGGCACCGCATTCCAGTGGTGATGCGACTGGGCCCACAAGCGACACGTCGCATTCCCTGTAGCATGTGACGTTACAACCAATGGCAGGCATGCCATCCAAACGCAGAGCACGCACGGTATCCTGCTCAAGTGCCATCACCGCCCAACGAGACTTGCTGGACTGTGATACGTGCGGCGGCCACAGGCGACTCCGCCGCGCGGTCCACCTTCTCGCGCAACTACCTGACAACGATTCACAGCTACCTCGAAGCTCGCTGGCGAGGCCGCGTGCTTGCCACCGAGATCGGTGACGCGACGCAGGAGGTGTTCGTCGAATGCCTGAAGCCTGGCGGGGTTCTGGAGCGCGCCGATGCAAACCAAGGTGATCTGCGGGGCCTTCTGTGCCGCGTCACCCAAAACGTCGCGCGTCGTTTTGAAGAACGAGCTATCGAACGGGGCCGGGTTCGACCTGACGACAGTGCTTGGCTCGCCCAGGTGCAAAGCGACGACCCTGGCCAGGCCACCGTATTCGATCGCTGTTGGGCACATTCCATCATCGAGGAAGCCAGCTCCCAGTTTCGGGAACTCGCCGCACAGGACGGCGAAGCCGGCCAGCGAAGAATCGAGCTGCTCGAACGACGCTTCGGTAGCGACGAGGCGATCCGCGAAATCGCCGCCGTCTGGAACATCCCTGCCCAGGATCTCCACAATGCCTACAAGAAGGCACGCAAGGAGTTCTACCGCTGTCTACGGGGCGTGATCGCCTTCCACCGACCTGATGCAACGGACCTAGAACACGAGTGCCGCGAAGTCCTCGCGTTGCTCGGATAACCGGGCCAACCGTTTTATTGCAGATTCTGGGATGAGAACGGCCAACCGGCGGATCATCCTTCAGAACGCAATCCCGGAGCCCATCCATGCCACCCGAAAACGACCGCCCAGACGACAGCGAGCCGCCTCCCGAAATCGACAAGGGCCTTGCGCGGGCCTTTGGCGGCGAGAAGTCGGCATCGCGGAATCCGTCACCCGCCCCGAGCATTCTGCAGCGCATCGGCGAGGTCACCGGCATGAAGCCATCGATCTCCCTGCGCGAGATCGACCCCGCGGGCCAAACGCCGATGTTGAAGCCTTTAGTGGCAGGTGACGAGGTGGCGCGTGAGACCGGCAAGTACATGGTGCAGGGCATGCTCGGCCAGGGCGGCGTCGGCACGGTGCACAAGGGCCACGACACCGACCTCGGGCGCGACGTGGCGATCAAGTTCCTGCATGAGCGTTACGCCAAGGATCCCGGAATCCTGCACCGCTTCGTCGAGGAGGCGCAGATCGGCGGCCAACTGCAACACCCCGGTATCGTGCCGGTCTACGAACTCGGCATGGTCGATGGCCGCCCGTTCTTCACCATGAAGATGGTCAAGGGCGAAACCTTGGCGAAGAAGCTGGCCGAACGCCCCTCGCCCGCCAACGACCGGCGCGCGTTCCTAGTGATCTTCGAGGACATCTGCCAGACGATGGCCTACGCGCACGCGCGCGGCGTCGTGCACCGCGACCTCAAACCCGCCAACATCATGATCGGTGCCTTTGGCGAAGTGCAGGTCGTCGACTGGGGCATGGGCAAGGTGCTGCAATCCGGCGGTGTCGCGGACGAAAAGTTGGCGGCTGATCGGCAGTCGCAGCTCAGCGTGATTGAGACGCTGCGTTCGTCGGGGCACGGCACGCAGTCGATCCTGGGCTCCGTGATGGGCACGCCCGCCTACATGCCACCGGAGCAGGCACGCGGTGATGTCGACGCGATGGACGAACGTAGCGATGTCTTTTCGCTAGGCGCGATTCTGTGCGAGATCCTGACCGGGATGCCACCTTACATCGGTCAACCGAACAAACTCATCAGCATGGCGGCGATGGGCAAGCTCGACGACGCGCATGCGCGGCTCGCGGCGTGCGGCGCGGAAGCAGACCTCGTCGAGATAGCGACGATGTGCCTGATGCCGGCGCCGGCAGCTCGGCCACAGTCAGCGGGTGCAGTTGCCGCGGCAATTCACAGTCACTTGGCATCTGCTGAAGCCCGAGCACACGATGCCACGGTGCGCACGCTCGCCATGAAACGCACGCAGAAGCTGGGGATCGCTTTGACGATTGTGATCGCCATGGGCCTCGCGGCATCGCTGTGGTTCTGGCGCGACGCGGACGCACAGCGAGGGCTCGCGGAGAACGCCGCGACCAGCGAGAAGCAAGCACGCCAGCTCGCCGACACGCGCGCCGAGGAAGCGCGCGCCAGCCTCGCCAACTTCAATCGCCTGTCGCATGTGGTGCGGCTCGAAGCAGCGAAGACCAGGGAGGATGGCCTCTACCCAGCCTGGCCCGATAAGAGTGACTCGATGCAATCGTGGCTCGATGATGAAGCCAAGGACCTGATCGACTCACTGCCTGAACTTCGGTCGACGCTGGCGGACCTCGAACGCAAAGCTCTGCCACAGACTAAACAGGAGAGGGTCGCGGCTCGGAGCACGCATCCTCGCGGTGGCGAACTGCAGGCTCTCAAAAACAAGCTGACGGCACTGCGGTTTGCCAACGAGGTCCGGTCAGGTTCTCGCAAGCCCGAGCCGTTTTCGTTGGATGAAGCAAACCTTCCCACCGTTCACGGTGAACTCAACAACCTCGCCTGGGCGCTGGTCGATCCGGAGCGCAAGGAGTTTGGGCGTGAGTCGGAAGGTCTCGCGCTTGCACGCAAGGCTGTGAGTGCTGCTCCGGCCACCGGCGACGATCGAACGATGGTTACGGACACTCTCGCGTGGGCGCTGTTTGCGAATGGCCTTGACGAAGAAGCGTTGACCAGCAGCAAAGCAGCATTGGCGACCGCATCCGAAGAGAAGCAGTCCGAATACTCGGCCTATGTGCCCAAGCTAGAAGCCGCGATTGCAGCCGTATCCGGTGGCGAAGCGCCGAGGGCCATGGCAGCTCTCACAAAGCGGGTCGCCGATCTCGCTGACAAGGTCTCGGCTCGCTCAAGTTGGTCGTTCGAAGACGATGCGGACGGATTCTTGCATTCGACGCTTCGGGAACTTGCGGCGAACATTGAAGCCTTCGAGAAGACCGAAGCTGCCGCGGTCCGACAACGCCTAGCGTGGTCGCAACAGATCAACGAGCTATCCATCACGCGCTACCGCGAGAAGTGGAACGAGGCTCGGCTGGCAATCATCGCCGCAGATGGCGTCACGGCGAGCAAGCTGTACGCGAACCAGCGATTCGAGCTGGTATCGCAGATGGGCTTGGTACCGCTCGGGATGAACCCAGTCACAAGGCTGTGGGAGTTCTACCACTTGCGTTCGGCGTGGGATGGCACGTCTGATCCGGCGGAGATTGCGTTGCCCACGCATCGCGAAGACGGGTCCATCGATGTGACGGGTGACACGGGCATCGTGTTCGTGCTACTGCCAGGTGGCACGTACACCATGGGCGCGCAGAAAACGGACCCAACGGGGCCAAACTACGACGCCCAGGCTCGGGGCGACGAAGCTCTGCACGAAGTAACTCTTGCCCCGTTTCTGCTGGCGCGGCACGAGCTGACTCAGGGTCAGTGGGCGCGACTGTGGAGTGGCGACGAGAGCATGCGGGATCC
>JBNMND010000089.1:0-17775 GCA_051274975.1 Planctomycetota bacterium | reverse complement strand
CGGAGCAGGGCGTCGTGCACAAGGACGGCAAGATCCTCGGCGTCTACGCCAACGACAAGTGCATGGAGGGCTTCCACACGCCGTCTAAGAAGCTCGAACTGTTCTCGCCAACGATGAAAGATTGGGGTTGGCCCGAACACTCGACCCCGACGTACATCGAGAGTCACATCGACGAAGCCAAACTCGACCGCGACAAGGGCGAGATGGCCTTGGTGCCAACGTTCCGCTTGCCAACATTGATCCACACGCGCAGCGCCAACAGCAAGTGGCTCAGCGAACTATCGAATACCAACCCGGTTTGGATCCACCCCACCGACGCGGTTCGCTTCGGGGTCGAGATGGGCGACCTGATCCGCGTTACGACGCGCATCGGTTACTACGTCAACGCCGTCTGGCTCACCGAAGGAGTTCGACCAGGCGTCATCGCGTGCAGCCACCACATGGGTCGCTGGACCGTCAAGGGCGACCAGACGTCTGGCAACCACTGGCAACTGCACGATGTCGACCTGCGCAAGGTGTCGGACAGCGCCTACCTGATGCGTCGCACCAAGCCCGTTTCCGGCTTCAAGAGTGAGGACAAGGAGAGCGAGAAGGTCTGGTGGACGAGCGGTGGTGTGCATCAGAACATGACGTTCCCGGTGCAACCCGACCCGATCAGCGGCATGCACTGCTGGCACCAGAAGGTCACGGTAACGAAGGCCGAACCGGGCGATCGCTACGGGGACGTTTACGTCGACACAGCCAAGTCGATGGAAGTGTTCGAAGAGTGGCAGGCGAAAACCAGGCCGGCGGCGACGCACGGACAAGACGGCCTTCGTCGCCCGCTGCACTTGAAGCGCGTTTGTCGCCCGACGGACGAGACCTTCAAGCTGTAGCGCCACCCCGAAGGCCAGCCTCGCCGCACTGCGTCTCCGCTTCCCCGAGCTTTCCGCAGTCGGCTGCTCCGTGCTGCCTACCCCACTTACCATCGCGTTTGCGGGCGTAAGTTTCGTGCGAGCAACGCATCGGGAGAAACGACAACTGCACGCCATTCCGGGCCAGGGTTCAGCCTCGACGCAGACCTCCACGGCATCGCGCAATGCCCAACAAGCCCGCATTCTCACAAAACCGGCGCGCGTTAACTTGTCTATCTGCACGCACTTGGCAAACCCCTAGGGAAACCCCCTATCTAGCTGTTGGTGGTTCCCGCCGATCTCAGTCATGCAGCCGGATGCGCCCTGTGCAACCGGCCGGTGACAAGGAGAGTTCGCAACGCGCGGTCTAAAGTCGGTAGTGGAAAGACGCCGATGGGACTGGTGATCTGAAGAGATCATCCCCCTATGGCAACAGCCGCCCAATTTCCGTTACCGACGCCAGAGATCCACGTGTGGGTCGCTTACCTGACGGCGCGTTGCAACTTCGCCTGCGACTACTGCATTCAAAAGCCCAAGATGGTTCCCGGCCAACGGCGCAAGCCGTGGGGTCGCTATAAGGAACTGACGGGGAAGCAGTGGGTCGATGCGCTCAACGCGTACCCCGTTCGACCTGAACATCCGTTGATCCTGACCGGCGGCGAGCCATCGCTGCATAAGGACTTCGCGTTTATCGCCAGCCGCCTCGAAGGCTATGACCTCGATATGACGTCGAACCTGACGTTCGATATCGATGCCTTCGCCAAAGAGATGCGGGCGCACGGCAAGACGTTCAAGACGAGCTTCCATACCTACCATCCGGGTTTCATCTCACCTGAGAAGTGGCTCGACCAAGCAGAACGCCTGCGCGACTCCGGCATCGTCGAGAAGCCGACGTTCTCGATGGTCAACCTGCAGGAGTTCCCGCACTTCCGTGACGACAAACATGATCAGAACCTGAAGAAGCTGATCCAGATGGCCGACGGCCGCGGGCTGCTCTACCAGTTTAACGAGTTCCGCGGCACGCACATGGGCGAAGGTTTCAACCGCGACCACAAGTACAAGATCGACTGCACCAGTGCGTGGGTCAACATCGACCCCGAAGGTGAGGTCTACAACTGCCAATACCACCTGACCGAGCGAAAGAACTCGTTCGGCAACATCACCAAGATCGAAGAGGCCAGGCCCCTGCCAGCCATGGGCGAGTTCTTCTCGTGCACCGACTTCGGCTACTGCGATCCGTGCCACGAGAACAGTGGCCACGGCGCATTCAAGGATGACCAGGGCAAGATCTTCCGCCGCACAGACAACGACGCTCGCGTCTACCTGCAGTGGATGGAACCAAAGGCGATCAAGGACGTTGCCAACCGCTACTTCGAACAAGGCAACCTCGAAGAAGCCCAGCACGCATTGCTGGCCGCGATCGGCAAGGAAAAGAAAGCCGGCGCTGAAGACCCGGAAACGTGGGCCGACCTCGGCGTGACGCTCTACGAAAGCAACAAGAAGCGACAGGCCCTGGCCGCGCTGATTCACGCCATCGAAACCGGCATCACACGCACCGAGACCGTCGCGAGTGCCATCGTTGTGGCGCGCGAACTGGATCTCGCCGCTCATGCCAAGCAGACGATCTTGCGCTACGTTCCCGCACAACAGTTGTCGCGCATAGAGCAAGCACTCGACGCGATGCAGCCGATTGCGCCGGCAACCCCGACTCCACAGCCGATCACACCGGGAGCCTGAGCACCATGAACGTGCTTGTTGACTACCAAGGCGATTGGGGGCTTGGAGACGTGCTCTGCAGTGACCCGATGATGCTCGGCCTGGTCGAGCGCTTCGGTCCAGACACGCGCATCTACGTGAACGGCCTGTACGGCAACGTGCTGCACAACCCGCACGTCAGCGGTCCTGCTGAGGACGGCCAACGCTTCGACCACGTCGTCCAGGTGCAGCTGTTCTCGCACATGGACACCACGGAATACGCCAAGCTTGAGGCCATGCCTAGCCTCGTGGACCACATGTGCAGCTATGCAGGTGTGACTCCGAGTGATCGCAAACCGCGTCTGCACCTCAGCCAGGAAGACCTGAGCGTGCTCCGCAGCATCCCCCTGCTGAGCAAGCCGCGAATTGCGATCTGCGCCGACTTCATCGACCCGCTGCGGCACTGGCCACTGCAAAGCTGGCTCGAACTGGCGCAGGCACTCGAAGCAGCCGGTGCTCAGGTCATCGAAATCGGCACCAAGGACCCCCTTGGCGTCGGCACCGACCTAGTTGGTAAGTTGACGGCGCGCGAGACCGCGGCCGTGCTGTCTGCCTGCAATCTGTTCGTAGGCAACAACTCGGGCATGTTCCACTACGCCCAAGCCGCGTTAGTGCCTTGCGTCACGCTGTTCTCACTGGCCACGCCATCGCGCTTCGTGCACCACGGCGCCACGGTCTACCCAGTAGAAGCGAACGGCCTGCCGTGCTTGCACTGCATGTCTCGCTGTTTCGCAGCGATGCAACAAACCGGCTGCACCGCGTCTCCGCGGGGCCGTTGCATGACCGACATCACGGTCGAGAGCGTGCTCGATGCAATCGACCAGGCGCTGCAGGAAAACCAGCTGTCGGCCCCACCGATGTTGGTGAAGACCGGCCGCCGCGGCTAGCTGTCGGCTGCTTCGTCGGCCTTCTTGGCCGTCGACAATATCTGCAACTCCGCCATCTGCTCGGGAGTCACTACGGCCGGCGCCTGCGCCATCGGGTCGAAGGCCGTTGCTGTCTTTGGGAACGCAATCACATCGCGGATGCCTTCGCGACCGAGTGCTAACGCGACCATGCGGTCGACGCCGAGCGCGATGCCACCGTGCGGCGGGCCGCCGAACTTGTAGGCGTCCAACAGGTAGCCGAAATTGCGGCGCTGCTCTTCTTCGCTGATGCCGAGGAAGTTGAAGACCTTCTTCTGCAGTTCGTGACGATGGATCCGGATCGAACCCGAACCGAGTTCCCAACCGTTCATGACGAAGTCATAGGCGCGGCTGCGATGGCTTTCGGTGTCCTTCTCGAAGTCGGTGTTGTCCCAGTCGACCGGCGCCGAGAACGGGTTGTGCGCGTACTGCCAACGCTGCTTGTCCTCGTTCCAATCGAACATCGGGAAGTTGAGCACCCAGCAGCAACGGAACTTCTTCGGGTCGCGCAGGCCAAGTTCGGTGCCGACCTTGAGCCGCACTTCGCCAAGCGCACGGTGCACGACCTTCGATTGGTCGGCGACGAACAGCAGCAAGTCGCCGGGCTTGGCGCCCATCAACTCGATCAACTGCGCGCCGGCTTCGTCTTGGTAAAACTTCGAGATTGAGCCTTCGACGCCCTTCTCGGTGATCTTGGCCCAAGCCAAACCCTTGGCGCCGTATTCCTGCACGTAGGCAGTCAGCGCATCGATGCCCTTGCGGGAGAACTTCGAAGCCGCGCCAACGGCGGTGATGCCCTTCACCATGCCACCGGTTTCGACGGCACCTGAGAAGACCTTGAACGCGCTCGTCTTGGCGTGCTCGGTGCAGTCAACCAACTCCATCTCAAAGCGCATGTCCGGCTTGTCACTGCCGAAGCGGTTCATCGCATCTTCGAATGCAAGGCGCGGGAACGGCGTCGGCAGATCGATATCGAAGCCTTCCTTGAACGAATGCACGACGGCCTTCTCGACCAACTCGAGCACGTCGTTCTCTTCGACGAACGACATCTCCAAGTCGACCTGAGTGAACTCCGGTTGACGGTCGGCGCGCAGGTCCTCATCGCGGAAGCAGCGGGCGATCTGGTAGTAGCGATCGAGGCCGGCAACCATGCACAGCTGCTTGAAGATCTGTGGACTCTGCGGCAATGCGAAGAACTTGCCCGGGTGCACGCGGCTCGGTACCAGATAGTCACGCGCACCTTCCGGCGTGCTGCCGGTCAGGATTGGCGTCTCGACGTCGATAAAGTCTTCCCCGGCCAAGAACGTGCGCATCGCCGTGACGAAGCGGGAGCGCTTGATCAAGCCTTCTTGCAGCGGTCGGCGGCGCAGGTCGAGGTAGCGATACTTCATGCGCAGCTCTTCGTTGGCTTCGACATCGTCGAGCACTTCGAAGGGCGGCGTGTCCGCTTCACTGAGCACGGTGACTCCGGTGACGAGCAATTCAATCTCGCCGGTCGAGCGCGCCTTGTTGATCTTGTCGCCTTCGCGAGCGCGGATGTTGCCGCGAACCGACACCACATCCTCCGCGCCAAGCCGGCGCAGCAGATCGACGGTTCCTTCGGCCATATCGTTGGTCTCGATGTGCGCTACGATCTGCGTCACGCCATAGCGATCGCGCAGGTCGACGAACACCAATTGGCCGTGGTCACGGTGGTTCTCGATCCAACCGTTGAGCACCACTTCGGTGCCCACGTTTTCGATCGTCAATTCGCCACAAGAATGGGTGCGCTGCCAGGAGGAACGTGTCATTTCGGGCAGCGGTCGTAACCGGTGCTACGGCCGCAATCCAGCACCGCCCGGAGACCGAGCTCAGGCAGTGGCTTGAACCACCGGCAAATGCCGGCGGCCCTGGACCTCCCTACTCGTAGCGAACCGACTCGCTCGGGCTCTGTTTGATCGCCCGGTAGGCCGGCAGCAGCGCCGCCAGAATGGCCGTTGCAAAGGCTGCAATCGGCACCAGGATCAGCCACAGCCACGGCATCGTCACCGGCGCATCGAGCTGGGCGACCGCATTCATTCCCAGCACCAGCACCGTGCCCAGCGGGTAGCTCAGGGCCACCGACAACACGCTGGCGATTGCCGCAACGACCGCTGCTTCGATCAGGAAGCTGCCAGCGAGCGCGCCGCGCTTGATACCGAGGGCCCGCAACACGCCAAGCTCACGCTGCCGGCCGAGCGCTGCGATCGTCATGCCGTTGAGCAGGCCGACGCCCGCAAGGCCCATCATCAAGAACAACAGCAGGTCGAACAGGAAGAAGTCCCTCGCGACATCGCGGTGCAGGTAGGCCTCGACATTCGCGCCGGTTTTGCTGCGGCGCACGTTGGGCAAGGTCGCGCGCGCCGCCGCCCGCACGATCTCGAGATCGGCGTTGCGATCCATTCTCAGCGTCACCAATTCGACGCACTGCTCGCCAATGCAGAAATCTTGGCGCAACCAGTGCGGCGACGTGATCGCGAAGGCTCGTTCGTCACTGTCAAAGCCAGCGCGGTCGTCGACCAGCAATACTTCGTAGCTGACCGGCGTGCCGTTCTTGTCGCGCAACGGCACCAACGATCCAGGTTGCCAATCGCGTGCCCTCGCCAGTCGCTTACTAACGATCAGGGTGCGCGCGCGTTCATCGACGTAGCGATGCACGGCAGCCTGACTACCTTCGAGCGGTCCACCACGACCCGCAGCACTCTCGACCGACAAGCCACGCAGCAAGAACCCAGCGCTGCGCACCTCGCCCTCGTAGGCGTCAACCTGGCGCACGCCCTCGACACTGGCGAGTTTCTGGGCGTTCAACCCCGAGGTGGGTTCACACTGCAGGAACAACACGTTGCTCAGCGCCGCCTTGCCAAAGACATGGACTTCGGCCTGCAACGAACCGGTCAAGCTCTTGAGTCCAAGCAACGCCAACAACACCGCGGACAACCCGCAAACCGCGGCCGACACGCGACCTGAAGACCGCTTGAGAACCTTGTCGACGAGCCATGTCGCCATGGTCGAGAACGGACGGAACGGCAACAGCATCACGCGGCCGAGCAACGTCGTCATGCTCGGAGCCAACAGCAAAACGCCGCCGAACAACCCCAACATGCCGCCGAGTTCGAGCAGCACCATGCGTGTTTCCTTGCCCTCTTCGACCGCGAGCGGCGTCATCGCCAAGTATGCGAGCGGCAAGGCCAACACCAACAGGCCAAACATCCAGACGTGCACGCCCTTCATCAGGTCGACACCATCATCGTTACCCGGCGCCAAACCGCGCGCGCGCAAGATGTCGAGCGCCGGAATCTGGCGGGCACGCATCAATGGGAACATCGCCCCCGCCAACGTGAACAGCACACCGAGAGCGGCCGTCCACAACACCGGGAACCACGGGATGTCGAACGTGCCCCATTCCTTGCCAAGGCCGAGTGAGCTGACGCGCATCGCCTGCAAACCAAGCGCGAGCAACAGTCCCAGACCAATGCCGATCAACGACCCCACCACCCCGAGCATCAACGCATCGAGCAAGAAGATGCGGGTGATCGCGCCCGTGCCGGTGCCGAGGCAGCGCAGCAGGCCGAGTTGCCGGACGCGTGCAATCAACGAATTCGACAGTGTCTGGAACACAACGAACATGCCCAGCAACAACGCGAGGCCGCCGAGGATCTTCAGGCCGTTGCGGAACGCGCGCTCGTCGGCGCCTTCGCCAATCATCGCGCCGCGCGCATCGACGACCGTGTAATCGCTCTGTAGTTCTTGCCGCAGGCGGTCGAGGTCCGTGCCCTTCTCGCGCAAGATATGGAACAGGCTGCCGCCGACGGGCCGCAATTTCTCGGCGAGATTCAATGGCACCACGGCGACCAGGCCCTCGGCACGCTTGCCAAGCTTCTGATGCTCAAGCACGCCAACGACCGTCACCTTGGTCGAGAACGGCACCTTGCCGACCGGCACAAGGACGGGCACCAACTGGCCATCTTTGCACTCGACGCGTTGCGCTGGTGGCGGCTCACCCAACGTCATGACATCGCCGACATCGACACCGAGCAAGTGCGCGGCCTCACCGCCGAGCAAGACGCCCGGAGCATCTCTCGTGACGTCTTCGGCCGTCAGATCATCACCGCGATTGACGACGTAGTGCGCGAACGCATTCGCTGGCAAGGGCGCCAGGCCAAAGACCGACAACGGCAGCGGCTTCTGAGGTCCAACCGCAACGCCACGCGCTTCGCGCCAGATCGCCGCATCGGCTACGCCATCGCGTGCCCGCAACTCGGCGCGCACGTCGGTGGCCACCCTGGTCTGATCGACGGGGTGCACCTCGAGGTCAACCCAACCACGCTGCGGATCCTGCGCAATCATCCGGCTCTGGATCGTGTTGTGATCCATCACGTAGATGGCCACGACGATCGCCGTGCCGAGCGCAATGCCGACCAAGGTCAGCAGGATGCGTAGACGGCTAGACGCCCAGTTCCTGAAGACGATGAAAGACGTCAGCGACATCGAAAGGTCCACCCTTCATTTCGGATTGTGAAAGCAATGCACCGTCGTGCAGGAACAACACGCGATCACCGGCAGCGGCATCGCGCGGATTGTGCGTGACCAACAAGATGGTCGCGTTGAGTCGAGTGCAAACGTCGCGCAGCAGCCCGATGACTTCTTCGCCGGCCTTGCTCGATAGGTTGCCGGTCGGTTCGTCCGCGAGCACCAACTCTGGTTGCGTCACCAACGCGCGGGCAATCGAAACGCGTTGCATCTCACCACCCGACAAGCCTGATGGCAGTCGGTCGCGCAGCTTGCTGACCCCGAGTAGGGAGAAGAGGCTGTCGACACGACCGCGATGCTTCTTCGGATTCTGGCCGAGGATGCGCAACGGCAGCGTCACGTTCTCTTCAACGGTCAGGTCCGGCAGCAGATTGAAAAACTGGAAGATGAAGCCAATACGGCGGCGGCGCACAGCGGCACGGTATTCCTCATCGCCACCACCGAGGTCCTCGCCAGCGACCAACACGTCGCCCGCCGTCGGGCGATCGAGGCCGGCCAGCAGATGCAGCAAGGTTGATTTGCCAGAGCCTGACGGGCCCATGATCGTCGCGAACTCCCCCTTCTGCAGCGTGAAGCTGACGTCGCTGACAATCGGCATCTCTCGCCCTTCTATCTGGCGCATTCGATAGACCTTGCGAGCCTCGAGCACCGGCACAGGGCCGCTTTTGGGCGGCTCCAAGGGCGACTCCGGCGTCGGTTCGGGATTGGTCGACATGCCGCGGATAATGCCCGATTCCGAGCTTCATATGTCGGTCTATTTCTTCGGATCAGCGATTACTTTGCATTCCCAAGTTATATGCTTGTCGAGCGCAAGTGGCTTGGGGTGCTTTGCTTGCTCGGCATCGCAGTCGGCGCACTTGGCAATCGCACACCCGTCCACGTTTTCCATGGGAGGCCTCGCGCGAGGCACTGCGGTAGGCGCGCCGCGAGTCCTTTACGCAACCTGCTACGCGTGGCTCGCGGTGCCAGGCTAAGTCGCTATGGTGCTGGCGACTCGTGAGCAAACCGACCCCACCACCCCTTGATGCAGCTGCGCCACGCTGCGGGCATGAAAAGCTCGACCTACTGGCAACGCCAGCAGCGCAACTGCAAGACGCAGCCAATGAGTGGTTCGGGGAGTGCAAAGGTGCAGGCTTCGCGCGACGCATTCACCGACAAGCGATTTGCGACGGCGTGTTCGATCCGGAGGCACTCGGTGCCGGACCACGGGCGGCCTCGATCTGGCGCCAACGGGCGAGTCTGCAGTTGCCGGTGAGCGTTGACGAGCAGCGCGAACCAGGCGAACACGGCGAGATCCAAAAGCGCCTACTACGCCTTCACGACGCGCGCAGTATCGAAAGTGTGTCGCTGCCGATGGGCCATGGGCGTCGTTCGCTGTGCGTCTCCACACAAGTCGGTTGCGCGCGCGCGTGCACGTTCTGTGAAACCGGGCGCATGGGCCTACTGCGGAACTTGACGGCGGGCGAGATCGTCGCGCAGGTCACGATGCAACGGCGCAAGTCGTCGGTGGACCAGATCGTGTTCCAAGGCATGGGCGAACCGCTCGACAATCTCGAAGCGCTGTTGCCAGCGATGCGCGTGCTGACCGATGCAACGGGGCTCGGCCTCGCGCACGATCGCTTGACCGTGTGCACCGTCGGTCACGTACCCGGCATCGATGCGTTGCGACAACTTGGTTGGAAGCGACTCGGACTGTCGTTGAGCTTGAACAGCGCCGACGACGATCGTCGTGCCGAGCTGATGCCGCATTCGGTGCGATACTCGCTCGGTAACATCCAGGCGTCACTGATCGCCTACCGTCAGCGCAAGAACATGGCGCTCGGGATCCACTGGTGCCTGCTGCCTGGCATCAACGACACCGAAGAGGATGCCGATCAAATCGCACAGTTCATCGCGCCGCTCGGTCGCACGCTCGTCCACGTGATCCCGTTCAATCCGGGCACTGAACCGATTGCACGCGCGCCTCACGAACACGAGATCGTCGCGTTCGTCAGCATGCTGCGTGACCGCGGTGTCGCGGTGAGGCGGCGCATCACCAAGGGTCGCTCCGTGATGGCCGGCTGCGGGCAACTTGGCGCGACGCAGCCGCGATAGCTCGGCGTGTTAGCCAACGCGCTCGCGGTCGAACGCGCTGCAATCGCCAATTTGCGGCAGCGCGAAGCGGCCGCGCAGCCCTGCCAGCGAGTTACTTAACTTCGACCAACTCGACCAGGAAGATCAGCGTCGAGTTCGCGGGAATGCCGGGCTTGACCTGGGAGCGATAGGCCAGTTCCGGCGGGATCTGGAACAAGAACTTCGCACCCGGCTTCATCAGTTGCAGGCCTTCGGTCCAACCCGGAATGACCTGACGAAGCGAGAAGTCAATTGCTTCGCCACGCGCGTGCGAGCTATCGAAGATTTTGCCGTCCGTCAGCCAGCCAGTGTAAAATGCTTTGACCGCGCTCGTCGCTTTCGGCGCGTCGCCCTCCCCTTGCGTGATGGCTTCGTATTGCAAGCCGCTCTGGGTCGTCACCACCTTGTCCGCACTTGGCAGGCGGAACTTCGGTATCTCCGACACTCGCAACAACTCGAGTTCCCAAACGCTGTCGGTTTGTACCTGCTTGACAAGTGCGTTCGGCACGTCGGCGCGAACAATGCCGCCAACCTTCAGGCTCTTGACGATGTCCTTGATGAATGGCCATTGCATCGACTCCAGCGTGCCGCCGAAGGTCTGGCCGCTCTTCTCAGTGCAGTCGATCAGCTGACCCTTTGCACCCCAGATGGCGTAGCGAAGCGCGATGCCACTGCCTTCTGCGATGACTGCGCCGGTGCCGGGCTTGACGACTTCGTATTTGACGCCGTTGCCGAGTACCTTCTGCTTGTCGGGATCAGCCGGACGCAGCTTAGGCATTCGAATCACCTCGACCAGCTCCACATCGAAGACCAAGGTCGCCTTTGGCGGAATGCTTCCGGGACGGCCAGCGTCACCGTAGGCGAGATCGCTCGGGATGATGAGCTTGCAGCGCATGCCAGGCGACATCAGCTTCAGGCCTTCGGTCCAACCCTTGATGACCTGCGTCACACCAAACTTACTGGTCTCGCCGCGATCACGCGAGCTGTCGAACTTGGTGCCGTCGGTCAACCAACCGGTGTAGTGCACGACAGCCATGTCGGCATCAGCGGGCGGTTCGCCACCAGGCCCCTTCTTGAGGATGCCCCACTCGAGACCGGAAGAGGTCTTCTTCATGTCCTCGCAAGCGGGGATGCCACTCTGCTTCTTCTTGCCTGCGTCTTGGCAGATGGCGTTTGGCAGGGCTAGAAGGCCGAGCGCGGCGACGGTTAGGTACGGAAGCAGATTCATAGTACTTGGAGCCCAGTTGTGGGGCCCTCTGAGGTCTCTGTGGGATGAAGGCGAAACAGCATAACGGCGATTGTCCGCTGGGTCACGTCGGCAGCCGCAACTGGCAACATCTTCGCCTTGCGGCGATGCCTCTACGAGCGCCAACCCGCCGGGGCTGGTTGCTTAGCTAGTTTTTGGCCGCTTCAAGTTTGGGCTGATAGACAGGCACACCGGAAATCATCTTCGGCATGAACTCCGAACCAACATCCTGCAGGATCTCCGAACCACCAGCGATCAGGTAGCCGTGCGGCAGCATGACTCTAGCTGTTCGCTCAAGGATGCTGCGGCGGGTCTCCGCATCAAAATAGATCAGCACGTTGCGCAAGAACACGATGTCGAACGGATCGAGCCCCGTAAACGGCATCAGCAGATTCCTCGATTGGAACGTCACCATGCGGCGCACCTCGTCCACCACACGGTAGGTATCCCGTTCTCGCTTGATGTATTTGCCCAGCATACCCGGACGCGCGGTGCGGCTGATGTCGAGCGCCGAGAACACTCCCTGCTTCGCTTTGGCGACGGTCCCGATGCTGATGTCGGTTGCGAGGATTTCGATGTTCCAATTGGCTAGGTCCGGTATCCGTTGCCTCAGGATCATCGCGATAGAGTATGGCTCCTGGCCCGTGCTACACGCTGCCGACCAGATCCGCAGGCGCTTGGGCTGGCCCAGGCGTTGCCGCGATTCGATCACGCTCTGCAGCAGATTGCGTTCGAACAAGTCATACGGACCGCCATCGCGAAACCACGTCGTCTCATGCGTCGTGATCGCATCGATGATGTGTTCGGTCAACGCGTGGTCGCCACCGTGACGCGATGCGATGTAGAGCTCGTTGAAGTTCTCGCAACCAAAGCGTTCCGCAATATCGCCAAGCCTGGTCTCGATCAGATAGCCCTTGCTGTCACTCAGCGTGACGCCGCACAGCTGGCGAACCATCTGCTGCATCAGCTTCATCTCGTCGTCCCGTAGTTTCATCGCAGGCTCCCAGACATGGCGGTAATCGCCTCCGCCATGTCCTGCAGCGAGACGGTGCGCGCGATGCCTGCTTCGATCGGCCCACGGGGCATTCCGAACACGGCCGACGAGGCTTTGTCCTGCGCGAGCAGGCGACCACCGGCGTCGTGAATGGCACGAGAACCAAGCCACCCGTCTTCGCCCATCCCCGTCAACACCACCCCCATCGTTGCCCTACCGAACGTGCCCGCCAACGAGCGGAACAGGTAGTCCACAGACGGGCGACACGAGCACTCGGGCGGATCATCGGTGATGTTAACGATGGGCGACGTGCCGCCGCGCACCACGCGCATATGGCTGCCACCGCGAGCGATCAGCACCCGACCGCCAACCACAAGATCACCAGTTTCCGCCTCTTTGACGGGCAACGGACATACCTTTGCGAGTGACGCTGCCAAGATCTTGGTAAACGCCGCGGGCATGTGCTGGACGATGACGATCGGCAGCGAGAACTTCGCCGGAAGCCGCGCCAACAGGTCGTGCAAGGCCAGCGGGCCACCAGTGCTAACACCGATCCCAACAACGCGGCACCCGAATGACTCCGGCATCGGCGCCGCAGGGATGCGCAAGGTTGACTGGCCGACGCCAGCGGTCTTCGAAGCCGGCGCCGAGAGTTCTGGCAGTAAGGGCTTCGCGGACGTTGCGTTACAGTCGCCAACGTGCCCATCAAAGACTGAACGAGCCCCCCCGGCGCGCAGCATGGGCGTCAACAGGTCACCGCCAAGTCTCTCGGCCAGGGCCTGCCCGGTCAAATGAGTCGGGCGTCGGACAACCGCCGCGACACCCGCCGCATGCGCCTGAGCCAACAGCGAGCTGGTGTCACGGCCAGTGGCATTCGCGATCACGGCTCGGCGCGTTTCGATACGCGCCTCGTGCATGTCCTGAAGCATGCCGAGGCCGTCACGCGCGTTCTGGCACATATCAACGATGACCCAGTCCGGCCGGAAGCTGGCAATCTTCGGCAGCGCATTAATCGACGTGGTAGCCGTGCCAATGACGTCGATCCATGGATGGCGGCCGAGACGGCGCGCGAGGGCTAGACGGAGCTCGGGATCGCTCTCTACTACCAGCACCCGAATCTTGGCTCCGCTTGGATTCATCCAGGGGCTTTATCGGCCCGGGGCACTTGGGCCTGGATGCGTTGACCGCGGGCGCGTATGTCGCCCGCACCGTGGGGAGTTCGGGAACAGCCTGTCAAGCCGAGCGCAGCAACCCGTGCTAGCGCATCGAGCCGGTGCCCGAGCTGCGTCGGGACAGCATCTCGCGAGCGAGCGCCTTGCGCAACGAGGCTTCAGCCTTCAGGAACTCACTGCTGAGCTTGTCGAGGCCGGCCATCTTCTCGCGGGCGCGGGCTTCTGCGGCCTTGACGCGATCGAGGTCAATCTCGTTGGCAAACTCACCAGCTTCGCAGACAAGCGTCAACACGTTGTGCTGCACTTGGGCGAAGCCATCACTAACGAACAACTCACTCGACTTGCCATCGGCCTCGGTGATCGTCGCCGTGCCGCTCTGGGCAATGCCCGTCATCAGCGGCGCGTGGTGCGGGAGCACGCCATAGCGTCCATCCGTGCCGACGAACGACACCGAGCTGACCTTACGATCGATGATCGTGCGGTCGGGAGTGACAATGCGCAGGTGGAGTTCGGACATGGGATCTAGGGTTCAGGCCTTGAACGATCGAATTGGCGGCGGGTGCCGGAGGGTGTTGCGCCAGTGACGTGTGCCAGTGGCTTCGTGTGCCGGGCGTCGTGCCACCGGCGATCAGCGGGTCTCTTAGCTCTTCGCGCCGCGGGCGACCGACTCTTCGATCGAACCACACATGTAGAAGGCCGATTCCGGCAGTTCGTCATGCTTGCCTTCGAGGATCTCCTTGAAGGAACGCACGGTGTCTTCGCGCTTGACGAACTTGCCCGGGGCGCCGGTGAAGGCTTCCGCGACAAAGAACGGTTGCGACAAGAACTTCTGGATGCGGCGCGCGCGGGCGACGACCAACTTGTCCTCATCGCTCAGTTCTTCGATACCGAGGATGGCGATGATGTCGCGCAAATCCTGGTAGCGCTGCAGCGTGCGCTGCACTTCACGAGCGACGTTGTAGTGCTCTTCGCCGACGACGCTCGGGCTGAGCATCTTGGACGTCGACTTCAGCGGGTCAACAGCCGGGTAGATGCCGAGCTCAGCGATTTGACGCTCGAGAATGATGGTCGAGTCAAGGTGAGCAAACGTGGCAACCGGCGCCGGGTCGGTAATGTCGTCAGCCGGCACGTAGACGGCCTGCATCGATGTAACCGAGCCCTTCTTGGTCGAGGTAATGCGCTCTTGCAGTGCCCCCATTTCGGACGCCATGGTCGGCTGGTAGCCCACCGCGGACGGCAGACGGCCGAGCAGTGCGGACACTTCCGAACCGGCTTGCACGAAGCGGAAGACGTTGTCGACGAACAACAGCACGTCCTTGCCTTCCACGTCGCGGAAGTATTCGGCCATCGTCAGGCCGGTCAGCGCAACGCGCAGACGCGCACCGGGCGGCTCATTCATCTGGCCGAAGACCAGCACCGCGTTGTCGAGCACGGATGACTTGTTGCCATCTGCGTCGGTGTATTCCGACTCGGCCATTTCCAGCCAAAGGTCGTTGCCCTCACGGGTTCGCTCACCAACACCACAGAAGACCGAGAAGCCACCCTTCTCGACAGCCGTGATCCGGATCAGCTCTTGGATAAGAACCGTCTTGCCAACACCAGCACCGCCGAAGAGGCCGATCTTGCCGCCCTTCGCGAACGGGCAGAGCAGGTCGACGACCTTAATGCCAGTCTCGAAGACCTCACTGATGGACTCCTGCTCGTCGTAGGTCGGCGCCGCACGGTGAATCGGTAAAGTGGTTTCGCTCACGACGGGCGGCATCAATTCGCCGGTTCGCGGGTGAGCAACACCAGTCTCGAGAGCGCGGCCGAGCGTGTCGAACAGGCGACCGGTTGTGCACTTGCCGACCGGCACCGAGATCGGCGCGCCAGTGTCGTTCGCGGGCATGCCGCGACTCATTCCGTCCGTCGTCGACATCGCCACGCAGCGCGCGGTTGAGTTGCCGAGCTGCTGGGCGACTTCGAGCACCAGGTCAATCTTGCGAGCCGCATCAACAACCGTAATGGCGTTGTAGAGGTTCGGCATGTGGCCCTCGGGGAACTTCACGTCCACCACGGGACCGAACACCTGGAGGATATGGCCTTGCATTTGGGTTGCGGTAGTCACTTCTGTCGTCCTCAGTTTGAGTATGCGTTGCGTGTATTGGGTGCTTTTGTCAGTCGATCGATTGCGATCAACTGACTGCGCTGGTGGCGCCGATGATGTCGAGCAAGTCCATGGTGATGCTCTCTTGGCGCGCGCGGTTGTAGATCTTCTTGAGGTCCTTCGTCATGCGGCCGGCTGCGTCGGTTGCACCCTTCATCGCCATGCGGCGGGAAGCGTGCTCACTGGTCAGCGACTGGAGCATGGCATCGAAGATTAGCGTCTCTAGGTAGCGAGGCATCAGGGCGTTGAACACCGTCGATGCATCCGGCTCGATCAAGAAATCGAGCTCATAATTGGATTCTTGGGCGTCGTCGCCGACCGCGATGGTGCGGATCGGCAAGAACGACTGCTCGGTCGGCTTGAACTTCGCCATCGACAAGAAGCGCGTCGAGTGCAAGCGCACCTCGTCGACAACGCCCGATGTGAATGCCTCGACCAATGCCTGGGCGGCCATCTTGCCAGCGGCGAAGTCGGCCTTGTCGAGCGGCGGCTCGGCAAAGAAGCGTTCGACTTCGAAGCCGCGGCGCGTCAGCCAAGCGTAGCCCTTGCGGCCGTAGACCCAGAACTTGACCTTCTTACCTTCGGCCTGCAGCGCGTCGACCGTCTTCTTCAGTGCCATCAGCAAGTGGCTGTTGTAGGAACCACACAAGCCGCGGTCGGACGAGATCACGAAGAAGCCAACCGTCTTGACTTCGCGTTGCGTGAACAACGCCACGTCCTCTTCACCGGCGACCTTGGCCGCGATGCGTTGGATCATGTCGCGGATCTCCGCCGTGTAGGGAGCAAAGCTCTGCGCCTTGGCCTGCACCTTGCGCAGCTTCATCGACGCGACCATCTCCATCGCGCCCGTGATCTGGGCGATGCTGGAGACCGACTTGATGCGGCCGCGTAGTTCCTTGAGGTTCGCCATGGGTCAGATCAGTTCGTGTACTGGGTGGTGTCGGTGTGCGAGACGGGAAGCAGTAGTGCTCTAGAGCCTCGCCGCTTAGGCGAGGAACTCAGCCTTGAACGCCTTGGCCATCTCGTCGCAGCTCTTCTTGATGTCGTCCGTCCACTTCTTGCCGTCGCGGATCGCAGCCAGCACGTCGGCGTGGTTGGCGCGAGCGAACGCGACATAGCCCTTCTCGAACTCGCTGACGCGATTGACCGGGATATCATCGAGGGCACCCGACGTGGAGGCGTAGATCGCGATGATCTGCTCTTCCACGGCGACCGGATCGAACTCGGGCTGCTTCAGGATCTCGATCATGCGCTGACCGCGAGTGATCGCCTGCTGCGTGTCCTTATCGAGGTCGCTGCCGAACTGGGCGAACGCGGCCAATTCGCGGTATTGCGCGAGCTGGATACGAAGACCACCAGCGTTCTTCTTCATGGCGCCGATTTGGGCGGCACCACCAACGCGAGACACCGAGATACCGGCGTTCACGGCCGGGCGTTGGCCGGCGTTGAAGAGCGACGACTCCAGGAAGATCTGGCCGTCGGTAATGGAGATGACGTTGGTCGGGATGTAGGCCGACACGTCGCCTTCCTGCGTTTCGACAACCGGCAGCGCCGTCATCGAACCGCCGCCCATGGCGTCGGAAAGCTTGGCCGCGCGCTCCAGCAAGCGGCTGTGCAAGTTGAACACGTCACCCGGGAAGGCCTCACGGCCCGGCGGACGACGCAGAAGCAGCATGACCTGACGGTATGCGAGCGCTTGCTTGTAGAGGTCATCGTAGGCGATCACGACGTGACGACCTTCGTCGCGCAGTCGCTCACCCATCGAGGCGCCGGCGTAGCAGCTCAAGAATTGCATCGAAGCTTCGGCCGAAGCCGGCGCTGAGACGACGATCGTGTACGGCATCGCGCCGTTGGCTTCGAGCCTGTCGACCACGCCTTTAATCGTCGACTGCTTCTGACCGACAGCAACGTAGATGCAGATGACCTGCTCGGGGTTGTTCGGATCGGCGCCGCCGGTGCGCTTCTGGTTGATGAAGGTGTCGATGATCAGCGCGGTCTTGCCGG
>JBNMND010000088.1:0-17803 GCA_051274975.1 Planctomycetota bacterium | reverse complement strand
TGACCGCGACTTCGATGCCGAGGTTTAGGTGTAGGCCGCGGTAGACGACTCCCATGCCGCCTTCGCCGATGCGTTCCAGCAGCACACATGGTGCGAGCACCTTGTGCCCACGCACTTCGGTCACAGCTTGAAGTAGAGGATCAGCGAGACAGTCGGTCATCGGTAGTAGCCATGCGCCAGCAGGGCGCCTTGCTATATCGACGAATTCGCGCTGTCGCCGAAGCCGCATGGTCAAACGGCTTGCCAGGGCCGGTGTTTGTGGGCTCGTCTGGGCGCGGCGCGCCCGGGCGCTGCTCGCGGTCACCTCAACCGGGTCTTCCCAGGAGGGAACGTGACCTGGAGTTCCCGGGAGGGAAAAATGGTGGGCCGTACTGGATTCGAACCAGTGACTTCGACGATGTGAACATCGCACTCTACCAACTGAGTTAACGGCCCAACCTCGACACCCGAAGGTCTCGACGGCGGGAGACTAACTAGCGGAAGCCTCGCCCGCAAGTAGGACTTCTAGAGGCTCGCAGAACCAGGCGTTGCCCGCGGTGGCTAGCTGAGCGAGGGCGGGAAGGCGCCGTAGAACGCTGTTTGCAGCGTCAGCGTCGTGGCCTCGCGGCCCGCTTCCGCAAAGGCGTGCACCAAGGCGCGCGCAATCTCGGGAACCCTACCCTGAACGGTCGTGAATGCGATAACGCCGGCGCCGTGGCCGCAGAGCGTGGCGCCGGCGGCTCCGCCTGCGACTGCGCCGGCCATGGCCTGGTCGAGGCCCGGCACGAGGCGGCGGCGGTAGGGCACGTGCACTTCGTCCTGCAGGCATGCGCGCAGCAGGGGCTCGTCGGCTTGTTCGAGGGCGCGCAATACGCCGTAAGCCCGGCCGATGCTGCGACGGGTGGCGGCGTGCGGCAGCGTTGGTGGTAGGACGCGTTTGGTTTCGGCGGTGCCCATCTGCACGTCGGGCAGCGCGATGACGTAGTGCCAGTCTTCGTGAACCGTCAGTGACAGCGGCTGGTGTCGCAGCTCTTGTTCGTTTGGCAGCGACAGTTGGGTAGTGACGGTCAGGCCGCCGAGCAGGGCGGCGGCGCCATGCGCTGGGTCGCCGCTGAGCGAAACCAGGGCATCGAGCACGGCCGTCGTCTCCGGCTTTTTCTTGGCGAGGCGAACGGCAATGCCTAGACCCGCGGCGTAGCCGGCTGAGATCGTGCCCAGGCCGACGCCGCGCGGAATCGCGCCTTCGACGGTGATCGACAGACCTTTGCTAAGCGACACCTGGAACAGTTCGGCGCCAAGGCGCAGGCCGCGCAGCACTGGGTCGTGGCGTTGATCCTCAAGGTGTGCCGAGGGATCGTCGCGTCGTTCGATCTTCAGCTCGCCATCGCTGCGCGTCTCGACCGTGATGCCGAGCGGCAGATCGAGCGCGAGCCCGATGACCCCGTAGCCCGGGCCGAGGTTGGCCGCGCTGGCGGGCACGTGGAAGGTGATGGGGGCGGGCTTGGCCACGTGTGCTCTATCGGACGTTGGGGGTCCCGAAGTTCTGGTAGTTACGGGGTTCTGGCGCCCTGCGGGGGTTGCGAGGCGTTGTTAGGGACGCAACGCGATCTTGAGCTTCTTGCCACCGCGATCGACGGCCACGTTCACCTCGGTGTTCTCAGCCGCCGCTTCCCGCATGGCCGCCAGCATGTCGCGTACGTTCGGGGTGTTGGTTCCGGCGATGGCAGTGATCTTGTCGCCGACCTTGAGGCCGCCCTTGGCGGCGATGCTGCCGGCGCTGATGGTCTTGATGGTGCCGTTGTCGAGCTCGAGGCCAAGCCAGGTTTCGAACACCAATTGTGCATCGACGCGACCGCGGCCACCGGGCGAGGCGCGTTCGACGCCCTTGCGCGACAGCATGTGGTCGAGGTTGGCGACGCCGGCGGCAATCACCGCGAACAGCGTCGCGTTGTGCTTCTGGAACTCCGGCACGACGATCGAGTAGGTGTCCCACTGCGAGTGCCAGCCGCGCCCGTAGGGCACGTGGCCCTTGAGGCTCCAGCTAAACGCCGGCACGCCAACCGCTGCGAACGACGCATGGTCGCTACCGCCGCCGGCCGGCTTCATGACCTTGCGGGGCTTGAACTGGAAGATCGGGCCTTCGTGCTTGGCCTGAGGTGGCTTCATCAGTTCGAGGATCGGCTTGATGATCGAATCGAAGTCATCTGCGTGGGACTGCGCGATGGTTAGTGCGTGCGCCCAGTTGGTGCCGCTGTCGTGGTTGAACACGGCGGACACCTTGTGCATCGCGGTGCGGTTCTTGACGACGAAGCCGCGCGAACCGAGCAGGCCTTGTTCTTCGCCACCCCAAAGCATGAAGCGAATTGTGCGCTTCGGCTTGAAGCCCAACGACGTCAGGATGCGCGCCGCTTCGAGCGTCGAGCACGTGCCGGTGCCGTTGTCGGTCGCGCCGGTGGCTTGGTGCCAGCTGTCGAGGTGCGCGCAGATGATGACGTATTCGTCGGGGAACTCTGTGCCGACCAGGTCGGCGATGACGTTGTTGAGCACGATCGGTCCCTTGCGGAATCGGTTGCGCAATTCGAACTCGATGATGACCGGGTCGCCGCCGGCGAGCGCCGTTTCGATCGTCGCGCATTGATCGTCACGAACGACGGCTTGCGCCCAACGTTGGCGATCCTCGTATGGCACCAAGCCGCCGTTGCGCACGCCGAAGACACGAATCTGGTTCTTGTACGTCTTGCTGTTCCACCGCGTGCTGGTAGCCGACTGCACGATGCCGTGCACCGACTCGTGGTCGAGCAGCTTGCGAATGCTGTCGCCCATCTCACCGCGCGGAATGGCGCCGTAAAGCCACAGCTTTTCGTTGGCGGTCGCGCGCTTCGTCAGCTCGTCGTAGTCCGCCTCGTTCTTCGGTATCGCGACCAATGTGCCGCGCTCGATACCGCGCGTGCCACCGGTCCATGCCGGGCAGGCGACTTGCAGTTCGAGTTCGATCGGCGCGATCACACGACCCATCCACTGCTCGCGATCCCAACCGGTCTTCCACTCGCCCCATTTATCGAGGCGGGCATCGAGGCCCATTCCCTTGAATTGCTCGACGGCCCAATCCGCGGCGCGGTTGAAGGCGCGCGAACCGGTTAGTCGGCTGCCGATGTCGTGCGTCAGTTCATCTTCGAACTTCATCACGGCACTGTTGTTGGTGCCTTCGTTGATGATGCGACGAGCGATCAGGTCTTGGGAGTTCGCGTCCTGGGCGACCAGCGCCGTGCAGGCGGTCGCGGCCAAGGTTACGCGGATTACGAAGCGCGAGATGGGAGTCATTGGGCAGCACCATAAGAGTGGGGGTGCCTGTGGGGGGAGTGGCACTTGGTAACAGGCGAGCACCGCCGAGGGGATACGGAGATGCTGCCGACTCCCGCAGGTCAGCCCCAGAACCGATACCAGGGCCCAAACATGTGCCATGCATGGGCTCCATTGAGCCATTGCTGCGGCCCGCTCGTCACTAGGCCCGTCGGGTCGTAAACGAGGCCGTCGACATCTCCGTGCGCAGCGAACCAGAAGAACGCCACCCTGATTGGCGGCGTATCGGCTTCGTCGACCTCAATCCATGCATGAACGAATTCCAGGGGTTGAGACGGGTTGGCCAGCGCTGCCCGGGCAACTTCCAGATACTCGGTTTGTCGCCACCAAACGTGGAAGGCGGGTCCGATGATCGGGGACAGCACTCCGATGACGCCGCCCGCCAGCACGGCGGTTATGGCTGGCAATCGGCGCCGTACCGAACATGGCTGCGAGGCGGCCATTGTCAGCACGGTCAACCCGGCGATTGGCCAGAGCAACATGGCGCAGCAGCCCAGCGGGAACAGCGACATCAGCGACCCCGGCCAGAGTGCGATTATCGCACAGTTTGCGAGCAACCAAAGCGTCGGGAGGCGTCGGTTGAGGCTCGATCGTTTGCGTGCGGAGGTTTCCTGGCACACCATGACTCGCCACTCTACCGCAACTGGCTACTAGTGGTGTGATGCAGACAGTTGCCGTCTTATGCGCGAGTCATCGACGTCGCTCACAAGGCGGGTTGCCGCAGGCCTATTCATGGATACGTCGAGGACAACCCAACGCAGTGAGCGGCGTTGAGGGCCGCGGAGAAGATGGCTAATTTCGGCATCACACCACTAGGTTGGGCGATGTCCGGGGGCGCAGCCGAGTCCGTGCTACTGGCAGGCGGCACAGATCGAAGCGATCCTCTTGTCGCGCCTACAGGTGAACCGCTTGCGCGTTCGACCAGTTGCCGAGGTTGTTGACGGTGTCCCAGACGATGCTCTGGAAGGCGATGTCCGAGCCGATCATCACGGGCGGGATCGTGTTGGGCAGCGCGACGTTGATCTCGACCGAGCCAGTGTTCAGCATCGTCGTGCCGATCGGCAAACCGGTTCCGCCCAAGTGGCTATGCCCGATCAAGTCCGGGAACAGGTCCCACAAGAAGATCGGCGGTTGGAAGCCGAATTGCGCGCCCATGAACACCAGGCCATTGGGTGCGAGCGAGTCCGTGATACGGAACATCAAGCCATCGCAACGCGGCGTGCCCATGATGTCGGGGTAGAGACCGTTCATGCCGAAGCTTGCGCCGGCGGTTCCTAGGCGACTGCTCTGCGGATCAATACCACCAACGTGCAAGTTGGGTGAAGTGACTAGCGGGCCGAGGATGTAGGTCCATGGCGTCGAGTAGGCGGTGCCACCAACGCTGCCGCCCCAAGTTGCATCGGGTGCGCCGAGTCGTTCGTTCTCGCCGAAGACTGCGGGTGTGTTGGCGCTCAGCATGTCGGCGCGGAACAGCGCGTGGCCGTCGGTCGTCGGCCACAGTGGGTTCGCCGGCAAATCGACGCCAACGTAGTAGCGCCCTTCTGCGGGGAAGTTGCCGGGTGGCAATGCGTGCAACGGAGCCTGTCCGCCGAAGCCTTCGTACGTGATCCACGTGCCCCGTGCGGGGCTGGTGGAAGGAGGCGTCGTCAGACCGCCGATGCGAAGCAGTTCGGCGTTGGCATCCATGTCGGGGCCGGGGCCCGTGCCGAGTGCCTTGCGCACCACGATGCTGTAGGTCTCGGAGGTCGAAAGCTTCTCATCCGCGATCCAGTGGTAGACACCGAACACGTAGGTGAAGCCGTTGGCATCGCCGACCCCGCGGAAGTTGTCGGTCGACACTTCCATCATCGCTTCCGCCTGGTTGTTGTCGTCCGGACGACCAACGTAGGAGGTGCAGGTGATGGTCTGTCGTTCTGGATCTTGTGGGTAGAAGACGAAGGCGTTGACTTGGCTGGTCGCGGCGGCGGCAAGAAGGGCAGATGCGCTGATCAGGCGTAGTGGTGACATTTTGGCTCCGAGAGAGGAGCGCGTGAGAGGGAAGCGAGGAGCACTATCGCACAGCTCGGGAGAAGTAACAGTCCCCCGCGGACTTCACGACGTTTCATCGGAAGCTAGGTGCGGATTGGCCGTCGGCTTGGGCGATGCCCAAGCTCGCGGTGCGCCAATCCGCCTTTGCGAAGCGACTCGCTGCATGCTGCACGAGCACCGCATCGTGCTGCATCGCGAGCTGCAGTTGCCGCCGGAGGGGTTCGCGGACGTCGCGGCGACGCCGCTCTACGAACCGAACGTGATGCCCTGCGCCAGCGGCAGGCTCGTGCCCCAGTTGACCGTGGTCGTCTGGCGGCGCATGTAGATCTTCCAGGCGTCCGAGCCGGATTCGCGGCCACCGCCGGTTTCCTTCTCGCCGCCGAACGCACCACCAATCTCGGCGCCACTGGTGCCGATGTTGATGTTTGCGATACCGCAATCACTGCCGCTCGCCGAGGCGAAGCGTTCCGCCGAGCGAACATTGCTGGTGAAGATCGCGCTGCTCAGGCCTTGCGGCACATCGTTGTTGCATTCGATAGCTTGGTCGAGCGAACGGATCGGGATGATGTAGAGGATCGGCGCGAAGGTCTCTTCCTTGCAGATTGGCAGGGTCTTCGGGCAACGGATGATCGTTGGCTGCACGTAGGCGCCGCCTTGGATCGCGGTGCCGACGCGAGCGCGCTTGCCACCCTGTACGACCTTGCCGCCTTGCTTCTTGGCTTCGGCAATGGCTGCTTGGAATGCGGTGACCGATGCTTCATCGACGAGCGGACCGACCAGGGTCTTGGCATCGAATGGGTTGCCGATCTTGCAGGTCTTGTAGGCCTTGACCAGCCGGGCTTGCAGCTTGTCGACGATCTTGTGGTGCGCGAGCACGCGACGCGTTGTGGTGCAGCGTTGGCCAGCGGTGCCGACGGCGCCGAAGACGATGCCGCGAACGGCGAGGTCGATGTCGGCGTCATCCATGATGATCATCGCGTTGTTGCCGCCGAGCTCGAGCAGCGAGCGACCGAAGCGTTGCGCGACGCGCGGGCCGACGATGCGACCCATGCGGGTGCTGCCGGTGGCCGAGATCAAAGGCACCTTCGGATCGTCGAGCAGCGCACTGCCAACGGTCAGGTCCGGCCCGATGACGCAGCTGACGAGCGGTGCCCATTCCTTGCCGAGCACCTTGGCCGCGATGTTGACCATCGCGATCGCGGTCATGGGTGCCTTCAGCGACGGCTTCCAAATACTGGCGTCGCCACAGACGAGCGCGAGCATCGAGTTCCAGGCCCAGACGGCGGCCGGGAAGTTGAACGCCGAGATGATGCCGATCGTGCCGAGCGGCTGCCAGGTCTCGCGCATGTGGTGTAGGGGGCGCTCACTCTGGATCGTCAGCCCGTAGAGCTGACGCGACAGGCCAACTGCGAAGTCGGCGATGTCGATGCACTCCTGCACTTCGCCGAGGCCTTCCTGAACGATCTTGCCGGCTTCGAGGGTAACCACCTTGCCGAGCAGTTCTTTGTGCTCGCGGAACGCGTTGCCGATCTGGCGAACGTACTCACCGCGCTGTGGGGCGGGCAGTTCGCGCCAGCGCAGGAAGGTCTCGTGAGCCTTCTTGCTAATGGCTTTGTAGTCAGCGGACGTGGCCATGCGGACCTTGCCGCAAACCTTGCCATCGACCGGCGAGCGCACTTCAAGGATCTCGCCCTTGGTCTTGCGCCAGCTGCCGTCGAAGGCGCCGCTGTGGATCTTGTTGATGCCGAGCTTCTTCAGAAAGGTGGTGTTCATTCGCTGGGAACTGTCCACGGCGGGCATTGCCGGATCAACCCTAGTGAGGCCAGAACAAGCCCACAAACGCGAACCGACCCGCGGCACCAGTAAAGGTGACGCGGGCCGGTTCGAATGAGTCTCCCTTGGGATGGCCCAAGGGAGGTCGTTGCGGCCCGCGGCCCGGCGGGGTGAACGGGTTGGCGCAGAGACTGACGATGGCTTGCTGGATCAGCTGCTCGATGGTCATGACACCGAGGCACGGGTCGTTGATGACACAGTTCGCATCGACTTTGCCTACGAGCACGTTGTTGTGCCTGGCGACCAGTTGGGCCGACAGCATGTAGGCCATGTTCCAGCTGCGGGCGCGGCGCATCCACCGGCTGTATTGGCAGATGTTGGCCGGGCTGACGTATTGGCCGCATTGGTTGACGATGCAGAGCGCGGGCAGCATCGGCAGGATGTTGAACTGGTTGACCAGGGCGCGACCGTGGCCGAGATCGTGGTCGTGCCATCGACGAGGTTGACTTGCCAGCCTTCGAGGCCGAGTTCGCCGGCGTCTTGGTTGCCGTTCGAGTTGGCGTCGTTGTAGACAAGACCCTTGAGGTCGCCGCCCGAGCCGTCGCCGATGTTGAAGCTGTGGTAGGAGCGAGCCGCGCAGCCACCGGTCATCGGGTGGATGCCTCCGGCGAGCAGGTGGGGGTTCTCCGGGTCGTTGGTCAGATCCCAGGCATCGCCATACCAGGTCTTGAAGCGGCACTGCTGGAATTACGAAGCACGGAAGGGGTTGAACAGCAGGCTCTTACCCGCACCGTTGAGGCCGGCGCCCAGCGTCAGCGCGCTGGGGTCACTGGAGAAGGCGAACGTCAGCGTGATGACACCGGCGTTGTTCTCAACGTGAATGAAGCGATCCATCGAGTCGTTCTCGGAGACGACTTCATCCATGCCATCGATCGGCATCTCGTTGCCAGCAACGTCGACGATGTGAATCGGGTAGGTGTTGTCCGAACAAAATTGGGCGGAAGCTGTGGTGGCGAACGCGGCTGTCGCGGCCAGTGCGAGAAGCCGGTTGCTCATGGTGTTAGTTAGCAAGTTGAGATTCGAAGGCCGGTGGGGCCGGGTGCGGTCAATTAGTGCCTGATTCTTCCCCAGAGTGCAGGTAGCCCGAGGAATGATGTTCGACCGGATAGGGCTTTCGGTGGGCTCTAGGGTTGGTTTGCAGGCTTCGATGCCATCGCGGGTTTGGCAGTCCCGCTCCGAGACTGGACTCGGAGCTTTTTGTTGCCGGCCCGCTCGGGTACCACCGTGTGCGTGCTCGAACAGGTCCTGCTCGAACTGGCGCTGCTGTTCGCTTTGTGCGTTGCCGTGGCGGTCACATTCCATCGCTTGCGGTTGCCGTCCATCGTCGGCTTCCTAGTGGCGGGTGTCTTTGTCGGCCCGCATGCGATCGGCCTGGTCCAGCACGAAGAGATGGTCCGCGAGTTGGCCGAAGTCGGCATCGTCGTGATGCTGTTTGCGGTTGGCCTCGAAGTTCCGCTGAGTCAGTTGCGCCGCCTGCGCCGCGCCATCATGTTGGGCGGCTGCGTGCAGATCCTCGGCACGGTCTTGGTGACCACGCTGGTCTGCGTGCTGATCGGCATGAGTTGGCCGGCGGCAGTGTTCTTGGGGTTCTTGCTGAGCTTGTCGAGCACAGCGGCCGCGAGCAAGATGCTGATCGATCACGGCGAACTGGGTGCGCCGCACGGCCGCACTGTGCTCGGCATCGCGGTCGCGCAAGACTTGGCCGTCGTGCCGATGATCTTGTTGATCCCCTTGCTCGGCAGCATGAACGGTCCGCAGTTCGTACCGGTGGCCGGGATGAGCGCGCCGATCATGGACGGGTCGCCGAGCCCGATGATGGCGCTGCTCAACTTCGGCGTGCTGGCACTCGTTGTGGTTGTGGCGAAGTTGTTGGTGAAGCCGCTGGTGTCCGTGGTTTGCGCTACGCGCAGTCGCGAGCTGTTCGTGTTGTTCTTGGCCACGTGGTGTCTCGGCTTTGCGGTTGTCACCGCACACCTGGGCATGTCGCTAGCCTTGGGCGCGTTCTTGGCCGGCATCCTGTTGGCGGACTCCGATCATCACAGCCAGGCGGCTTCGGAGGTCGAACCGTTCCGGGACGCCTTCGCGACCTTGTTCTTTGTCTCGATCGGCATGCTGTTCGATTGGGCGACGATCGCGAATGCGCCGGGAACGGTCGCCGCGATTGTCTGTGCCGTCGTCGGCGGCAAGGCGCTGATCATCATGGCGGCGGCGCGCATGTTGGGGCAGCCGTTCTGGGTGCGGATTCGTGCGGCGTTGACGTTGGCGCAGGTGGGCGAGTTCTCGTTTGTTCTGGTCCAGCTCGGTCAGCACTCCAACTTGCTGCCGGAATCGGCCGAGGCGCTGTTCGTCGTGGCTGCTGTGGTTTCGATCGCGGCAACGCCGCTATTGTATGCCCTTGGGCATCGGCTCGCATTGCGCGCGCGCAACAGTGGTCTGCACAGCGCTGGTCGGGTCAATGCGGCAGCAAGCGACGGCGAACGCACTAACCACGCGATTTTGGTCGGCTATGGGCCGACCGGGCGAACCGTGGCTGCCGGCTTGGAAGCCGCTGGCATTCCGTATGTCATCGCCGAGATGAATGCCTCAACGGTGCGAGCAGAGCGCTTGCGAGGCGTGCCGATTGTGCTTGCGGATGCGACCCGGATCACGGTGCTCAACAGTCTGGGGTTGGCGCGTGCGCAACTCGTGGTGTTGGCGATCAACGATGCGTCGGCGACGCAGCGCATCGCCCAACTCGTCAGCCAGAACGCTCCGCAGGCTCACATTTTGGCGCGCGCGCAATTCAATGACGGCGTCGCAGCGCTGCAGCGAAGTGGCGCGCACGAAGTGGTGCCGCAAGAGCTCGAGGCGTCGATCGAAATCATGGTGCGGGTGCTGCGTCGCTTCTTGGTCGCCGACGACGAGATCGGCCGTCGCGTCAGGGCGGTGCGAGCTGAGGTCGGCGGCGTGGAGCGCGCGTCGATGGTGGCGCCCGTCGAGGCGAGTGAGATCGCTGAGTTCGTGCCGGGCCTGGGCTTCTCAGTGCGCCGCGTCGGCGTCGGAGCGCCAGTCGCAGGTCTTGCCCTCAAGGATGCCGCGGTGCGGCGCCACACTGGATGCACCGTTGTTGCGGTTCGTCGCGGCGACAAGAACCTGACCACGATCGACCAAGACACCGTACTCGAAGTCGGCGACACCGTCGTCGTGATCGGACCACAACTGCGTCTGCTGGATGCGGCGGCGATGTTCGCCGAACCTGCAGCGACCGAACCGCCAACCGCGAACGAATGAAGCCCAACTACCCGTTGCTCGCCATCCTCTGTATGGGGCTGAGCGTGCCGTTGATCTACTACCTGGCGAATCGCGACGAGGCGACGCCGACGGTGCGAGTCGCGACGTTCAATCTGGCTCTCAACCGCAAGGCGCCCGGCGAGTTGCTGCTGGAATTGCGTGGCGGCAAGAGCGAACCGGCGAAGCAGTTGGCTGAAATCATCCAGCGTCACCAGATCGATGTGATCCTGCTCAACGAGTTGGATCGCGATGAAGCTGCGGAAGCCGTTGAGGTGTTTGCGCGCGAGTACCTGGCCGTGCCGCAGAATGGTGCTGTCGCGATTGACTTTGCGTTCTCCTACTGCGGCCCCGTCAATACTGGCGAGCCGTCAGGCAAGGACCTCAACGGCGACGGCAAGGTCGAAGGGCCGCAGGATGCTTACGGCTACGGGGCGTTCCCGGGGCAGTATGGCATGGCTGTGCTGTCGCGCTTCCCGATCCTCAAGGACCGCGTGCGCACGTTCCAGAAGCTCAAGTGGAGTGCGATGCCGAATGCGTTGCGCCCCGAGGGCTACTACTCGGACGACGTATGGCAGCACCTCAGGCTGTCGTCGAAGAGCCACTGGGACGTGCCTATCGGCATTGGCACCGTCAAGGAGGGGTTTGTGCTGCACGCGTTGTGCAGTCATCCGACGCCGCCTTCGTTCGATGGGCCGGAGGATCGCAACGGTTGCCGCAACCACGATGAAATCCGATTCTGGGTCGACTACCTGACGCCCGACAAGGCACGTTGGATCGTTGACGATGGCGGCGCGGTTGGTGGTCTCGGAGCCGAGCAACGGTTCGTCGTGATGGGCGACCTCAACTGTGACCCGGTCGATGGCGATTCGCGTCGCGATGCGATCCAGGCGCTGATCGGCCACGCGCGGGTGCAAGATGCCGAGCCGCGCAGCCTTGGCGGCCTCGAACAGAAGGGCAAGCAAATCGGTGTCAATATGACGCAGCAAGGCGATCCTGGCTTCGACACCGGCGACTTCGAAGACATGATCGGCCAGGGGCCCGGCAACTTGCGTGTCGACTATTTGTTGCCGTCGAAGAGGCTGAACGTGCTCGCCGCTGGCGTGAATTGGCCGAAGTCGCACGAACCCGGATTGCGACTCGCGGAAGTATCCGACCACCGACTGGTCTGGATCGAGTTTGCGGCCAAGTAGCGGCTAGATCTTGTTCTTCTCTGCCTTCTTCTTGCCCAGGACTCTGCGCAGATAGGGCGCGGCCTTCTCACCGGCTCACCGATACGCCCAATGGCGAACGTTGCGTTGACGTTCTCGGCCCCTTCTTGCGGACTTGTTTCGCTCGGACGCGGGCGTTCTGGGCGTCGGCAGCTTGGCAGAATGTAGTGCTTGCCAGAGCCGGGCATGCCAAGAGTCGGGCCTTACCAGTAGTGCTGACCTGGGGGTGTCTAGTATGCCACCGGTAGTTGGCAACAAACTCCAGATCGTTCGCTCGCAATACCGATTGCGTTTGTCCGAGTTCTGTTTGCGCGCGCGCCAAGTTGCGGCACCATGAAGAAGCCCTTGCTACCCCTCATTCGCTAACGCGTTGATCGACATTATTCTGTTCGGTTTGTTCGCCGCGACCCTTCTGGGCATTGCGCGGTATCACAAGTACGCGCTCCAGATCTCGCTGTCTGGTTTGCTCGCTGTGCTGGCCGTGAAGCTGACGATGGACGGCGACTTCACGCTGCACGCGCACTTCATCGGCAACGAGCATCACCACGGTGAGTGGCAGATCCTGGTGAACCTCGCCGGGCTGCTGCTTGGCTTCGCGGTGCTAGCTGACTACTTCGAACGAAGTGGCATGCCGGATAAACTGACCGAGCTGCTGCCGGGTGGCAAGAAGGGCGCGTTCGCACTGCTGGTATTGATCGCGGTGCTGTCGGCTCTGCTCGACAACATTGCCGCGGCCCTGATCGGTGGCGCTGCTGCGATCACGCTGTTCCGCCGGAAGGTGCACATCGGCTATCTCGCCGCGATGGTGGCTGCGTCCAATGCTGGCGGTGCTGGCTCGGTGATTGGTGACACTACGACCACGATGATGTGGATCGAAGGCGCCTCGCCGTTCTGGATGTTTGAGGCCTTCATCGGCGCCGCGGTCTCGATCGCGTTCTTTGGCTACTTCGCAGCGGCGCAGCAAAACGGTCTGCAACCGCTAGTGAAGCCCACAGAGAAGACACCACCGGTCAAGAAGATGATGCTGCTTGTGGTCGGCCTGATCATTGTTGGTGCGATCACCGCCAACGTGAAGTGGGACTTCCCGGCTGCCGGTGTCTGGGCCGCGATTCTGATCGGCACGTTCCTTAGCCGCGCCAACTGGAAGGTGCTGCCGAACGCGGCGCATGGCATGATCTTTTTGGTCTGCCTGGTGACGGCCGCATCGATGATGCCGGTCGAGAACTTGCCCGCCCCTTCGCAATGGTCGGCACTTGGCCTCGGCTTCGTCTCCGCGTTCTTCGACAACATCCCGCTGACCAAGCTGGCGATTGCCCAGGATGGTTACGACTGGGGCATACTCGCCTACGCGGTTGGCTATGGCGGCTCGATGCTTTGGTTCGGTTCGTCTGCAGGCGTGGCGATTGCCGGCCTGTTCACCGAAGCCAAGTCGGTCAAGCTCTGGATCGTGCAAGGCTGGCACGTCGCGGTTGGCTACGTGCTCGGCTTCATCGCGATGATCCTGGTCGTTGGCTGGTTCCCGCACCCGATTAAGTTGGATCACAGCATCCCATCCAATCAGGTGCATGAGAAACCCGTGAAGGATGTGAAGCCTGATGAGACGGGCAAGCCTGAAGAAGGCACCCCGGGCAAGCCCGACAAGGGCCACTAGTCCGGAGCCATGCGGTTGCGGTCTAGCCGGGTCGAAGCACCCGGCCCGCACTGCCGTACGTTAGCGAGCCTCAACCGCCAGCAAGATCAACTTGGTGTACTGTACCCGGTACAAACCACAATCTGCGCTAGCTGGCGTCGATCGCCAGCGAGATCAGCTTGGCATCATTGCCGCGCAGCGCGGCCGAACGGAACGGTAGGTAGCAGTGCGATTGCGTGGTCACGTGGGTGACCAGCTTGTCGCCATTCAGGTCGATGACGATCTCGATGCTGCCGCTGGCGAGCGCGATCTGCAGCGATACATGGTCGGGCCCGATCGAGTCGTCGTTGCCGTCAGGCTCCATTGTGATCGAAGCGGCGAGTCGCTCGTGTAGCCAATTCGCTAGCAGCATCGAGGTTGCTCGTGCGTTCTTGCCGTGGCGAACCACACCCTTGACCGGTGTGTTGGGCTGCCAGTCGAGCCGTTCGAATGCTTCGGCAAGTGCGCGCCGCCACGGTTGCACACGTAGCCAGCTGAGGTCCGTTAGGCGTTCGTCTTGGGCGCTGCGCTGCTTGACGATCGGCAGCTCACGCGCCGGGTTGCCGAAGCGGGCCGAGTCGACGATCGCGTGTTGGCACAGCCGCGCCAGCGTGTCGAACGATTGCTCGTTGCCCGGCCACGGCATTGACCAGAACAGGTGGCTCGGTAGGTCGTCGAGGATCAGAGGGCGCAGCAGGCCAGGCACGCGCGCTAGGTCTTGCGTGCGCAAGCGCAGCACGACTTGTTCGAGCACGATGTCTCGGATGGGACCGTGGCACCTCGTCGTCGCGAGCAGCTCGGCGGTCTCAGCGTCGGCGGTTTCATCTAGCAGCAACAAGAACGCACGACATGGCATGTGTCGCTGCAGCTGCTCGGTGATGTCGCGCAGGCCTGCCTCGTCGTTGGCATCCGCGATCGCCAGCACGTTGAGCGTCAGCGCGCGGGCGACATCGGTGCCGCCTTGGTTTTGCATGCACGTGTCCCAAAGGCCGTGCAGCGCCGAGGGGAGCTCGGTCCAGCTAGCTTGCTGCGGTGCCGTGCGATCAAACGTCGGACCGCTCACGGGCGCCTCCAGGTGCGGCCTTCGCCTAACAACTCATCCCCGAGTTGCGGTCCCCACGTGCCTGCGACGTAGCCTTCGGGAAGGCTGGTCGACTGCTTCCAGCCAGCGATGATCGAGTCGACGATGCGCCACGCTTCTTCGACTTCGTCAGAACGGGCGAACAAGGTGCCGTCGCCGAGCATCGCATCGAGCAGCAGTCGTTCATAGGCGTCGGCAGTCTCGCCGCCAAACGCAGTGCCGTAGCGGAAGTCCATGCGCACGTCGCGAATGCGCATGTCCGGCCCCGGCACCTTGGCGCCGAATCGCATCGCGACGCCTTCGTCCGGTTGGATGCGCAACAGCAGCATGTTGGGTTGCGTTTGCGCGCCGTCATAGAGCATGTGTGGCGGTTGCTTAAACTGGATCGCCACTTCGGTCACGCGGCGCGGCATGCGCTTCGCGGAACGCAGGAAGAACGGCGTGCGCGACCAGCGCCAGTTGTCGATCTGCAGCTTCACCGCCGCGTAGGTCTCGGTCACCGACTCCTGCGGCACGCCTTCTTCTTGCTTGTAGCCGTTGACGTCTTTACCGCCGAACGAGCCACCGGTGTATTGCGCGCGCACCGTGTCGCGTTCGACTTGCTCCGGTTCGAACGTGCGGATGGCCTTCAGCACTTTGACCTTTTCGTCGCGCACCGCATCGGCCGTCATCGCCGCCGGTGGTTCCATCGCGACCAGTGTCATCACCTGCATCAGGTGATTCTGGATCATGTCGCGGATGACGCCCGACTCTTCGAAGTAGCTGCCGCGCGAACCGACACCGATCGACTCGGCGACGGTGATCTGCACGTGGTCGACGAACTTCTCGTTCCACAGCGGCTCGAAAATGCCGTTGGCGAAGCGCAGCGCGAGGATGTTCTGGACAGTCTCTTTGCCGAGGTAGTGGTCGATGCGGAAGACCTGGCGTTCGTGGAACGCCTTGTTGACCTGATTGTTGAGTGCCGTCGCCGTGGCGAGGTCGCGGCCGAATGGCTTCTCGACGATGACGCGCGCGAAGGTGTCGTTTTCTTCTTCGGACAAGCCGGCTTTGGCGAGGTTGTCGAGAATGCTCGAATACGCGCTCGGTGGCGTCGCCAGATAGAAGATGCGGTTGCCTGATGTGCCGCGTGCCGCGTCGATCTGGTCGAGCTTCTCCTTCAGGGTCGCGTAGCCGCTCTCGTCGCTGAAGTCCGACTGGTGGTAGCTGAACGCGTCGCGATGTTCTTCGAAGTGCTCGGTGGTTTCCGGGCGGCCAAACGATTCGACACCTTCGGCCAGCACTTCGCGAAACGATGCGTCGGTCCAAGGCCTACGCGCGAAGCCGACCACGGCAAAGCCCGCCGGCAGCAAGCCGTCTTTGCTCAGCCCCATCAGCGAGGGCACGAGCTTGCGTTTGGTCAGGTCTCCGGTCGCGCCGAAGATGACGAGTACACACGGCTTTGCCGTACGTGCGGAGCGAAGTTCATCACCGAGAGGATCGAGTCCACTTTGGTTGGCCATCTGCATGCAGTGTGCCACCCCAAGGCCTTCGCGTCACGGCGACTCTGGTGCCGATTGTCGGTTCGGCTCGTCGATCAGTAGTCGACAGTTGGCGAGGAACGTCAAGATCATGACGCCGATCGCCAACCACAGCACGAACCATGGGCTTGTGTCCGGTAGGGCTGGGCGCATCGCCATCGCGATGGTGATCACAGCGGTGCCAGACCACAGGCTGCCTGCGGCAGCTACCTTGGCTTGACGTCTTTCCACGCGATGACGATCGGGCGCGGGTGGGGTGGCCTTGAATCGCGAGCCTCTGGGTGGGACGCGCTGTGCGCTACTTAGCGCGGGTCGAAGGTCTTCGGATCGGCGGACGGGGCAAGCTTGACGAAATCGAAGTCGTCGCTGTTGACTGCCGAATAGAGCCACCGGCGGCGGTCCTTCTTCTCAAACAGCAGTAGGCTCCATATCTGCCAGTGCACACCGGATTCGATCGGACCCGAATCGCCATCGACGACCCAGGCGCGGTCTTGATCGATCAGTTTGCGGGTCGCGAGGTGGGTGGCGAAGCGCTGTCTGTTGTCGGTGTCGCGCGATTCGATAGGGGAACTGCGGTAGCCCTCGATCCTCTTGTCGAGGAAGCGAATGGCTCGTTCGAGCTCGAGTCCGCGCAGCGGCCATGCTTCGTAAACCGTCGCAGCAGCCGACTCATCTGGAGTGCCGTCGGCGCGAACCCCGCACAGGCGAACCGAATGGCGCGCCAAGAACGTCTCCCGCATGCGCGTCGACAGTTCTTCGGCGGAGTTTGCCTTCACATCGACCGCCGTCCACGGATCACCCGGGTCATACGGTAAGTTGTTCGCCGCGTAGTTCAGGCGGAACACGGTGTACGAAACTACCATGATGCCCGCGATCACCGCCAACAGCGGCATTCCTTTGCTAACTGCCATTAGCTGATCGCCAGCATGCGATCGAGCGGCAAGCGCGCACGTTCACGCAGCTCTTCGGGCATGTGGATTTGCGGTTTCAGGTCACGCAACGCGAGATAGATCTTCTCGGTCGTGTTGAGCTTCATGTGCGGGCAGCTGTTGCAACCTTGGCATGCGGCACTGCGGTCTTCGTAAGGAACCGGAATCAGTTCCTTTGAAGGCGCGTGCTTCTTCATCGTGTGCAGGATGCCGGTCTCGGTGCCGACGATGTACTGCTTGCCGGCGTCTTCCTGCACGTATTGCAGCAGCTTCGACGTCGAACCAACGAAGTCGGCGAGCAACAGCACGTGGTCTTCACACTCGGGGTGCGCGATGAACTGTGCGCCCGGGTGCTTCGCCTTCAGCTTGATGATTTTCTGTGAGCTGAACGTCTCGTGCACCATGCACGCGCCCGGCCACAGATCCATTTGGCGGCCGGTCTTCTTGATCAAGAACGCGCCGAGGTTCTTGTCCGGACCAAAGAGGATCGGCCGGTCCTCCGGAATCGAGTTGATGATCGTCTCGGCGTTCGACGACGTGCAAATCATGTCGCTCTCGGCCTTCGTGCCGGCGGAGCAGTTGATGTACATCACGACGAAGTGGTCGGGGTGCTTCGCCTTCCACGCGCGCAATTGCTCCGGCGGGCATTGCTCGGCGAGCGAGCAACCAGCATCGAGATCCGGCAGGATCACCGTCTTGCTCGGGTTCAGGATCTTCGCGGTCTCCGCCATGAAGTGCACCCCGCAGAACAGAATGACTTCGGCTTCCTTCGCATCGCGCGCCCGCTTGGCCAGGTCCAGCGAATCGCCGAGGTGGTCGGCAATGTCCTGGATGTCTGGATCCTGATAGTAGTGCGCCAGGATGATCGCTTTCTTCTCCTCGCGGAGGCGATCGATCTCGGCGAACAGATCGAGGGTGGGGTCGATGGA
>JBNMND010000087.1:0-17839 GCA_051274975.1 Planctomycetota bacterium | reverse complement strand
CCAATCACGCTGCGGCGAGTTGCGTTGAGCTTCTTCCAGATCGGCAGCACATCGTCGAAGCTGTCCTTGCCGTCGTCGATGAAGTCACCGAGCTGCATGACGAACGCGAGGTCTCTCTGGTTGAGATCCTTGACGCAGGATGTCAGGCGATCGAGCGACGTGCGGTAATACCGGGCGCCCGAGCGATCCTTGTCCGCGTACTGCACGTCGGCAAGCACACCGAACGAGAATAGGGGGCGCGAGGTGTCGGAATCCTGGGCGCCGAGGGGGGCCAGGAACAGGAGGGCAAAGAGGAAGTGGCGACGCATCGGGAGTGTTGGGTGGGGCAGGTAGATTACTCTTCGCGGCCGATACCGGTAGGTGGGTCTCCGAGTGGCAGTCGGTATGGCTGACTGGCTTCGAGGCCCCGACCCACTGGTCCCAAGTGGCTCTTGAGGCATTGGCCGTCTGCACTTGTAGATTCGCGTCGTAAGCCGATTCCCTGTGTAGAGATCGCGCGTAGAGCTGGCCAGTCAGGAGGCAGTGAACGTTCGCTATTGGGCCCATGGCACTGTCAGTGTCCCTAACAACTGCTTCAGGATTTGCACGCGACTCGTCGAAGCAAGACGAGTCGAAGAGGTGAACATGAAGAAACTGCTACTCGCTCTAACTGTCCTGCTGCCGGGCTGTATCTCTGGTCCGAGCTATCTGTCGAACTCGGTGCGTGACACTCGCAACAAGTCGTACGTAGAGAGCCCGGTTGGTACGGCGATCATCACGGACATCATTCCGATCTACCCGATTGTCGAGTTCCTCGCTGCCATCCCCGACGTGCTCGTGATCAATCCTGTGCAGTTCTGGGGATACGACATTTGGAGTGAGCGGGGCACGGGCTTCCGCCACAAGAACCCGTTGGATACCGGGTCTTCTTGGATCGAGTCGCTGGTGAGTCAGGTCAGTCCCGACGGCGCGAGCGCGATGACTCCGGTTGCTCTGCCGGCCTCATCAGCGAAGTAGAGCGCGCTCGCTGGATAGGCATATCAAGACTAGATTGCACTGTTGCGCGATCAGCTCTTCCGTGAGCTGTCAGCCAGCGGCGGCATCTCGAAGCCGGTTCAGCCGCCGACCGGTGATCGCCTGGATCAGCGCAAGCTGAGGCGTTAGCCCGATGCTTTCATGACTGCGCGGGGCCGCGACGGTAGTGAGGCTCCAGTCGACTGGAGCCCGTGCGAACGCAGCTGCCCCGGTGCGTGTCTCACTCTTGTTGGCACGGAGGGGCCTAAGAACCTGGCCCCACTTCCCATTCTTCTTAGTCTGGTTCTGACTTTGCCACTGCATCTTGGACGCCGACAGGAAGTGATCCTTGTAGCGGTGCTCCTTACTTGCAGAGTGTGAACCTCGGTCACTGTGAGCATGGCCTCCCAATCACTGAGCGAAGCGTCCAGCCACCTTGAGGAACTGCCCAGTGCATGCACATCTAGTATTGGTTCGGCATGGCGAGAGTGAAGGCAACGCGCAAGCTGCCTTTTCCGGTTGGCGCGACGTGGCGCTAACGGAGCTGGGTGTTGCGCAGGCATTCGCGTCCGGTAGCAAGCTGCGCGAGCTTGGCTGTGTTGTCGACTATGTTTGCACGTCGCAGTTGCAGCGGGCTCGTGAGACGGCGACGCACTTGTTGCGCGGATCTGGGCAGGCTGACTTGCTGGTCGCATCAAATTGGCGGTTGAATGAGCGTCATTGCGGAGCCTTCCAGGGCATGGGCAAGGAGGCCGTGAAGCGTCAGTTCGGCGAAGATGCCTTGCGGAGCTTTCGCGGCTGTTGGTCTTCGGCGCCGCCGTTGGCTGGTGTCGGTACGGTGGATGATCCGCGCTCTTCGAGTGTCTACGAAGGCGTCGAGGGCGCTCTGCCGCTTGGCGAATCGATGCGCGATTTGGTCGATCGAGTGTCCCTTGCTTGGAGAGAGGATCTCTTGCCGCGACTGCGTGCAGGCCAGCGCCTCATGGTGGTTGCTCATGCGGTCTCGCTTCGTGCGCTCGCCTATCTGATCGAGGGACAGAGCACTGAGCAGCTGCCCGACATGCTGTGGCGCAATGCGCAAGCACGCTGGTACGGTGTGAACGCGAACCTGTCACTGACAGGATTACACGACGTCCTGCCGGACTAGGGCATCAAGCCGTTAGAGGATTACGAAGCTCGCCCCGCTAGTGCCGCACCACGACTGCGGAGAGCTTGCGGTGCCAAGCAGAGCTTGTGCGGCGAACGGGATGCCTACGAGTGCTGGTGTGTTGGGAACGGAGATGCTAATGGTTGCGTCGCCGCTGCTACTGGTCGCCGCGGGGATCAACAAGGCAAGTGCCGCTACATTCGTGTGCAGTGTGACACCGGCGAGAGTGGTGCCCGGCGACGCGGGTAGTAGCCCGATGACCAGCCAGCCAGCCGACATTGGTGGCGCGTCGACGATGCCTATTGCCCATTCGCTGTTGCCGATGTAGCAGGGTATGTCCGCGAGCAGTCGCGGCGTGTAGCCGCCCGTTGGGGTGGCTGTTCCGAACTGGTTGGCGCCTTGCACCACCGTCTCGGAACGCAGCGTGGGGCGGTCGAATGGCGGTAATGCGTTGCTTGCCCGTGGATCGACCAGTGCATTTTCGACGAAGTCCGTCAGTTGCACGAGTTGCTGTTGGCTGAGCGGCAGTGCTTGTAGCAGTGGATCACGTGGCCCCACCAAGCCGGCGCCAAGACGATAGAAGTTGATGACTTGAGTCATCGACGTGAATCGACCGTTGTGCATCAGCGTGCTCTTGAGTCCGGCATTGCGCAGGCTCGGCACCTTGAACATACCCATCTCTTGTTGCACGCCCGTAATGCCACCCCGGCCAGGGTCCTCTTGCACAGAAACCAAGCCGACACCGCGATACTGGTGATCACTGAATAGGCCGGGTGTGTGGCAGAGTGCGCAGCGGCCCTGATTCTGGAACACTTGCCAACCGGCTTGCTGGCTTGCGGTCATCGCCGTCGTGGTTCCCTGTACATGCATGTCCCACGGTGTTTGGTTTGGCACCAGGGTTCGGAGGTAGGTCGCCAGCGACATCGCAATGCGTGGCGCGGTGATCGTCGTATCACCAAAGGCTGCTGCGAACAGTTGTGGGTAGTTCGGCGCGGCAGTCAGAGCTTGCTGAATGTCGGTCGGCAGGTTACTGGCAAGGGCCAGCGGCCTTGCTACCACCAATCGTTGCTTGATCTCTGTCCAGGTGCGCTGTTCTCGCGACATCTCCACTTCGTTGCGCAGTGGGTGCAGGCAGAGGACCTCCAAGGCACCACCCTGCGCAATCACCGTTACACCCGTTTCCGGGTCGACGAACGGTCCTTCTGCACGTCCGTCCCAGAACAGTTCGTCGAAGTAGCTCGCGAGATGGGCGCTGGGCGCAGCCCGCGATGTGACCTGCTCGTCGTAGCCGAATTGCGGCTCGTCGAGGAAGGAACCGCTTTGGGACCGTCGTTCGATGCCTGGTGACCCAAACGTGTCATCCAACGTCATCCATTGGCCGTCGTGCCCAGGATGGCGCGATCGGCGTGCATCTGCGCCGCCGAACTCTGGTAGATGGCAGCGCCCGCATGCTATTCGTCCGTTGCTCGAAAGCTGCTCCTCCCAGAACAGCATCTTGCCAAGTACAGCTTTGGCTGGCGTGACAGGGTTCTGAATTGGCGCGGTCGGTGGGCCAAGCGGTGACTGTGATCGCAGGGAGCCACCAGCCATCGCAAGCACGATGACCATGACGATTGCTGTTGCCGCTCGCTCGGCTGGAATGGCAACCGGCCAATGCATGGTCTTACCCGCCAGCGCCCGATACGATGGCTCGTATGGGCGATGTAGGTAGAGATTGGCTCCAGGTGCCCGCCGTCGACATCACCTGCAGTTCGTTGGGCCACAGCACGTGCAGTTCTCCGCCTCGACCGAACGATAGTTGCGGCACCGTCGTGCCCATTGTGCCGATGACATTGGAGCCATCGGGCAACATCAAGACCGGAACACCAAAGCCTCCGGCGATGTAGGCGTAGGTTGCGACCCATCCCTTCTGCGACCGGACGGGGTCGGTGAGGCTGATTGCGGCAGGTACGGACAGGCGCACGCTACCGTTGGTGCCGAGCACGATGCGTTGGCCGGTTTGGCCAACAATTCGCAAGTCAGCTTGTCCGGTAAATGACGACCCGACCAGTGGCGGGCTCGTCAAGTCGTTGAACAGGATCTGTGTTGCGCCCGCTGGATCGAGCATCCGTAGGCGAGACGTGCTGCCAATGGATTCTGTTGCCAGCATCGTGTTATTGGCGAGCGGGTACTTGCTGACGACATCGAGTGCTCCAACCAGGAACGGTGATTCCGTGGAGCCGGTCTCTGTGATGTTTACGACCGTGCCGTCGGCGTGCGTCGCATACCAGTCCAGCCATCCATTGTGTCCAGACGCCATGACCAGCGTGTCGCTGATGAAGCCTGGCAGGATGTGCACCCCGATGTAGGGGGAGAATGTCTCATCCTTGGTGACGTGAAGTGCGGCGTCGCCATGCTTCGTGTCGAGGTAGAACACTTCGTCTTCGGACTGGATGTCCGTAACGAGTAAGCGCGAGCCGCTGTGGTTCAATAAGAGGCGCGGATGGCCGATCTCCTCCGGAAGGTAGCCTACTTCGCGATACTCACTGGGGAGCATCGGCAACGGTTGCGCTGCGCCTGATGATCTGACGAACCAGACCTGAAGAGTCCATTCGGTGTCGCCGCGTAAGAATGCAATCGCAGTTCCGTCACCTGACATCGTCAGCTCTTCGTCCTGCTCGAGACCAGGAGTGGGCGGCGTGATGTCTTCCGGAGTATTGCCGTCGGCAAGTCCGCAGCGGAAGACGCAGTTGTCGTCGCTAACGAAGAACACGTGGCTGTGTCCGACCATCACGCTTTCGTCTTCCACTTCCGTTGGTGTCGCTGCTGTCACAACACGCCATGGCTGGCCGGTGCTCGCAAAGTTACTTCCAGACAAGTTTACGATGCACAGTTCGTTGGACTCCAGCGCAAACGCTGCATAGTCACTGCTCACGGAGACGGCGATGGGGGCCTCGATCTCATTCGAGCCATGGTAGACAACTCGTGCTTCGCCATCCGAGCCCACGAACAGTAGGCCGTAGTCGTCGAAGGCCGGGCGCGCATAGGCAAATAACCGAGTCGCATCAGGCCGTTCGATTCGCCACATGCCGTGGCGCATGCTTGGGCGAACGCTGCGAAGTTCTGCCTCGTCGTTGCGAGTGCGGGCCGTCTTGTCGATCACTGTCAGGGTGGCGTCCTGCAGTAATACATGGCTGACCCCCGTCCATGGAGCGATCGTCCGCACGGTTAGCTGCGCGGGGGATGGACCTTCGATGAGCGTTATCGTCTGCGCCAGAGCGAACTGGCTCATGCATGCGAGCGACATGCAGGCGACGATTGCTTGGGTTGATTGGGGCATGATGGTTGCGATACGCGCGGTGCTGACGCGGTGGCCAGTGGACTTTGCTGCGGAGCGAAGTCGTGGCAGTTGTCTTCGCCTCGTGCGGCGAGCATGGAGACCATGAGAGTCTATCAGCTCACCGCGGGAATGGGCCGTGGCAGTCTGAGGGGGGGGCGGCTCCCTCTGCTGCGCGTTACGTGACGGTTCTGTCATCCTGGATGGCCGTGCGATCGCATGGGGTCTGCGCCTGTCCTGATTCTGGTCACGCATCCTGTGAGTGTGCTCGGAATCCATACAGGCAGGGGCCAGATGTGGTCCGGCACGCAAATCGCGTTGGCGTAGGTCGATGAACGCCGATGCGCAACAGCCATCAACGAACACGCAACAAGCACCGTTGCGAGTGATGACTTATAGCCACGATTCTGTGGGTTTGGGGCACTTGCGGCGCAGTGTAACAATGGCTAGCGCGATGGTGGCGCGCGGTCCTCATGTGCAAGCACTGTGCTTGACCGGCTCTCTGGTTCCCGATCTGTTCCCGCTGCCAGAGCGATGCGACGTGGTCAAGCTGCCGTCCATTGGCAAGTCGGCGAGCGGCGAGTATGTGTCGCGACGCCTGCCCATCTCGCCGCATGCGATGAGCACGCTGCGAAGCGACTTGATCACCGCGACGGTTCGATCGTTCCACCCTGATGTACTGCTTGTCGATCACACCGCCAATGGTCCGCGCGACGAGTTGTTGCCAGTGCTGCGCCGGTTAGCACACGAGGGTTTTCAGACGCGGGTTGTGTTGGGAATGCGCGATGTGCTTGACGAGCCGGCGATGGCGCGGCGAGAACTAGATCGCAACCAGACCTTCGATGTGGTGCGGCGTTACTACGATCAAGTGCTGGTCTACGGTGATCGCGACATCTTTGACCCCATTGTCGAATACCGGTTTCCGGCGGACATCGCGGCGAAGACTGCGTTCACGGGGCCGGTCGTCTCGCCCGCGTCGCACCTTGCTCGACGTCCGCGGGCTGCATCCGAGTCGCCAAGCATTCTGGTGACTCCGGGTGGCGGAGAAGATGGTTATGAGCTGTTGCGCAGTACTGTCGCGGCGCTGCGCGGGCCACTGCGAGATGCGGACCTGCGCGCCACAATCGTGGCTGGTCCGTTGCTTGCTGATGCGTCCTACCAGTCGCTTGAGCGTGCTGTGTGCCGTGACGAACGGATTCGCTTGATCCGTTGCTCTTCGGACATGCACACGTTGCTCAGCGAGTGTGATTTGGTCGTCGGGATGGGTGGCTACAACACAGTCTACGAATGTCTGGCCCGCGGCGTTCCGTTGGTCGCGGTGCCTCGAACGCAACCGCGACTTGAGCAGTGGGAGAGATGTAAGCGCCTCGCTGCCCGCGGCCTGTTGCGCGTGATGACCGCTGCGCATGCCCATGATCCACATCGCATGGCCGATGTCATGCTCCAAGAACTGTCGAGTGAGCACGACCGCGAGCGGCGTCTCGAATGTCTGGGGGCAGAGGAGGCCGCGCGCCTTTGTTTGAGTGTTGGCCGCTGCCGCGGGCAAGCAATGCCTGCCTTCTTGCGCAGTGGCTCGTGATGGCCTCCCCGTATCTCCTTGTCGACAACTACTGAATCCATGCACGTTGGCTACATCCTGAAGAAGTTCCCGCGCGCGTCGGAGACCTTCATTCTCAACGAGATCCTCGCGTTGCAACGGCAAGGCGTTGAAGTCACGGTGTTCTCTCTGCATAAGCCAGACGATGGCGTCTTCCATCGTGGGCTTGCAGACTTGCAGCGGCCGGTCGTCTACGTGGCCCCTCGCAAGGGCGATGGTTGGTTGGCATACCTACGTGAGAACATTGATCGATTCAGTTTGCTCGCCCCGCAGTTGCTGGGCCAGCTGCAAGACATGCTTCGTGCTGGCCGGCAAGACGTTTGGAACGTGTTGGGATGGGCTATCGACATTGCGGCTGCTGCAGAAGAGCACGGCGTTGCGCACTTTCATGCGCACTTTGCCACCGTAGCCGCGCATACGGCCCGCGCCGCTGCAGCCATCGCGGGTTTACCTTTTAGCGTCACATGCCACGCCAAGGACATCTACCGCACGGGTATTGATCCGGCGTCCTTCCAGTCACTATTGGCGCCTGCGAATTTTGTGGTGACGGTCTGTGAGGCGAACCGGCGTTGGATCCAAGCTCAGTTGGCGCCCGAGGGCAGCATCCCGTTGCTTGTGTTGTACAACGGTGTCGACACAACTCACTTCGATGTTCGCCACCGGCAACCCGCAACCGAACCCTTCGTGCTGGCCGTGGGCCGTTTGGTCGAGAAGAAGGGCTTCCATCATCTTCTGGACGCATTGTCCGCGCTGTCGCGCGAGGGCGTTTCGCCGCGCTGCCTAATCGTTGGCGACGGCGACGAGCGCGACGCATTGAAGCTTCAGTGTCAGTCGTTGGGGCTAGATCGCGTCGAGTTTCTTGGCATGCGAACGCAGGATGAGGTTCGCGAACTGATGCTGTCAGCGACCATGCTCGTGTTGCCGTGCATCATTGGCGAGGATGGCAACCGCGATGCCTTGCCGACCGTGTTGCTTGAGGCGTTGGCGTCTGGTTTGCCCGCTATCAGCACCGCCGTTGGTGGCGTCGAAGAGATCCTGGACGATGGTCGCGCTGGCCTGTTGGTGCCGGCTGGTGAGGTCGCACCCCTGGCCGAGTGCATTGCGAGGCTGTGGTCGGCCGATGACTTGCGTCAAGAACTGGCCGCCAAAGGGCGGGCACGTGCCCTTTCACACTTTGACTTGATGGCGAACGTCGCGCGCCTGCGTGGCTTCATGTTCCCTTCTGTAAAGCGCGCTTGTGATCCCGCGGAGACCTCTGCGTGAGCGACCCGGTAGCCTATTTGTGTGCGGATCCGGGCATTCCACCGGACAAGACCAAGGGTGCGTCCGTGCACTTTCGTAGCTTGGCATCCGCGTTCGCCGATGTCGGGGTGAGCCTCGATGTGTTCATGGCGCGCTCGGGCACGTTCGATGCTTATGCCCCGCATCGCGGTCGCGTTGTAGAGCCAGTGCGTCGACGCGGTCTCGCTGGCGAACTCGCTCTGATCGCTCATTCGCAGGCCATGTACGCGGCGCTGTCCGACGCAGGTCCGCATCAGGCAGTCTACGAGCGCCTGTCGTTGTTTGGACTTGCCGGACTGATGCATGCACGTGAATTGGGGGCGCCGTTGTTGCTCGAGGTCAATGCACCTCTGTGGCGCGAGGCGGCTCTGTTCCGCAGTCTGGAGCTGGCAGCAACTGCCAAAGGCATTTGCACCGATGCCATGCACGGGGCGAAGCACGTGTTGCCGGTTTCGACCATGTTGGCAGACGAACTGATCGCCGACGGAGTGCCAAGTAGCAGGATCGAAGTCGTTGGCAACGGCACGGACGTGAGTGCCTTCGCCAATGCTCGACCCGCGCGCAAGCCGCCGAACTGCGAGGGCCGTCCAACCTTGCTATTCCTGGGATCCCTAAAGCCGTGGCATGGCATTGGCTTCCTACTAGAGGCATTCGTTGCGCTGCGACAGAAGCGTGACTGCGCTCTCTGGATCGTCGGTGACGGGCCGGAGCGCGAACTTGTGGCCCGTGCACAGTTGGCAATGCCCAACGATATTGCGCACACGCCGGCTGTCGCGCATGAAGACGTGCCTTCGGTGCTGCACGCAGCAGATGTTTGTGTCGCGCCCTACACCAAGGACGCGCCGACCTACTTCTCCCCGCTGAAGGTCGTCGAAGTGCTCGCCGCTGGCCGCCCGCTGCTGGCTAGCCGCACCGCTTGCGTTCTAGCAACCCTGCATGGGCATGAACCGTCGGGGTTATTTGAACCAGACGATGTGCCGGACTTCGTGGCAACCGCAGAACACTTGTTAGAAGCGGGTGAACACGCCGGTGAGATTGGCATCGACAAGCAGCTAGTGGCGCAACTCGATTGGCGCTGCAAGGCGCGCCGCCTCGCGGAATTGATGGGTGTGTCGAACGTTGCCGCCGACGCCAGCGGGGTGGCGAATGGCTGAGATAAAGAAGAAACGGTTGCGGCGCACCTTTGGGGTCTGGCGACGGCTTGTTCCATACTTGGGGCCTCACCGCAAGAAGCTGGTGAGCGCTGCGCTACTGACGTTGGTCGTAGTGCTTGCGGAAGTCGCCAAGCCATGGCCATTGAAGGTCGTGATCGATCAGGTGCTGCTCGGGCAAGACTGGGAGCTGCTACCGGATAGCTTGCGGTCGGACCCAGCGCAGCTAACGATCATCGCGGTGCTCGTGGTGGTGGCATTGGCTGTACTCGGTGGGCTCGCTGGTTATTGGCGCAATCTGTGGTTGGCGGAAGCGGGCCAACGCATGATCGGTCGCGTGCGCGCCGATGCGCTCGACGCGATGCTGCTGCAGTCGATGGCCTTTCACGAACGTCATCGCGCTGGCGACTTGCTGGTGCGTCTAAGTGGCGATGCGCAGAGTTTGAGGACGCTGCTAGTCGAAGGCGTCTTCTCGTTGGGCCGCGAGGGTCTGCTGCTGGTTGGTACCTTGATCGTGATGGTCTTGGTCGATTGGCGCTTGGCACTGGTGGCGGTGCTCGTGCTACCCGCAATCGCTACGATGCTCGCGGTGTTCTCGGTTCGCCTCGGGCGTGCCGCGCGCAAGCAGCGCAAGAAGGAAGGCCAGTTGGCGACCGCGGCCCACGAGACGTTGGCCGCTGTACCGCTCATCCAGTCCTATGGCCTAGAGCAGGTTGCCAGCGATGCATTCGTCAAGCAGAACCGCAAGAGTGCGCGTGCCGGTTTGGCGGCGACGCGCATTGAGGGGCGTTTGGCGTTGGCGTCGGAGGTTGCCTTTGCAATCGGCATGGCGGTTGTTTTGTGGGCTGGAGTTGGGCGTGTGCAAGACGGCGTCTTGACGCCTGGCAAGCTACTCGTGCTACTTGCGTATGTGCGATCGTTCTACCGTCCGATTCGCAAGGCCCTGGGGCGCAGCGCCGCCATGGTCAAGGCGTCGGCCGCTGGTGAACGCGTGCTCGAGTTGCTGGACGCCGAAGACAGCATGAGTAGGCCAACGCATCCGGTGGCTCTGCCTGCCCGCTCGGGCATCGGCAGCAAAGTCGAGTTCCGCGACGTGCACTTCCGCCATGGTGAAGGGCGGGATGTGCTGAGCGGGGTGACGATGCAGCTCAATCCCGGGGAGTGTGTTGCTCTGGTGGGGGGCAATGGCGCGGGCAAGACGACCATGATTTCGCTGTTGCCGCGTCTGCGTGACCCGGACCTTGGCGAGGTCCTGATTGATGACGTCGATGTTCGACTCTGCGATCCATCGGATCTGCGAGCGCGGCTTGCGATCGTTATGCAGGAGTCGATTCTGTTTGATGGCACGTTGCTGGAGAATGTGCAGCTCGGGAGCCCAGAGGCTAGTCGCGAAGCGGTTCTCGAAGCATCGCGCCTTGCTGGTGTGACCGCGTTTGCCATGCAGTTGCCCGAAGGTCTTGAAACTCAGGTCGGCGAGCGCGGCGCCGAGCTATCAGGAGGCGAGCGGCAACGAGTCGCATTGGCTCGGGCTCTAGTGCGGGACGCCTCAGTCTACGTGCTTGATGAACCAACTACTGGTCTGGATGCAGGCGCGGAGGCGAGCCTGTGTGACGAGCTCCTTGACACGTTGCGCATGAAGACCGTGTTACTCGTGACTCACAATCCCCGCCTGATCGCGCGCGCGGACCGAGTTGTCTACTTGAGCGATGGCCAGATCGTTCCTGTGCCGACGGATGTTGCGTTGGCGGCAGGCACCTCGGAGGCGAGTTGATGAGCCGCGAGCTACTGTGCCCGGCGCCGGAGCGCACTACCGATGCCGCGTTCCTGAGGGTGCTGGACCTGCGGTTTGTGGCCGAGCTTGTCTCGCAACATCTGTTGCAGGACGCGAGTCTCATTGCGATCGAACCTGCATATGTACGTTGGAAGGATCGCGACGGCTCGTTGCTCGGGTTCCGGGTGCAAGTGCGCGTCCGAGGCGAACAGCGACCTAGCTACGTTACCGTTCGCACGGCCGTTGCCTCGCGATTGGCAACCGAGTTTGAGCGCATTGCACATCGCAGAGACAAGATTCACGATGGCCTGCGTGCTTGCGCGCACTTGCCGCATCACGGCGTCTTGCTAGTCGCGTATCCGCTGGATCGCGGGATTCGCGAACTGCGGCATCTGGTGCGTGCGTCCAAGGTGCGCGGCTTGCTGATGGACCACTGCCCAGGGTTCTTGGTGGCTGGACTGCGCATCTCGAAGGCCAACAGTGAGGGAACTCTCATTAGCTACAAGCCCGAACGTCGGGCTGTGCTGCGTTGGCAGGTGGGCTTAATGGATGAAACCGGGCAACTGAAGCAGCGACCGAGTGTTTGGCTGCGCTGTCACGCGAACCCACAGGCGAACCGGACCACGTTAGCGACGACGGCAGCCTCTGCAGCGGGCATACCCTGCCCGGTGACGCTGGGGATCGCACACGACCGCTTGATGGTGGAGAGCCATGTTGAGGGTGTTGGCTGGCGGCCATTCGCGATCGGCGCTGGTGCCGAGGGATCAGTTGATGCGACCACCAAGGTTGCGACCACGGTTGCCAGGTTGCACGGTGTCGAGTGTCCAAAAGGTCTGCCGGTGCACAGCATGCTGCGCGAACTCGACATGGCCCTGCGGTGTGCGGATGATCTGGATCGTCTCGACCCATCCCTTGGCTCGGTGGCGTTGCAGCTAGCGGACGACTTGTCGGCCATCGTGCCTCACCAGTCCAAGAACGTGCTGTCTCACGGCGACCTACACTCTGATCAGGCGCTGCTCGCGGATCAGGCGGCGCTCGTGGACTTTGACCGGGCGTGTTTGGCTCCGGCGGCACACGACCTCGCAACGTTGCGGGCGCAACTGTTGGCGCGAGATCCGCATCGAGGCCCGTTGGTCTGGCGTGAGTTTGTCGTTGCGTATGGTCGTCATTCCGTCGTGCCCGATGCTATGGAGCTCCATTGGTGGACCGCATGCGCACTGCTGCGGCTCGCGATCGGACCCTTTCGTGCGTTGCATCCGTCTTGGCCCGAGAAGTGTGCAGCCATCCTGCGAACGGCGTGCGCAGTAGCCAGCATGACTGCCGGGGAGAAACTCGCATGAATGGTTTAGTGGCGTCTCCATGGGGCCCGTTGCTCGAGCAACTTCCGGCAGTTCCAAATACTGCCGAGTTGATCTTGCGCGATGGTATCGATGGCCCGTCAGCGACGATTCGCTATGCCGATCGAAGTCCACGCGTGTTTGTTGGTGGCGGGCTCGCACTACGCGAACTGTTGCCCGAGCAAGATGAAGGTCTGGTCGGCGCGGAGTTGTTGGCCGATGCCAATCAACTTGCTGATGTGGTGGCGCCGGCCATTGGGACTGTGCAGGCAACCGAGTTGGTTTCCTGGCGGCCACGCCGTCGAGCCGTTGTTCGCGTGACGACAGTTGCCGGTGATGTGCACTGGCTCAAACTGTTGGATGCAAAGAGCTATCGCCGAGCCCAACGAGCATTCGGCGCACTTGGCTCCGCACTTACGCCTCTTCAACTCGCGGTGCCGCATACGATGCTGCCCGGTGTTGGTGCATACCTCTCCGCAAACAGCGCGGGGCAGTCGTTGCGTTCTCTCTTGGCGGCTGCAGCAAGCACGGGGGCTGAGTCCTCGCCTCGATCGCCGGCAAGCAGTCTTTGGAGCGCGCATTTGACACGGGCCCTCTTGGCCATTGGATACACCCGGTTGCTCGGTGACGTGAATGCACAGCGCTTGCCTCGGATCGACTTTGAGAGCTCGCGAAGTGCCACGCTTGGCATGCTGCGGAAGGGCAGTGCGGTCTCGCCAGAACTGCTGACGTTGGTAGAGCAAATCACTGAGTTGCGAGCGCCAACAGCTGCCACGGAACAGGCCTTTGTGCACGGAGACCTGCATGACAAACAAGTGTTCGTGAGTTCGGACCAGGTCTCCTTGATTGACCTCGAAGGTCTTGGTGTGGGCGATGCGCGCGTCGACTTTGTCAATCTCGCAGAACACTTGCACCTGCGCGACCTGCAACACCATGGCAGAGATCGTGGTCTGGCCGACGATCTGCTCGCGCGATGCAGTTTCGATGCGAGTGATCGCGACATGTTGGCATTTCGTGCGGTGATCCGGGCCAGGCTGTGTGGTGTCTATGCATTGCGGCCGCGTTGGCGCGACTTGGTTGAGAAGCTGCGTTCCGAAGTGCAAACCTTGGTGGAGGAGATCCGGTGAGTTGGCGTCAATGGCTGTTGCTCGCGTGTTGCTTGCTGGCAGCGTGTGTTGCCGCTCCGGGCACAGAGTTGGCGTCCATTCGTCGCGGGATGTTTGTCGAGTCCTCAGGAGATGCTCTGCGGGCGCCGTTCTCCGTTTCGAAGATCAAGAGCATTCCGCGCGCGGAGTCCGACAAGTCGGGCAAGTCCGAGATGACGGCGCCAGTGCAATTTGCGGGGCCTGCTACCATGCGAGCGCTGGGCGTCTCGCTGCTGGTCGACGAGAGAACCGAATACGAAGTTGCTGGCGAGGGGGACGGAGAACCGTTCGTCGCCCGCGCTGGTGATTGGGTGCGACTCAAGCTGCGCCAGAAGGCCGATGGCAGCCATCGCGTCCGCACGGTGCGTCTATTGGAGCCTCGTGATCGGTTCAAGCTGACTGGCGAAGTGCATCAGTTGGATATTGCGAACCGTACGATCGACATCGGCGGCGTTCGCTTGCCGGTGGCGCAGGACGTTGAACTGCTTCTGGATGTGCCTCAGAACGCCAACGATCCGTTGAGCCTGTTCTTGTCCGATGACCAGAAGTCCGTGCCCTTGAGTATCCAGCTTGGCGACTCAGTGCGTCTCGGTGGACAGGTCGCCGGTGAGTATGAGTGGAACGATGAGTTCGATCTGGATGACACCGCTGACAACGACCGAAGTAAGTATTCGGCGCGCGGCAAGCTCGATGTCTTGTGGGCATTGGATGATCGCGGTAGCTACGCCTTCGGCGAGGTGTCATTCGGGCGTTCGGATCGCTTGCGCCAGAACCGTGCTTCGACGGTCAACGAAACGCTGCAATTGACGCGCGGGTTTGTGTCGCTGCGTTTGGCGGACAACGTGCAGTTGTTGGCGGGACGTCAGGACTTCGACGAAGGCCGCGAGTGGGTGCACGATGAAGTGTTGGATGGAGTGCGCGCCATCTGGCAGCTCGACAACGTGCGCCTAGAAGTTGCGGCAGCAGTGGGGCGCGACGTGCTTGCCGAAACCAACGACCAGCAAGATAGGGGCATGCTGCTCGCGAGGGGAAGCATTGCCGTGACCGAGGATTGGCGTGTTAGTGGCTACGTGCTGCAGCGTACCGATGCGACACCTGATGACTTCGAGCCAACGTACTTCGGTGTGCAATCACAAAATGAGCCGCGGCACGGCTTGGGCCACTGGTTCGAGTATGCCCGCGCGCGTGGCGACATCGCGGGCCAGTCGGTCAAAGGGTATGGCGGCGACATCGGCGCGACGTACGCATTGGACTTGCCTGGGCGCCCAACGTTCGCGGTTGGCTATGCGTTTGGATCGGGCCGGACCGCGACCGATTCCTCCGTTGGATTCCGGCAGTCAGGCTTGCAGGACAACACCGGCAAACTCGGCGGTGTGACTAGCGTTCGCTACTACGGCGAACTGGTAGATCCTGAACTTGCCAACATGTCCGTTTCGACTGTGGCGTTCGCGTTCCGGCCGATGCGCAACGCTTCGATTTCGGTGTTGTTGCACGGTTACCGGCAGGACGTCGCCTCCACAATGCTTGTCGATACTTCTTTGCGTGTGGCTCCCGCAGGCCAGAGCCGCGCGCTCGGCACGGAAGTCGACTTGGTGCTCGCGTATCGCCTAGCCCGACGCTTGACCATTGAATTGGTGGCAGGCCGGTTTGTGCCGGGTAGCGCATTCACGCGAGATGCCACTGCCAACATCTTTGTCATTACCTCCCGTTTCAGTTTCTGACCGTGACTCCTACAGCCATGACGTCGCATCTACGCTCTGTGTTCTTCCTGTTCTTGGCGTGCGCCATCTGCGCATGCGGCGGTGGTGGTGGAGGAGGTGGTGGCGGAGTCGTGCCGCCGCCCGTGCAGCCGCCCAATCTTCCTAGTCTCGATCCGTCGCCGACTGCCAGCGGGATCGTTGCTGCATGTGCAGGTGCAGGGTCGGCGCGTATTGACTACCGCTTGCCAGGCGCGAACTTTGACGCGGCACTCTTTCAAGGCGGGAGTTCGGCGGCGGTTTACTCTGGTGGGCCGGTGTTGACGCCGTTGACGGGATCCTCTGCGATCCTGACGGGTCTCACGGATGGCGTCGACCTGTTCCTTGGTCTCGCAATCCGTGCGGCTGGTAGCACGGTTTGGGTTCCCGTTGGAGCGACAGTGAGAACGAGACCAGGCGCGCCGGTCTATGTGGACGCGGGTGCGAGTGCCGTGGGCGCCAACGGTTTGACACCACAGACGGCCTTCGTGAATCTGTCAGATGCGCTGTTGGTTGCGGGGTCGCAGAACGGCCGCAACGTATGGGTTCGGGATGGCGTCTACGGCTCCGGTCCGTACTTCATCGGTCCCAATGTGCATTGTGCAGGGGGGTTCTCGGCGGCGTTTGATCTCGCTGGGCGGGATGTACTTGCGCTAGCAACCCGGGCGACCGGTAGTAGTAGCCAAGAGATCTTCTCGGTGATCAGTGGTGGCGCCGACGGGTCGCTGGATGGCTTCCTCGTTGATGGTGGTGCTGTCGTGCTGAAGGGCGTCGACATTGCGGATAGTGATGCCGAGTTGCGGTCACTGGAAGTTCGCAATTGCGCCGATCGAGGTGTGAAGGCTGCGGTCACGGTTGCGACGCAGAACCGTCGGTTGAAGATCATCGGTTGCAATGTCCATAGCAACGTCAGCGACGGTGTCTCGACGGCGGGGCCCTACGAGATCGTGTTGGACTTGTCGAACTTCGATGCGAACGGCCAAGAAGGCATCGACGTCGACAACCTCGAAGCCCTCGACGGCGGAGCCTCGTCGTTGCGTGCGTCCGGTTGTCGGTTCTTCGGGAACTCATCCGAAGGTCTGGATATCGACTTGTCGACCGTGCCTGGAACCCCGATGACGGCGACGGGCACGTTCGACGTTCGCGTCGACAACTGTCGATTCGAACTCAATGGACTCGATGGTTTACTGATTGACCAGGAGTATGAGTTCTTCCCAGGGTTCTCAGCGACGATTGTCGTGCAGGGCTGCGTTGCGCGCGCCAATCGGCAGGCGGGAGTTCATATCGATGCCGACGCCAACGGCACCTATCGCCTACACCGTTTGCGTTGCACGGCGAACGCCATGGATGGTTTGCTGATCACAAGCGAAACGAACGCGAGCGAGATCATTGTGACGTCGTCATGGTTCGCGGGCAACTTGTCTGCCGGTGCGCGTTTGGCGACTGGCAACAAAACGGTGCTCGCCTCGCATTGCGGCTTTGCTGGCAATCAGGCTGGGGGAATGGTCAGCGATTCCGTGCCGTGCGCGGTTGCTAACAGTGTGTTTCTGCAGCAGCCGGTAGCGACGACCAACGCCGTTGCTCTTGGCAATTACGTGGCCGATGGTTCCGCGCAGGTGTTCGAGCGGGCGCCAAAGGCGTTCACCTCGGTCTCCGCAAACGTCGCCGGTGCGCTAACGGTGATGACCACTAGTGGGTTTGAGAACGGCGACCGTGTCAGGGTCGCCGATGGGGAAACGGCCTTCACCATCGTCACCGTCGCCGCGGGCGACATTGTGCTCAGCGAAGACCCGACATTGTTCTTGGTGCCAGGAATGCTCCAGGCCTACTCGACCGCGAGCGTGGTCGACGACCTGCGGTTGGCATCGGCGTCGCCTGCCAGCAGTGTCGGCATTACGGCGCCCGGCGAATTCGCACCCGATGCCGGTCCGTATGGTGCCGTCGATGGTGGCGAGCCTGGCGGCAGTGATCTGTTCGCTGGCAACACGATGCGGATGATCTCGATCAGTCCGGCACTTGCCGGTGGGGTTGCTGTTCTGCAGCCATTGGTCATTGCCTTCGATCGAGAGGTCGATGTCACGACGGTCGTAGGGGGTCGTGTCGCAGTGCGGAAGGATGGCGCGGCTGTTGTCGTTGGGCTGTCGGTTGCCGGCAGCACGATCACGGTTGCCCCGCCCGCGACTGGTTGGACCGCAGGCATGACGCTGCAAATCTCATTGGGCCTGCAGGCTGTTGATGGCAGCCCGCTCGCATCCGCACTGCTCGTCCCGATCACAGTGCTCTAGTTCCATTCGGAGTCCCTCATGCAACGCAACTCTTTCTGTCTCGCGGACCTTCTCGGCCGCCTTATCTCGCCATTGCTCGC
>JBNMND010000086.1:0-17909 GCA_051274975.1 Planctomycetota bacterium | reverse complement strand
TCCTCGTAAAAGCCGCGCACAGAGGCCGCGATCGAAACGCCTGGTGTTGAGGACTCTGGTGTTGAGGACCCCGGTGTAGAGGACCCTGGTGTAGAGGACCCTGGTGTTGAGGACCCTGGTGTTGAGACGCCGACACCACCAACCGCGCTAGCACTAGCTGAGGCATCGCCGGCTGAGGAATCGTTCGTCGGGGCCTTCGCGAGCCGGCGGCGCACCTCGTCGAGAGCGCCATTGCCTTGCAAGCATTCGAACACCTGTGCCGCGATGCGCGCATGACTTCGCGGCCCCATGTGCACTCCTTCAGCCGAGAAGTCCAGCGGCGGCCACTGCCAGTCGAACGGGAAGTAAAAATCGTCACGGACCTGCTCAATCAGCGGCCCCGCCAGAGGATCTAGGGCAATCTCGCTGGCAGTCATATTCAGCAACGGCCGGCTCGTCGCGACGGCGGGGATACCTGCACTCTTCAAGTAGGACTGCACCAACAACATATTGCGCAACGCTGCCAGCCGGCTGTGATCGAAGTTCGTAAACTCGAGGTAGCCGTCACCTCGACGCAGAGCCTCAACGAACAAGTGCGACTGCGACTCATCCGGTGGCAACTTCAGGATCCTGTCGCGCACCTTCTGACTTTGGTTAAACCAGGGCCCAACGGAAAAGACGCGGCCGCGACAGACCCCTTCGGCACGATCTGTCTCCGCGAAGTTGACCAGCACGAGATCTGGCGGAGCTTCACCACACTGCGTCAACACCATGCGCGCGATCAGGTCGTTGGACCCTCCCGGCTCGGCGAAGTTCATGTGGCAGATTTGGTCCGGCAATAGACCGAGGTCCGACCGAACATAGTCCACGACGACGTTGGGCCACGCGCTATCGACATCAACACCCAACCCAAACGCATCGCTCTCACCAAACGTGTAGATGCGCAGACGCGCGCCGCGACGAAACTCAGGCCCCCGAAACCCGAGCGAGTTGTAGGCGTATTCGACCTCGCCGGTCGTGTCCGAACCACACGTGCTAATCACATACTGCGAGCCAAGATGCTCACGACGCTCGTCCATTGACCCGATGTAGTGCAACGGACCGCCAGCGTTCCGCCATGTCATTTCTTGCTCCATAGGACGAGGGCGTCGACTTCCTGCGCGCTAGAAGAGCGGGTAGATGTTTGGGCTGTCCGCCTTCTTGCGACGGAAGGGGCGAGACAGCAAGTTCCACGCGCCGCGAAACAGGCCGCCAACTCGAGTAAGGAGCTTCATGAGGTACGTAATCAGAAAAGGCTATTAGAACGCGTCAGTCGAGGATCGAACCACGACCGGTAAGGCGCTCTAGCAAGGCGCCAGCCGCAACACTTATCAAAAACACTGTCACAGCTACCGCAGCAGCGGCAGTTTGCCACCAAGACGACAGGCACACGGCCGCCGCCAACAATACAAACGAGAGCGCAAACGCGCCATTGCGCAGCGCGCGTGTGACATGCACGGCACGCATGCATGACCCGCACTGCCTTACATGACTCTGATAGCGGCCTGAGTAGACATCCCCACCGCTCGCTAAAACCGGCACCTGGGGATCGCTGTCAGCGCGCGGCTCGCCACGAGTGCGCAATCCGCGGTAACCCGGTCGCCCGGCAGCGTGAACATCCAACCAGGTGCGATACGCGACGACCAATGCGTCACTGCTCTTCAACGGCAACCAGTTGGTGCCCAGCGAACCGCTAGTCCGCGCGATGTTCGCAGCCTGACCGGCGACTACAGCCATATCCTGTTCCAACAAGTGGCACTGGAAGCCGTGCTCCCAGAAGCGCGGCCGCATGCGATCACGACGCGATGCGAAGTTGCTGTAGGCGCGATAGAGCAGGCGACACCGACCCTCGCCAAGCGGCAATGCATACAACGCGAGACCAGAGATGCGCGGCACACCCGATACACTGTTTGGGTAGACAGATCGGTAGTGCACCAATCCCGGCGCATCGAACGCGACATGGGCCGCCGCGAGTTCGCCAGATGACAACTGGCCGTTGACCGATCGTCCTAGCTGCGCGTGAAATCCCTCGCCCGTCGACTCAGAGATTTCGAATGCAAGCGGGCCAGCCAACGCAGCCTCACCGCCACCGCGAACACCATCGTGGGCGATGTGGATGTGGGCGTAATCGAGAACATTCTCGATCAAGAACTCATGGCCATACGGAAGGTCCATCGCGAAGTCGACCGAGTTGCAATCACTGGCATCAAGATCCGCGACCGTCGGAATCGTATGCTCTGGCTTCGGGTCATTGCCGGCATACAGCCAGACGATGCCCTGCCGTTCGACAGCTTGGATCTTCTGGACGGACGCCGCCGCTGGTAATGCAGAACCCGGTTCGAGTTGCGGAATGTGCGTGCAGGCACCTTCTGCGTCGAACCGCCAACCGTGGTAAAGGCACTCGAGTTGACCATCTCGCAAGCAACCATCCGACAAGCGCGCGAGACGGTGCGGGCAGCGGTCCTCGAGCGCGTGAATCGCGCCCGCCGCGTCCCGGAACAGCACATAGGGTTCGTCGTAGACCGTGACCGCGTACAAGCTCCCAGCCTCTACGTCGACTGAGAACGCAATGGCACACCAGTGTTCGCGCCAAAGCGCTGAGGCACCGGTGGCGCTGGCTACGTTGGTTGCAGTCGTGGACATGGGGCAAACGGGCGGCTAAGCCTCCCGTCAATTGATTCTGGCACATACCGTAACACCGTCAAGGTACCTCTAAACAAGCTCAAGGGACGGTAAGAACGTCCGTAGTGCGTTTGCCAACCATTCTGCACGTCGAGGTATTGAACCAACGTCACCGGCAAGCGTGCGACAATGCCGTAGACAAGCAGCGCCATGAACGCACGCGGCCATGCGAAAAGTGCGAGCAAGGACAAGACCGGCGCCCCGCAGAAGAAGTAGGTCAGGGACGCCACCCGACTGCAACAAACGACGGCCGAACACGAACCCAAAAACGGGCACCAACCAAACGATGCCGAACGGGTTGAAGGGGCTCCCTGCTTCGGAGCTGAACCAGAACGGATCCCACTGATGGCACTCCCCGATGGCGCGCACTACGGTCAAAACAAGCGTCAACGCGCCCGCAACAAACAACATTGGTGCGATTCGTGGCTGGGACTCCGACATGGTGTCACTTCACGCCCCAACGTGACCGTTCCAAAAGCCTTACGATGCTCGGTTGCGACCAAAGCGCCGGCCAAAGTGACACTACGCCCGAGCGCATCACACCGCATCACCACAATCCTTGATGCAGATGGAACCTGGACCGCGCCTGCGAACGTCGCAGTTAGTGGAGACAGAACATGGCTACAAGATTTGAACTCGTGCTAGAGCACGATGACACCTTCATTTTTCAGCTTCGCAGCAAGGACGGAGACATCGTCCTGCGCGGTCTTGGCAACGACAGCAAGATCATGACGCAGAACGAACTCCTACACCTGCGCAAAGCAGTGAAGGATGATTCCCATCTGGTACCGCACGTCGGCGACGACGGCTCGCACTTCTTGATCATCAAGGATGGCGACGGCTCGGTCTTGGCACGCAGCACCAATACGAAATCCAAGCCCGAACTCGACGCGCAAACCGAGTTCATCGTGGAGGCAATCGGCTCGCCGATGATCGACTTAACGAAGCACCGCTCGCACGCGAGTTGACGAACGCTCGCTGCGGATCCAGGTGGTGGCGAATCCCCGTGGCGAATCCCGGTAGCTGGCTAGAGCGCGCCGCGGATCGCGGCAAGGGCACGTCCAAGCCCATCCGCCATGCGCACTCCATGCCAACAGAAGTCACGGCCGTCGCACAGGGCGACCCGCGCATCGCCGAATAACTTCGCGCCAGCAATCTGCTGACGTTGGCTCTCGTCAAACTCCCACGGCTCACTCGCGAGCAGAACGAGTTCGACGCCGCGCACAACCGCATCGATCGGCTCCATGTGCGGATAGCGCGCCTGATCCTCGGCAGCAACGCACGTCGCCCCACACAACTGCAGCACATCGTGAATGAACGTGTCGCTATTGATCGTCATCCAGGGCATGCGCCAAATCGCGTAGTAGACCTGCAACGGAGGCTTGGTCAACGCGGCGACTTCGGCCGCAGCGATCTGCGCTTCGATACGCAACAAGAACGGCTCGACCTGTTCTAGTAAGCCGAGCCTGGTCGCCAAGACACGTAGGTCGTTGCCAGCTTCGACAATCGAGCGAGGCGTCTGCACCAACGTCGGAAAGCGTTTAACCAACCACTCGATGTCTTCAGGCCGATTCTCTTCCGCGTTGGCCAACACAAGGTCGGGATCCAACGAAGCGATCGCTTGCAGGTCCGGATTCTTGGTGCCACCGATGCGCGGCACGTGACGCAACGCTGGCTCCGGCTCGGTGCAGTATGACGTGCAAGCAAGCAACCGTGCAACGGCGCCGAGTTCACACACGGACTCCGTGGTGCTTGGCACAAGACTGACGATTCGCTGCCCGGACTCGTTCGCCATTAAGCTCGCGGTCGCCCCCGGAACATGCGCGGCACCATGCGCCACCACCCCAGCCCAAACCAACGTTGCATTGTGCGGAGGCCAACCGAATGCGCGTGCAGCATCGGCCCCGCCTGATCCGCGTGCTCAGCACCAACGGGGCACGCCATGCGACTGTGGCAGCCCGTATCGCAACCACCGCGATTGCGACTGTCCGCGCAGCGACCAGGATCGGTATTGCCTAAGCCATCGTGCACCGCACTCGGACAAGCGGCGACACACGGCTTCTGGCAACTGGAGCACGGCCGAAAGCGATCGGTGATCGACGCGTCGACGATCGCACCAAACGGTTGCCCGGGCAGTAGCACCGCGGCCCGAACGCGCACCCACGGTCCAAACTCGGGATGCAGCAACAAACCGGAGACCGGCGACACAATCCCGAACCCCGCGGCTTCGGCAAGCTGGCCAAAGTTGATGCGAGGTCGACGCGCGTCCAGAAGCTGACCACGCACACCGTGCTGCGACAGGTCGGCAACCGCCGACATCGCACCGGCCACTGCCAACTCATCGACCTGATCGTCCGTCATCGATTGCGGGATTTGCCGGTCTTGCCGCTGGGACTCAAACCGCAACGAGCGCCCGGCCGTTCCGAAAACCATGATCGTGCCGCAGTCGGGCTGCACCGCGTCCGTGCGCTGTTCGCGCGGCTGGCAACCGTCGAAGCGCTTGGCATCCACCAACCCAAACAAGTTCAGGCCGTTGCGAGATGCTTGTTGTTGAACCGAATGCAGCAGGGACATGGAAGATTCGGAGAAGCCGAGATCCCTGTTTTCGGCCGCGAAGCAGCCTTGGGCAAGCCCCGACACCAAGACATCCGAACATGAGTTCGCACGATTCACGCAAGCCTTGCCCCTGAGCATCACGACAACTAGGCTCCCCGGCGCTCCTCGCGGGGAAGTCCGGTGTGATACCGGCGCTGTCCCGCAGCTGTGACCGAGTACGAACGTCCGAATAGCCACTGGTAGCGCCGTGTTGGCGCTGCTGGGAAGGCGGGCAAGTAGGTAGATCCGGAAGCCAGAACATCCGCGGTGAGTGAGTTCGGTTTACCGGACTGTTCCGCCAAACTATTCGCGACGCGAAAGACGTCGAGTTGGTGTCATGTCTACGTTTCTGTCGACGCGAGGAGCCCTGCTCCGCGCAGTCTCACTCAGTTGCAAGTGCCCGCGCACCACCCCAAAGAGTTGGGGCGCGAGCAGTTCGAACGTGCCATGGCCCCCGCAACGAATGCGGCATCCCTCCCGTCCCTGTGACGGCCCCCGTCTTTGCGACGGATTGCAAAAGGACCTGTAGCAACATGCTGCGCACGACCCTCCTGGCCACTGCGGCCACCCTCTCCCTGACTGTTTCCCAGCTCGCCTCCCAACAACTGACGGAAGGCTTCACGGCAACTACGACGTCGCTTCCCGCTGGCACGACCAACGTGCTGACGACCGATACCGGTCGCATCTACTTCGACGGATTCGATCTAACGCATGCCACCAATGGCTCACTGCCGCAAAGCCTGCTGACCTTCGGCTCATACACGTTCGGCTCGTTCACGACACCCGTTGGCGCCACCAAGGTGCTGTTCGGCGAAAGCAGCAACGGCGGCATCTGGAGCGTGCCATTAAACGGCCTGCCACCGCAACTGATCGCGACCGTGCCGTTCAACTACGACGCAGTGATGCTCGATGACAACCGCGCGCTGGTATCGGCAAAGACCGGCGGCTTCTCCTCGCCCGACAACGACGTGATGTTCGTCGACTTGATCACCGGTCAGACGCAACTGTTGGCACAGTTCCCCGGCGCCTCAGGCCCTCTGACTGTCGACCTCGGTGGCGACGTCTACTACGCGACGTCGCCAGCTGCCTTCCCCGCTCCCGCTGGCACTGTGTCGTTGCTGCGACTAACCAGCACCGTCATCGACAGTGCCATCGCCGCCAACAGTGTGCTCGGCGTCGCCAACGCGCAGGTCGTCATCGCCGGCCTCGACGCCGCCAGTGACCTCGCATTCGACGACGACGGCGACCTGTTCTTCGTCGACTGGTTCAACAACCACATTGGCGAGATCAACGACGCCGAAGGCAACAACGCCACGCTGGCTCCGACTTTGATCAACTACGCCGGCTCTGGCCTCAACGGCAGCGTGCTGCAGTTCACCAGAACGACCGCCGGCCCTCAGATCTTCGAACCCTTCCAACCGGTCGCTGGCCAGCTGCTTGTGCACGAGACGGACTACGTCAGCATCAGCCAGATCCGCTCGGTCACGGCGCGCCGTCCCGAACTGGCCTCCTCAGCGGCCAACCCGATCGCCACTGGCACGTTTTCGCTAACCACCACGAACGGCCCCGCGAACGGCATTGGCCTGCTGGCCTTCGCCACAACCGTGCCCGCCGGACCACTAAACATCCAGGTCCCGGGCTTCGAACAACCACTGCTGATCGATGCGGCGTTCTCCGCGAGCCCGGTGCTCGTGCCGCTGACGTTCGGTAACACCGGTGTTGCGACGCTGACGGTACAAAACCCAGGGTTCGCCCCGATCCTCGACGCGACCACCCAAACGATCTGCTTCGCGGCCACCGGCGCGCTCGGAACCAGCCAGGCGCTGCCGTTGCAAATCGGGCAGTAGTAGGCCATTCGCAACAAGGGCGTCGCGGTGCACAGCTGTTACAGCGACTTGCTGTCGGCAAACCCGACGGCCCCTCGTAGTAGGTCACCTACGGCCAACCCAGCCGCCACCAAGCCGAAATGCAAAAGCCACACATCATCCTGCTCATCGTCGCGGTCCTCGCGCTGATAGCAGGAGCCCTCTACCTGCCCCAGCTGATTGGCGAGCCAGACGCTCCTCCGGTGATGCACTGGGACGCCTCCGAAGAAGTCGATGGCTCACAAGACGAACCGGAAACGGTGAGTGTCGAAGGCGAAGCTATCGAGCGCACCAACGCCGAGATGGCCCCCGCGGCTGCAGTTCGCAGTGATCAGCCGCGGATCCAGGCGATCTTGCGCGGCCGAGTCGTCAACAAGTCGCTGCAGCCGATCCCCAACGCGCAGGTCTGGCTGGAGATTGGCGACAACACGGGTCGCGGTGGCCGAGGCGGTCGCGGCGGTCGCGGCAATCGACCGCGCCGCATTCCCGAGCCGGTCATCACCAACGAGCAGGGCCTGTTCGCATTCGAGGGCGAGGCCTTCCGCAACCTGCGCGTGTCACTGCAGGTCAAACACACTAGCTACGCCGTTGGCCTGTTTACCGAAGCAGTCGGTGACATCCTCATCAACGCGGAGACCGCAGGCAGCGCCGAAGTCAACCTGAAGGACGTCGTGCTCAAGTCCGGCGGCCAAGTGCGCGGACGCGTCACGGACCTCGACGGCAACCCAGTTGCCAGCGCCGAGATCACGATCGAACCCGATGGCCGCAATCCACTGCGCTGGCAGCGCAACCGCGAGGAACTGCTGCCGCCGCTGAAAACAGACGGCAACGGCTACTACCTGTTCCCGAACGTTCCCGCTGACGGCACCCCCGACTTCACCATCTCGGCACTGGCCAAGATGCACACGCCGGGTCGCTCGCGCAGCTTCAAGGTCGCCGAAGAGCAGGTCTTCGATGTTCCGGACATCCAACTTGGCCCCGGCTTCGAGGCGACCGGCTTCGTGCGCGACGAAACGGGCCGCCCGATTGCGAACGCTGATGTCACGCTGCGAAGTACGCCAAAGCGCAACGCTGCTGGCCAATCAAGCACCACCAGCCCCGAAGATCGCATGCGCGCGATGCGCGCTGCATTCGGCCGTGGTCGCAACCACAACACCAAGACCGACGAGACTGGACGGTTCTTCATCGAGCACCTACCCGGCGCGCCAGCCGAACTGACGGCGAAGGCCAAGGGCTTCCTCGACTACAAGCAAGAAGGCATCGACGTCAAGCTGGGTCAACTGATCCAGGTGGCGATGGCCGACGGCTTGCGCATCACGGGCATCGTGATGACCCCCGATGGCGAACCGGTCACGAGCTACGCGATGAACGCCGTGCGACTGCGCAGCCTGCCGGATCCGAATCAAGCGCCACTCGACCTCAACGATGTGATGAAGCGGTTCCGCGAGGGCAACCTCGATCAAGCGACGCAGGACCGCGTCATGCAGCAAATGCGCGGTCAGCGTAATCAAGGCGGCGGTCGCGGTGGCAACACCGGTGGGCGCGGCGGACGCGGTGGTCGCGGTGGCGACACCGGTGGGCGCGGCGGACGCGGCGGACGCGGCGGCGACCAAAACGGCGACAAGCCGGAAGCACACCCTGACGGCAAGTTCCTAGCGGACGGCCTCCAAGAAGGCGTCTACGAGGTCTACATCCAGGCACCGGAGTTCGCGCGCCATAAGTCGGCCGAAGTGCAAGTGCGTCACGGCACTCCCGCGCCCGACCTGACGGTCACCGTCGACCCCGGCGTCTACGTCGGCGGCGTGGTAATCGACGACTACGGTGACCCAGTTGTCGGCGCGGAGGTCGAACTGCGCTCGGCATCACTCGACGAAGCCAGCAACACCGCGAACGGTCAAGGCAACGAACAAGGCGGCGGTCGTCGCGGCGGTCGCGGCATGGACTTCAACCGCATCGCCCAAGCGTTCATGCGCGGCACGAACGGCTCGGCGCTGTCGATGAAGGTCAAGACGGACAATGACGGTTTGTTCATCATCAAGCATGTGCAGCGCGGCGTCTTCCGCCTGACGGCCAGTGCCGAAGGCTTCACCCAAGAGCGCGGCGAGCCCTTCCAACTCGACGCCAACCGCTCCAACTTCGAACTCGTCCTGAAGCCACTCGGCAGCATTATCGGGACGGTGTCCGGCCTGCTCCCAGAAGACGTCGGCGAAGTCAGTGTTGGCGCCATGATCATCGCGGAAGGCGGCGGCATGACCGGCATGGCCAGCATGTTTGGCCGGGGCCGCGGCGGCGGTGGCGGCGGTGGCAGCAGCTTCAAGACCGGCAAGGTCGAAGCGGACGGCAGCTACCGGCTCGACGGCCTCAACAGCGGCAACTACGTCGTCCGCACTTGGATCGGCTCAACGCGTCAAATGATGCAAGAGCTAGGCCCGGGCCTGATGACCGGCGAACTGCAAGCGGACATCACCGTGCGCGGCGGCCAGGAAGCGCAATGGAACATGGCGCTCGTTCGCCCGCAGCTCGGCATCGTGAGCGGCAACGTGCTGCACAACGGCAACAACGCGAGCGGCTTCCGGGTCGAACTGAAGAAGCAAGACAATGGCGCGTCACAGCCGGAAACCGGCGGCCGAGGCGGTCGCGGCGGCTTCAACTGGTTCTCCCGCACGCTGAACGCCACGGTCTCCGCTTCGGGCGAGTTCGAGATCAAGGACGTGCCGGCCGACCTTTACGACCTACGCATCCTGAGTAGTCGTCGTGGCAGCGCGCTGCTGACCGAGCAGGTGCAAGTGTTCGCCAACGACACCCTGAACCGCACGTTCTCGGTGCAAACCGGCTCATTGAAGGGCACGATCACGACCGCCGACGCCACCGATATCAAGACGATCGGCGGCAGCGTTTCCCTGGTCCCGAACCAGACGGTCGCACCGACCGAAAGCCTTGGCACTTGGTTGCGGGAGAACAACGCCGTGCGAGGCCGCCTCCGCGACGGCGCCTTCGAGTTTGCCACGGTAGCACCGGGCAGCTACCTGCTCGTGATGCAACCGAGCAACCGCGCCCCCACCACCCAGCAAGTCGCCGTATCGGGCGAGGAGAGCGTGGTGGTTGCAGCCGGCGCAATCGTTGCGAACCCGACGCCGAACGGCAATGCCCCCGGCAATACCGGCGGCAACCGCGGTGGTGGCGCCGGTGGCGCTCGCGGCAACCGCGGTGGCGGCGGTGGCGGCGGCAGAAGGGGCGGCTAAGTTCGCCACTGCCAGAACCGCCTCGCTCGAATCTAGCGGCGCGCTTCGGCCTGCGGTTAAGGTAGTGGCTCCCCCAAGGAGCCCGAACCATCCGCACTCTCGCCACGATCCTGATCTCGCTGCTCATCGCTGCCGCGCTCGGAACCGTGCTCTACGCACTGATTCTGGCGGTCGGGCGCGACCCCCTGCCGGGCGCTGCAGATCGCTTCGAGGCACCACAACTCGAGCAGCCGGCCGCGCCAGCACGCCTCGCCCCAGTTGCCGGGATCGAAACCAGCCAGGTGCCATCGATTGATGACCGGATTCGCGACCGGGCGACCGTTACAATCCATGTGCACGACGCGCCAACACTGCAAGGCAACAGCAGCGCCGGCGTCGCCACGTTCCACACGCTCACCGGTGGCGAGTTCCGCTGGCTGCCGCTCAGCGAAGCCACGCTTGGCGAAGACAATTCGCTTGTGGTCACGGCCGACGCGCAACTAGGCACCCGACTGACCGTCACCCTGGCGTCCAATCGAGAGCATGCGCGCCACGGCTACATCGCCAAGAAGGTGCTCGATGTAGCCAGCGAGAACGGCCGTCAAACCCCACTCGTAAGCCTGCAGGGCCTCGTGCACGACGTGCAGTTCAACCTGCCCACGAACGTCGAGCGCGCCGGCCCGATGCGCCTACAACGCGTCGACGATCGTCAATGGCTGCCGATGCGCCACGACACATCCAGCTTGACGTTGCGGCGCGGCAAGGTCACCAGCCTGAAGCTCGGTGCGGGCACCTACGAACTGCAGGACCCGCTGCTGCCGGAACGCAGCCAGCAATTCACCGTACCAGAGACGACGACCATCGAGGTCAGCGCGACTCTGGCACCGGCTCGAGACGACCGTCCTTAACGCGGAACAGGCGCGACGAGACCGGGTATTGCGAACGGTCGGCAATCTGCTCCGTGACGGACATCAGCTGGTCAATGTCCTGACCTTCTTCGGGCCCCGCCCACAAAGTGTCGCGATCCGGAACCGCCACCAACAAGCCGTCTTGCTGATCGATCAGTAGCAGGCGTGAGGCGTCAAAGCCATCGCCCGACTGCAGCAACACCGATTCGGCACTGACGTCATCGATGCCATTGCGGCCGAGTCGCGCCAAGTTGGTCAGCGCCAGGTTGTGCAGGTCTTGCACCTCCTTCTGCCAACGCTTCAGGTGCGCTCGGCACAAGAACACCATGCAGCTGGAGTCATCGACGACATAGACCGTGACCAGTTGATCATTGATCGGCGTATGGACGAGCCCCGAATCGCCAAACGTGCCCTGTTCATCGAGCCAGGCCTTGCTGCGAACTTGCGGCATCAGCAACTGGGCTGCCGTCGCGAACTCAAGTTCGTCGGCACGATCCAAACCAACTTCGCGGATGTCGTCAACCAACTGAACGGTCATACGAGTGAAGCTCTCAGGAAAGGCCTCGGCGTGGCGGAACGCATCGTAGAGACCAACAGGAGTCTCTTGACCGTCGACTTCCATCAAGCAAGCGAAGCGATCCGGCAACATGCCCAAGAACTGCACGCCCGGGTGCGCCGCCGCGAGTTCGGTCTCGAGCTGCAGCACAAACGCCGCGACCTCAGGCGGATAGCGCGAAGATTTGCTCCGCAAACGGTGGTGTAGAACGACGCCCGCAAGCGCCAACGCACACCATCCGACACTGACCCACAGCCACATGCCGAAGCTATCGGCTGTTCGCCGCGCCACCTTCAGAGGTTTGAGCCGCTGGCGCGACCTTCGGAGGCTGGCTTCCGAGATTTGGGCAGCTGGGTTTAGGCGGCTGGCGCCCACATCTGGCCGCTGGCGCCCACGCCTCAGGGAAAAGGCCCAAGGGGAGCGCCAGCCAAAGTCGCACCCAGCGGGAGCGGTAACGAAGGGGCTATCCGTCGACGGTCAACTTGACGCCATCTTCTTCATCTCTTAGTCGCCGACTATAATTGTGCCCGGGCCACCCGGTCAACCGCGTAATCACCGATTTCCGCTGCATTACTACAGTCGTTACGGTAGTGTCCGGAAATCGGAGACCCCTCTCCCGCCCCGATTGTGACAACAGCACCGCCAAATCCCCACTATCGCTTGCTGATCCTCGGCGACGGCTCCGTCCGCACAATCCCATTGACTGGCACCAGCTGGACCATTGGGCGTGCATTGGACTGCTCCATCACCCTGCGTGACCCCACCGTCAGCCGGCGCCACATCCGGCTAGACCGAGTCGGGGACGCGTTCCAGTTCAAGGATCTGGGCGGAGCTAACCCCGCACAGATCGATGGACGCTCCGCCCGCCAGGGACCAATTCGCGCTGGCCAGCAGCTGAGTATCGGACTGACCAAACTGGTAATCGAGGCTCGCTGCCAGCCAGCCCCGGTCTCTACCAACCAAGCGGGCACGGTCGTGATCTCCCGCGAGATCGCCGACGAAGAGGCGCCGCTAACGACCTCGCCAAACAGCTTCCCGGCGACCGCGGCGCGCATCCTGCAAAGCATCGAGTGGACGTTCGCAGACCTTGGCGACCTCGCCCACGCTGCAGAGCCGCTACTCGAACTGGCGCTCAACCTGACCAATCGCGAATCCGGTTGGCTGGCCCGATTCCACAGCGATTCGAAGATCGAAACGCTGGCGGCAATCACGAGCCGCAGGGAAGAAGACGTCAAACCGTATCTGACCGAACAAGCAATCACCGACGCGCGCCGCATCCGACAGCCGCACCTACTCAAGACAGAGGAAGCCGGCACCGAACACGAACGCTTGCTAATTCCGCTCGGCCAGCAAAGCGATGGCTTGCTGGTGCTCGAAGGTCCACGCGACGGCGCCCCCTCGGGCCAAGAGCTGCTCCGCTTGGCGGAGTCGCTTGGCAACGTCGTCTGGCATCGCATGAAAGAAACCCTCGAGCACATACGCATGCGCGACGAACTCGAGCGCCTGCGTTTCCACGGCACCGCTGGCCACAACGCGCTGCTAACCAGCACGCGACTGCAAGGCGCGCGAGAACTCGTGCGTGCCTGCGCCGCCGACAACACGACAGTGCTATTGGTCGGCGAATCAGGGACCGAACGCGAGGACCTCGCGCGCTATATGCATGCCGAAAGCACACGGCGCGCGAACCCGTTCGTCAGCTGGAATGCGAGCAAGTCTTTGCCAGACATGCAGCCACTCGATGTATTCGGCAACGGCCAACAACTCGGCCTGATGCAACGAGCCGCGGGCGGCACACTGCTCATCGAACACCCCGAAGCAATGTCGATCGAACTGCAACAAGAGTTCGCCAAAGCCATCCACGAACGCACCGACACTTCGAAGGCACGCGTTGTAATTGCAGCATCCGCAGTACCGACTGACGGCGACGCTTGGACTGCGGAACTTCGACAGTGCATCGACGGCCAACCCATTGCCATTCCGCCACTGCGCGATGACGCACGCGACGTGCTCGCACTTGCCGAACTGTTCTTGGCCAGCCTTGGCACGTGCCCCGATGGCTCACCACGACTGATGACTGAGCGCTGCAAGCGACTGCTTACCCAACACTCGTGGCCAGGCAACGTACGCGAATTGCGGCTGACATTGGAATCGGCGGCCGCCAAAGCGGGCAACCAACCGATCACGCAGCGTCATTTGCCACCCGAACTGACCGACATCAATGACCGCGTGACCCCGGGACTGCCAACCCTCGAAGATGTTGAACGAACGCACATTGCCGAAGTGATCATTCGCACCGGCGGGGTTCGGTCGCGTGCAGCGCAGGTGCTGGGCATCGCGAGTTCGACGCTCTACGAGAAGTTGAAGAAGTACAAGATCGACTGCTGAGGCGGTCGCACTCGCAGAGGCTTACGGCCGCATCTTGATCTGCTGCTCTTCCCGGAAGCAATCCGAGCACTCCGAGACGACTGGGTCCAATCCGGGCAAACAACCACGCCAGAGCCGCTTGACGCCATCGCTTAACTGATTAAGCTTAAGCTCCTCATCAACCGATGAGAACAGCCGGCGATGGACAAACTCGAACCGACAGAACGCGAACTGCAGATCCTCAAGGTGCTCTGGGAGCACGAAGAGGCGACCGTTCGCGAAGTTTACGAACACCTGCGCGAACACCTGCCAATCGTGCAGAACACCGTGCAAGCGTTCCTGCGCATCATGGATGACAAGGGACTGGTCTCGCACACAACGCGCGGCCGTTCGTTTGTCTATCGCGCCGAGATGCCGCGCGACGAGACCAACGAGAACCTGCTGTCAGGCGTGCTCGATGGAGTCTTCGACGGCGCGCTTGATGCATTGGTCGCTAGTGCGTTCGCGCTGAAGCCACCGAGCAAAGATGAGTTGTCGCGACTGCGCGAACTACTGGCGCAGCACGAGCAGAAGCCACGGAGGAAGCGATGAGTTCGGCCTTCCACTATCTGACGAATCTCGTGCGCGACGATGGGCTGACGTTACTGGTCGGCACCACGGTGTTACTCGCGATGTTCGCATTGCTGGTGCGCTACAGCCGTTCGCTGTCGACCAAGAACCTACTGGCAAGCACCGCGATGCTCGCCGTGCTTGGCTACCTAGTTGTCGCAATCGTGCCGATGCCGCGTTTTGGCATCGACCTTCGTGGCGCAGAGAATCCGGGCACCGCAACGCAAACGCCGAACGGCCAGCCAGAGCTCCCAGTCACCCAGCTGACACCGATTACAGGTGACGAGCTGATGTTCGCCGCCTTGCAACAAGCCAACGCGAAGCAACCGAACGACACTGCCGACGCAAGCGTCACGCCACCAGCCATGCCTTCGCGCGCCGAACGCATGGCCAGCTCGTTACTGACGCCAGGACCGACGCACCCCGCGGCGAGCAATGCAATCGACTTGTCGATATGGCTCGCAGGCGCGCTCGCAATCGGCGCGATGCTGTTTGCCTTGCACCTCTTGGTCGGTTGGCTGCACCTGCGCCGCCTTCTCAACAAGAGCCAGCACGCGCCGAGCGAACTCACCGGCCTGGTCGAGTTGCCGGCAGGAACGCGCCTTCGCATCGTCAATGCAGCGGTGCAACCGTTCTGCTTCGGCCTGCTGCGGCCAACCATCGTGTTGCCGCAGAAGCTCGCCCAACCAACCGATGAGACGCGCTTCATCTTGCTGCATGAACGCGCCCACCTGACCAGTGGCGACACCCGCGCCCGCCTGTTAGCGGCGCTGCTGCGACCGCTGCTGTTCTGGCACCCACTCTACTGGTGGCTGCAACGCCAACTTCGCTTCACGAGCGAACTGCTGGCTGATGACGCCGCCGCAGAAGGATCCGTCGCCGATTACGTGCGATGCATGATGACCCTTTCCACCCACCCCGATCCTGCAACCGGCGGAGCGCTGGTAGCAACGATCTTCCAACGTAGGTCCGAGTTGTTTCGGAGGCTCGAGATGATGCTGCAAAGAAACGAAGTGATTAGTCGCTCACATTCCCCACTGAGTCGCTGGACGCGCGCCGCGTCGACTCTGGTACTGATAGCACTGTGCGCTGGCACCTTTGGTGTCGAAGACGCCGTCGCGCAGTCGCCGCGCAAGGACCCAGTGAGCGCGCAAGTCCGCGTACTCAAGGCGGAGCTCGATCGCTTGCGCCGCGAGATCACTGCCTTGCGCGACTCGGAGAAACCCACACCACCGAAGGGCTGGCATTCCGGGCGCTTCAAGCAGAATGGCGAGTTCACCCCAGGGACGGCACCGACGGTGGACCCAGCCATCCCGAGCAGGCCACTACTGCGCAACGTGCAGTTCGGACGCCTAAACGAGCAGACTGGCGAAATCGACCCAGTAGCAGGGCAACTGGCCGTGCCGAGCACACCAACCCGCCGTGGCCGTAACAGCGTCGCCGACCCGGTGCGAGCGCCAGCGGCAATCAGCCAGAACCCCATCGCCACATCGAGCGCTGCCGACAACCGCCGGATCCTCTACAAGGTCCAGCTCGGTGACACGCTGGAGAAAATCGCGAAGAAGTACATGGGTTCGAGGCAAGGGGTCCAAGAGATCATTCGCTGCAACCCGAACATGAAGCCGCGCATGCTCCGGATTGGTCAGCAGCTGACGATTCCGGTCAGGACTCCGCGCAAGATAACGAGTGACTTCGGAACGCGTCTGCCCACCAAAGGCCACGGCAGCAATCAAGGGCCAGCAATTCGTCACCCGGCCGGCCCAAGCACCGCTGGTCCGAGCGCTCCGCGCGCGAGTCGCCACGGCAGCGCAACACCCCCAACCGCGGCCAGTGCCCCGCGCCCGAGTCGTTACGCCCAGGAGCCCGCTCCACCCGGCCCGAGTGCACCGCGCGCTCGCAATGGCCGAGTGCCGACCCCACCCGGCCCGAGCGCACCGCGCGCTGGTCGTAGCCCAAGGGCTTCTGGCGCTAACGCGCCAGCCGCTAGCGGCCCCAGCCGCCGTGGCCCGAGCACTGGCGTATCCAGCCCGCGCAACCCTGTCCTCGCGGGACAACCCAGCCGCCCAACCCCACCCAGCCCCAGCGCATACGGGAATTACCCTAGCGCAAGGAACGGACAACCGGCCACCGGGCCCACGACCACGAAGGCCAGCGGCCTGACCCACCCGCCGCGCGCAGCCAACACCACGCGCCAAGCTCCGGCTTCGTCGCTCAACGGGCTGGCCGACCTGGTCACGCGTTGTATTGAGCTGCGTGGCGATGTCGAGATCCAGGAGGTGAACGTTCGCCACGCCCAGGGCAATAGGGAAATGGACATCGCCAAGATCCGCCTGCGCACCAAGATGAGCCAGTGGAAGGCGATCGAGTCGATGGTCAAGCAGGAGCTGGCGGCCGCCGAACAGGCCCACGCGCACTCCAAAAAGCTGCATGAGCGCGGCTTCATCACCGCCTCCGACCTGCAGGCGACCGAAAGTAAGATCGTTCTGCTGTCGCGCGCCCTGAAGTAGGTCGGCAAGCATGCAATCCGCGGCTTTTTTTGGGCCGCGGATTCGCCATGATCCCGGCATGAACGGCGCCCGCCGCATTTACTTAGACAACGCCGCGACGACTCGCCCCACGCGTCGCGTCATCGATCACATGGCCGAAGCTCAATACGAGACCTTCGGCAATCCCAGCAGCCCGCATGCCTTTGGCCCGCCGGCCAAGCATGCGCTCGAAGATGCCCGCGACTTCCTGCGCGGCACGGTCGCTGGCGGCAGCCTGGTGTTCACATCAGGTGGCAGCGAAGCCGACTACCTCGGCATTGTCGGCGCCGCAGCGAAGCGCCCGCCCGGTCGCGTTCTGATGAGTTCTAGCGACCACCCGGCGCTGCTGCAATGCAGCACGCTGCTGACGCGGTTTCGCAACCATTGCGCGCAGCTGCCGGTGACGGAGCACGGCGACATCGCCCCCGAGACGTTGTTCGACGCACTCGGTTCGGATGTGCGCGTGGTCGCGTTGATGCATGGCCACAACGAACTCGGCACGCTCAGCAACCTGACCGAACTGATCGAACTGACGCGTCGCGAAGCGCCGCAGGCTCACATTCACG
>JBNMND010000085.1:0-18690 GCA_051274975.1 Planctomycetota bacterium | reverse complement strand
AAGATTGTGGCCCCGAGGCCGACCCCCGTCAACCTGATCCTGTCCGGGCGTTTGGCCTTGCGGAATGCAGGTCCTGGCGAAGTTCTGATTCTACTCGGGTTGCCCGCACGCTTTGAGCCGATACAGTGCCCGTATCAAGGCTGCCTGCCCAAGACAGCCCAAGCCGCAGATTCGCGGCGATCCAAGAGGAGTAGAAACTATGTTGCGACCACTTTTTGTGACCGCCCTCAGTGCGGCGATGGCCATGGTGTTGGCTCGCCCTGCAGCCCCACAGTGATGAAGCGGTGGTGGCGGGTCCAGTTGGGCCCCACGTGGTGCAGGTTCTTCAGCGGCTCCTTCAGCTCCTGGCGGCGGTGGTGCTCGAGGTGGAGGTATTCCACTCGACTTTACGCGCGGTCGCACAGCTAAGGAAATGCTGAAGGTGGAGTGGACCTACCCGGTCTACAAGCCGACGACTCCAGCGCGCAAGCCGGGCCAGCGCACGGTTGCTAAGGAAGTTGATCGCGCGCTGCCGATCGAGCAGGCGTACATGCTGGTTGCCGATGGCGACAAGCGTCCGCTCTTGATCATGCGTGAGTGCGAACTTTGCAAGGGCACGGACCACGCGATGATGAGTCGCACGCTCAGCAATGAGCAAACGGTTCTGCTCACGCACTGGTTCCGCTGCGTCAAGCTGCCGCCAAACGTTCTCACCGAGAAGCACCCCTTCTTCAACCTCTTCAAGAAGGGCGAGAAGCAAAAGAAGGTGCCGCACTTGTTCTTCGCTGATCCGAATGGCGATCACAAGAGCGCGCTGCCCGGTGACCAGTCGCAGTCCCAGTTGTGGAAGGTGATGTTCACCTACCTCGACCGTTGCTACGACGAGAACGCCAAGGCTGCTATCAAGCAGTTGCGCAAGGTTCTCGGCAGCTATGACAAGATCGATGCTCAAGAGCAGTTGATCCGCAGCCGCATCGACAAGGAGATCGAAAAGAACGGTCCCAAGTCGAAGAAGCTGAAGAAGTTCGACAAGGATCTCGCCAAGGTTGCTGTGCAACGGGAGAAGCTGCGTGCCAAGGAAAAGGATCTTCGTGATCTCGTTCTGAAGGCGCCGGTCGAGCCGAAGCCGGAAACGGCGAACCAGTAGCCTGGGGCCAGAACTCGGGTTGCAATAACTGGAGTTACTGAACACGACGAGGGTGTAGGGCTTGTTCCTGCGCCCTCGTTGTGCGTACCGGCCACAGCTTGCGTAATCTGTGCTATCCCCCGGTCTGCAAGATCCCTTGTCGCATCCTCGCTCGCTGGCGACGATGCGACCGACTTCGTTCGCGCACCCCACTTGCCCGCCACGATGCTGTTCTCAACCAAACGCTCACTGCTCCACGTTCTACTGATCTGGGTCTCTGCTTGTGTGCCGCTCTTGGCGCAGAAGAAGGACGATGACGAGATCAAGAAGCTCAAGAAGGGCGATCCCTACACCAAGAAGGATCCCGCCGCGATGAAGGCGCTCGGGGTGGAGGGCTACGGTCCGTTCACCTGGGCCGACCACTACACGACGGCCGACATCGATAAGGTGCTTGGCGAGGGCCGCATGCTGTGGATGGAGACCGAGCACTTTCGATTGGGCTTCAACCTGAAGACGTCGTCGTGGCCGGAGGTGTCTGAGGAACGCAAGGCCGTTGTCGCCGAGTGCAAATCACTCAACAAGAAGTGGCGCAAGTTCCCGTCGAAGCCGAAGAAGCTCAGCCCGTGGGTTCGCGTGCACCTGTATGCCCAGCGTTGCGAGCGCGCGTATGCCGAGTTCTCCAAGTTGGTGGGGGTCACGGACAGCACGTTCGACAAGGGTTCTAAGACGATCGGCAAGGGGCCATACCTCGGCTTGCCCGACAAGTTCTTGCTGATGATGTTTCAGAAGAAGTCGGACATGGCGCGCTACATGAGCCGTTTCTGCGAGGACACGAAGGCCGACGACTCGATGCGATACTTCCATGACAAGACCGGTCAGATGGTCTTGTGCATCTCGCAAGAGGGCATGGAAGGTTTCGATGCACCTGGCCTGCACGGCCACATGAACTACGCGTTGTGGCAGAACATGCTCAACGGCCATCGCGGCTACTTCTACCCGCTGCCGCTGTGGTTCTCGACCGGCATCGCGCACTACTACTCACGCCAGATCAAGACGAAGTTCGTCAACGCGCTCATCTCGGATACCGAGTCGGTCGATCGTACCAGCCAGAATAAGTGGGCACTGAAGGTGCTGAAGCGCAGCAAGCACGAAGGCGCCACGTTGTCGTTCGACCAACTGACGGCACTCGACGACTGGGAGTCGTTTGGCTTCTACGCGCACATGCAAAGCTGGTCGCGCATCGACTACTTGATGCATCTGGACGAGCAGAAGGTGGGGCTGATGATCGACAAGCTGAAGAGCGTGCCGAACAGCGGCGACTGGGATGCGCAGGGCAAGCAACTGCGCAAGATGCTGCCGAAGTTGCTGTTCAACGTGTTCGATTTGGACGGCGAGACGTTCGATGCAAATTGGCGCAAGTGGGTGCTCAAGACCTATCCGAAGCGCAAGTAGCCGCATCCCATCTACTGCGATCCCAACTTCATGCCCGTGCAAATCACAGTTGTTATGGCCGTCGCTGGTGCGGGCGGACTCGGTGCCGCGAGCCGTTACTTGTTGACGGTCTTGTTGCGGCAGATCTGGAGCGAATCGCCGTGGCCGATCGCCGTGGTGAACATCGTCGGGTGCTTTGGATTCGGAGTCTGCTGGGCGTTAAGCCAAGGGGCCATCGTGCCCGGGCGCACTCCCAGTCCGGTTGCGACCGCCGTTTTGGTGGGCTTCTTCGGTGCGTTCACGACCTTCTCAGCGTTCGCTCTCGACGGACAACTGTTGCTGGCCGAACGCAAGTTCGGTGTCTTCGCTGTAAACATGTTGCTGCAGAACAGTGTCGGCATACTCGCGTTGTGGTTGGGCATGTTGGCCGGTGGTACGCGATCGTGACGCATCCAGCCCGTCTTGGTGCGGGTAGCTGATACGATCGCCAGTCCTCTCTCACAGGTCGCGGCTCATGCGTCTACTGCCAATTATTCTCATCGTGCTGCTCGCGCTGTTCAGCATTGTTCTCGGTCTGACTGTCATGTGGAGCAGTTCGTCGGGTGCCGCATCCGCGGGTGCTTCGATGCCGGGATTCCTCGGCGGCAAGCCGCAGGGCCATGTTTACTGCGGCGCCACTGGCGAGCCCTCCAACGTCAATCCGTTTACAACCTACGACCTGCTCGGTCAGCGCATGGTGCTGGCCTACACGCACGACGCGTTGCTCGACCGCGATCCCAAGACGGCGGAGCTCCGGCCCGCGTTGGCCGAAGAGTTCGAAGTCGCAGCAGATGGCTTGTCGTGCACGTTCACCATGCGCGAAGGAGTCGTCTTTGCCGATGGCGTTCCGGTCACGATGGCCGATGTGCTGTTTGGTTGGGCGTTGGCCAAGGCGGGGCACCTGCCGCTGGGCTACGTCGGTCAGTGCTTCCAGCGTGTGGCCAAAGTCGATTCGTTGGATGAACGACGCTTTCGGGTGCACTTCAAGGATCGCCACTTTGCCGCGCTCGCAGCCGTAGGCCTCGGCTGGATCGTTGCCAAGAAGGCGTTCTTCGTCGGTCGCGTGCAGCGCGCGCTTGATGGTAAGGAAGCCATGCCTGCCGTCGACTCCAAACGCTTTGCGACGTTGCTAACCCAGATCGACGAAGAGTGCGGTCCGGGCACGGGCCCGTATTCGTTGCACAACGATCCGGGTGGCGTGAGCAACTGGCGTCGTCGCCAGGAACTGCTGTTGACGCGCAACGAACGGTCTTGGCGTCGCACTCTGCGGCCTGGCACGTGGAATTTTGAGGGCATGCGCATCTTGGTCCGTGATCCGGCGGGACAGCAAAACGCGTTGTTGCGCGGGGAGGTCGATTGGTTCTACAGCCCTCAGCTCGATCAGCTACTGGCGGCGCAGCCGAGGCTTGCCAGCAACTACCAGAAGTTCGTCTACGACTACCCGAAGCTAGGTTGCTGGCGCATCCTGTGGAACTGCAAGAAGAAGCCGTTCGACGATGTTCGTGTGCGTCAGGCAATGGGAATGCTTGTCAACCGAGCCGAAGTCGAGAAGGTCTTTGGCGGCAGTGCCCGGCCGGCAGCGGCGCACGCCAAGTTCGGTTCGCGCGCCTACCCCGACCTCAAACCGACTTCGTTTGACCCGTCAGGCGCGCGAAAACTGCTGCGCGAAGCGGGCTTCGATCCTGAAAATGATAAGCCGTTGCGAATGACGCTGCTGACCTATCAAGGCAGTGAGCCGGCCCGTCGAATGGCCGAACTGTTCGCGGGGGCCGCCAAGCAGGCTGGCATCGAACTTGATGTGCAGACCCGCGGATCCACCGGGGTGGTCGCCGCCAAGAAGCTCAACCAGTGGCACGGCCTTTTGCAGGTCCAGCACTTCGATTCTTGGGGTGACCCGCACCAGTTCTTGCACAGCGAAGGACTCGAGAATGATGGTAAGTGGTCGAACCCTGACGCGGACCGCCTCGCGACCGAGGCGAGACTCGAGTTCGACCCCGATCGTCGCGCGGACTTGTGGCGTGAACTGCACGAACTTGCCCATCGCGAACAGCCGGCAACACTTATTGTGCATCCGCTGGCTTCGATGCTGTTCAACAAGCACATCGAAGAGTGCAGCCCCGGGCCACTCGGCTTGAAGCCGAATCGAGCCTGGGTCGCGCCCCAGGATCAGCGCAAGTAGCAGGGCAGCGAACGTAGCAGTAGTCGCGCGTGGCGCTACTGTAGCGCGATCGCGACGCGCTGGGTCGCAAACAGTCCGGCGGGCGCCAAGAACATCGCCTGTGGCCTCAGGATCGCGCCTTGCGCAAACAGCTGGCCGTTCAATCCCGCCATTGGCACATGCTGGTAACTCCACGCCGCCATCGGAACGGTGATGTCTGCCGTTACCAGCAGGTTGCAGCCAGGTGTGATCGGGAACAGCTGGGGGTTGCGGTTGTTGCCGAAGATCAAGAACGGCAGGTCGTCAAGCTGTTGGCCGGAGATCCAAAAGCGCACATCGCCACCGAGCATGAGTTCCGTTGTGCCGGCTGGCATGGCGACGGTCAGGTTGTGGTTCGCGAACCCAAACAGCATGGCGCCGGGTGTCGCCAGCAAGTCGATGGTGCCCTCGTTGCCGATGTCGATCCAGGCCTTGCCGGTCGGTGCGGCTGCGCACGCGATCACCAAGCATGGAACGAGAGTTCGAGCGTTATCGGTTGGTTCAGTGTGATTTGCACCAAGACACTGCTGGTGCTGGTGCTGGCGAACGGCATGTCGTTTCCTGATCCGACCGTCCAAGCAATCGAACGCAGTGACGCACTCGTCGAGTTCACGCCGTGTTGCACTTGGAACGCCGTCTGTTCCTTTGGCGTTTGCACAGGCGCGGGCATCGCTTCAAGCAGTAGCCCGTTGCTTTAGGTCCGTGCCATCGACCGCCGCTGCGCGCTGGCTCGCGGTGCTGCTTGTGTCTACCGTGGTAACCAAGTCGCCGCTGGCGGCTGCCTTGATGGAGATGGATTGCGCGAACAGCGGGGTCGCCGAGAGCGTCGCAACGAGCGCGACGTAGCGGGTGATGAGTAAGGTGTTCACGTGAAGGTTCTCGGTCTGTTGGTTGGGACGCGAGAAGAGGACCAGCGACCTTTGCCCGTGACGCGAATTGATTGGCGATGCACAAGCCGTTTGCGCGGTGGGCTGCGTAGAACGCTGAACTCGCCCCACCTCACCTTACGGACTCGCCTGCATGAATCTCTCCGAAGTGCTCACTGGTGCCACTGCCTTGGTGGTTGCCATGCTCGTGGCACGCAGTGAATCAGGTCTCTCGTCGCCTGCAGTATCGCAACCCCCAGTATCGCAACCCCCAGTATCGCAACCCCCAGTATCGCAACTTGTAGCGTCGCAACTTGCAGGGCCCCAGCCTGCCATGCCGTTGTCGCAAACCCTGACGATCAGTGTCGATGCGACGCCGGACCTCAGCCGCATGCTTCACCTCATGCCGCCACCGTTGACCTACGGTAGGGCCCGCATGATTCATGCTCCAACGCCGTGCGACGTGCCGACGTTCTCCGAAGGCGGCCCGGGCGCCCCCTACTTCGTCGCCGACGGCGTGCCGCAAGTCGGCCAGCCGTTCCGAGTCGGATGGACTACGAAGCCAACGACTCCAGGCGAGTCGCCAGCGTGGCCGGCGATGTTGCTGGTGTCATTTGGCCTGTCGGCGCCGCTGCCGCTTGCATCGATTGGCGCACCGGGTTGCCACCTGCTAGTGCAGCCCGACTACATCATGATGCCGCGGGCCGGCTCGATTTTGACCCAGTTCGGCGGCTGCATCAACCTGGACTGGACGCCGCGCGGTGGCCTCGCGGGGTTCACGTTCTACGCGCAGTTGCTGGTCAGCGCGCCGGGTGTGAACACTGGCGGCTTCTTGGTGTCGCCGGCACTGCACGTTGAGGTTGGTAGTTAGGAGGGCTGCACCAAGCAGCCTGCCGCTCGCTACATGCTCTCTGGCCGCATGTGCATTGCGTGCGAACCCAGCCGAGGCGACATCGCCAAGCAAGCTTGTTGCGAGCAGTCGGAACTTGGTCCTGCCAGTATTCCGCCGCAGCGTCTGCTCTAGCGCGAGCATGCGATTTGCCGGTTGCCGACGAGCAACTCCAAAGGTCGGCTTTGCTTGCAGACCAACTATGGTCGGCGCGACATCGCGCAACGCCTGTTGCCATCGGATGTCAGCAACCAGGTGAGTGTCGAGGCGCAACGGCGAGCGACTACGGATCGCGAGCGCACGCTGCTCGGTTTGCACCCGCCGGCCATCTACGACACCTGAGTTCGACGCCGGCTGGGTTCGCGGGGGTTGCGCAATTGAAGCCCTCGGGCACACTGGCTTTGGAATGCAAAGCCATGAGCAATCGCCCGCGAAGATCGCTGAGAAGGATCTAGCCGCCGTCGAGCACCTGGGTTGCTTGACGATCTTCGTCGCCGTGGTGCCGGTGTTCGGCATCGTGGCCGAATTGATGACCGGCATGCTCAGTGACATGCTGCCGCTGTTTCCATCGTGGTGGCATGTCGGCGCCGTCGTGCTGGCCGTCGTGGCCAACTTCGCTCTGCATATTGGCGCGTTCGACGGGTCGCGCCGGTTGTTGGTGCGCGCCGGTGCGACTGGGTTCACGCTCGGCATGGCTCTGCTCTATGCCCTCGCCGAAGCACCGGCGATTCCGGCGATGTTGGCCATGTCGGTGGTTGGTCTAGGCATTCTCGCGGCCGCGCCCTACTTCGTGCTGATGGGCATGGGCAGGTTGCTGCCCAAGCTGTGGCGCGACTGGCATGCAAGCGGTCGCACGTCGATCCAACTCGCGTGGATTCTGTTGGTGCTCGGTGTGTTGCCACTTGCGACTGAGGTCGTGAACGCCTTGAGCCGCAATGCCATTCAGAGCAAGCTCACAGCGTTGGCCGAGGTCATGGAACTTGATGGCGCCAGTCAGCGAGAGGAGAGTCTGGCTGCCAATTTGCGCGCTCTGGACATCGATACGCAGCGATCGATTTGTGTGATGGGCAGTCGGGGGGCGAATCGAGCGAACTGGTTGTTGGGTCAACCCGCGGGGGGGCGCCGTGGCCATCTCGCCAATGGAGTGCCGTTCTGGTTTGCCGCCCAACTGGCGACGAGCAAGTTGCTGGCAAGAGACGCCCGCCGCGCCTTCCATCGCGCCCATGGCGAAGCCTTCGACGATGGCGTGATGCCGGATGAGGTCCTTGATACGTTTGTTCAAGCCTCGCTCGAATGGCGCAAGAGCCTCATCACCGCGTGGGTCGAACCCGAAGCCGCACTGGCGAAGGTCGACTGGGAAATTGAAGTCAGTTCGCGCAGCCAGCGGGTCGGCGAGGCGCAGTTCGACATTCGTTTGCCGACCGGCGCGGTTGCGAGTTCGTTGTCGTTGTGGATCAGCGGCATCGAACGTCCCGCTGCGTTCGCGGCCGCGTCCGAGGTTGAAGAGGCATTCGAATCGATCGTGGCGAAGATGCGCGATCCGGCGTTGCTACAAGAGATCGGCCCGGATCTCGTGCGCCTCAGGCTGTTTCCTGTTTCGGACGCGACGCCAATGCATGTGCGCATTGGCTTGACGGTGCCGTTGTGCTTGCGCGGCGGCAAGGCGCTGCTGCAGTTGCCTCAGGTCGTCGGCCACAACTGTGGGCTGGGCCGGCTTGCCGATCACATGGTGCGCATTCACGGCGTCGGTGATGCGCAGACCGTGCCTTACAGTGATGAGCAGTTGGCCTTGGCGATCGAGGTTCCACTCATGGACCGAGTGATCTGCGCCCCCGATGCCGATGGCTTTGTCGTGCAGCAGCTGCTGCCGCGCCCGGCGGTGAGGGCCATCGACGATCGCATTCCCTACGTCGTCGTGCTAGAAGCCTCGTCGTCGGTCGCCCGTGTCATCCCCGACCCCACAGCATTCTTGCGCGAGTGGATTTGCGCCGCGTCCCCCGAAACCGCAAGGCGGTGCATCGTGTTTCTGGTTGTCGGCAAGGACGCGCATCGTCTCGACTTGATGCTCGGTGGTGACGCATCGCAGAACGCGTTCTTGCAGAGGCCATTCGCTGGCGGCGTCGATGCGCGCCGGGCGTTACTTGCCGCGATCAAGGAAGCCCAGGCGCTCGGTCAACCGCGCGTCTATTGGTTGCATGGCGCCATGGCCGAGTGGCAGAGTGCCGGTTGGCAGGCCGCTCCGAACGGCGTTGAGGTCGCAGCGTTGGCGCTCGACGCAGGTCGCAATGTGTTGCGAGACATTCCGTGGTTGAGGAAGCAGGATGTGACGGTGCCGCGGCTCGGCAGTACGATCGAGTTGTTGCGGTCGTCACTCCAGGATTTTGAACGTTTCCACATCGTTGGCGAAACCGCGGACTTTGGCGATACGGAACGACGCCTGACACGTGCGTCGACGAAGCCTGCAGGCGCGGTGCAAGTTTCCGACCAGTTGGCGCGGATGTGGGCGGCGCGCAAAGCGCGTGAGTTGGTGGTGAAAGGTCGCGACGAAGAAGGTGCGCAGCTCGCGGCGCGCTATCGTCTGGTCACCGCTGGCAGCGGCGCGGTGGTGTTGGAGAGCAGCGAGCAATACGAACAGTACGGCCTCGAGCCTGGCGCGGCGATCGGGCGCGAACCCGATTCAGCGATCGGTAGTTTGCCGATCGCCGAGCCGAGCACGTTCATCCTGCTCGGTAGTGGTCTGTTGGTGATCATGTGGTGGAAGCGGCGCCGCAACAGTGTCAAGCGCGCGACGGCTTTGTGAGTGGGTGGGTAGTCGCCAGCATTCGCGCAGCTTGGCTTGCTGCGTCCCGATGCTGGACGGCCCCAGAATGCGATGCGTCACCGGAGCACGCGCGCGGTCGGGCGAACGTTCGACCCGGCGTCGTGCTAGCTTGGGGCGCAACGCCCGTGGGATGGCTACTGGCATCCCACTGCCGCGATGTTTGCAACGGCAATCCGCCGTTACCGGACCGTGGCTTGGCGCGGAAATCGCGATGGTCTAGGCGCCAAGCAAACATCCACAGTCCCCGACAACGGCAGCTGAGGTAAGTTTCTGCGTCGGTCCATCGTCTCCATGTGATGGACTCTACGCGCACGATACCTCTCCGCATGAAGGCCCCCGAACTGTCCCTGACGATCCCGTGCTACAACGAGGAGGCGTCGATTGGCGAAACCGCACCAGCGTTGGTGCGCGCGTTCGCAGAGGCAGGCGTCGCGCTGGAGTTGGTGCTTGTTGACAACGGCTCGACCGACAACACCAGTGACGTGATCGACGAACTGATCGCAAACGGTTTGCCGGCAACCAAGGTCAGCATCGCGACCAACACCGGCTACTCCCCCGGAATCATTCGCGGGCTTGAGGCGTGCACCGCGCCGATTATTGGCTTCGTGCACGCTGACGGTCAGGTTGCATCGAATGATGTGGTGATGGTCTACCGGCTGATGGAACGGCGCGAGCAGCGCGTTCTCGCCAAGGTGCGCCGGCGGTTCCGCGGCGACAGTTGGCGCCGCAAGATCGTTTCGATCATCTACAACGGCCTGATGCAGGTCATGTTCGGCTGGCTCGGCGCCATCGACATCAACGGCAGTCCAAAGATGTTCTCGCGCGAGACGTTCCAGAAGATGCAGTTGCAGTCGACCGACTGGTTCCTCGACCCCGAGATCATTCTCAAGGCGAAGTGGCTCGGCATTCGGGTGATCGAGATCGATGTCGAAGGCCGGCCGCGCAGCGGCGGCGCCTCGCATGTTCGTCGTCAGACGATGTTCGAGTTTCTTGGCAACATCTGCCGCTACCGTTTCGGTTCCACGATGCGCCAGTGGTTCCGAGAAGTGCAACAAACACCGCCACCGGCGGAGGTCCCCGAAATCGCCGCGGTGCCCGCCGCCGTGGCAGACGCCGAGCCGCAGGCCGTTGCCAAGCGATCGCCGACGATGCCGCCCGGCTTCGAGGGCGTGCGCGTCGTCGATCAAAAGCGCTTTGAAGACACCCGTGGCTTCCTGCACAAGATCCTGACGGCGACCCAGACCGAAGGCCGATTCCCCGCCGGCGAGGTCTACTGCACCGCCGCGCATCCGGGCGAGGCGAAGGGTAACCACTACCACGAACGCATGGGCGAGTGGTTCGCCGTAGTGCAAGGCAACGGCGCGCTGCTACTGTGCGACCCGAAAACTGGTGCGCGACACCGCATCGACTTGCTCGCTTCTCAACCCGTCGCCGCATACGTTCCGCCTGGCATCGCGCACGCGGTGGTCAACGTAGGCGATGGCATGATGATGTGCATCGCGTGTGCCGAAGCCGAACACGATCCAAGTGATGTCGTTGCGTTCGGCGTCAGCGACTCAGAACCAAACAAGAGTTCATGATGGAAGTGCGGAACGAACAAGTCGTGATCCTCTGTGGCGGACGTGGAACGCGTCTCCAGGAAGAGACCGAGTTCAAGCCCAAGGCGCTCGTCGAGATCGGTGGCAAGCCGATCTTGTGGCACCTGATGCGCATCTATTACCGCCATGGCTTTCGGCGGTTCGTGCTGTGCCTCGGCTACAAGGGCAACCTGATCAAGCAGTACTTCCTCAACTACTCCGCGATGCAGAACGACTTCACGCTGCAACTCCGCTCGGGCTCGCAGCAGCTCGAAAGCGACAGCGAGAACATCGAGGACTGGCAGATCACGTTTGCCGATACCGGCGCCGACACCAACACCGGCGGTCGCTTGTCGCGCATCCGACATCTGATCAAAGAGCCATGCTTCCTGGCCAACTACTGCGACGGGCTCAGTGACTTGGACCTGGGCAAACTCGTCGACTTGCATCACGAGAAGGGCAAGATCGCGACCGTCACTGGCTTCCACCCGCGCTCGCGGTTTGGCACCGTCAAGGTCGACGGTGAGGGCATCGTCAACTACTGGCAGGAGAAGCCGATGATGAGTGACCTGACCAGCGGTGGCTTCTTCGTGTTCGACCAAAAAGTGTTCGACTACCTCGACGATGATTGCGTGCTCGAACAGGGCCCGCTCGAGAAGCTGGCGGGGGACCGTCAGCTAGCGCTGTTCGAACACGATGGCTATTGGCAGTGCATGGACACGCACAAAGAGGCGCTGGCACTCAACCAGGTCTGGGACACTGGTAACGCTCCGTGGAAGACTTGGTAGCTGGCGGATGGGTAGTTGGCATAGAAGGTACGCATGAGTGATTTCTGGAAGCAGCGCAGAGTCATGATTACGGGCGCCACCGGGCTGCTCGGTTCATGGATGACCCGTGAATTACTCGCGCGGGGTGCCGAGGTGACCTGCCTGGTGCGGGACTGGGTGCCGCGCAGTCTGCTGGTGACATCCGGCGACTACGACAAGGTCCAGGTCGTGCGCGGCGAACTTGAAGATCACGCGACGATGGTGCGTGGCCTCAACGAATACGAGATCGACACCGTGTTCCATCTTGGTGCGCAAACGATCGTCGGCACTGCGAGCCGTTCGGCGATGTCGACCTTCGAGGCCAACATCCGTGGCACCTGGACCCTGCTTGAGGCCTGCCGCGCCAACAAGCTCGTCAAGCGGGTCGTGATTGCCTCGAGCGATAAGGCCTACGGCGAACATGCCAAGCTGCCCTACACCGAAGACCTGCCGTTGCAGGGCACGTTCCCTTACGACGCGTCCAAAGCCTGCACCGAACTGATCGCGCGTTCGTACCAACAGACCTATGGCGTGCCGCTCGCGATCACTCGCTGCGGCAATCTGTTCGGCGGCGGCGACCTCAACTTCAACCGTTTGATTCCCGGCACGATTCGCGCGGCCCTCAGCGGCGAACAACCGATTGTGCGCAGCGATGGTAAGTTCCTGCGCGACTACTTCTACGTGGAAGACGCGGTCGGAGCCTACCTGCTGCTGGCCGAACGTCTTGAGCAAGATGGTTTGGCGGGAGAAGCGTTCAACTTCGGGACCGAACAACCGATGGACGTGCTCGCGGTCGTCAACAAGATCCTCGAGCGCATGGGGCGCAGTGATCTGGAGCCAATCATCCGCAACGAAGCGAGCAACGAGATTCGCGCGCAGTTCTTGGACTGTCAAAAGGCTCGCACCCGCCTGGGATGGCAATCAGCGTTTACGTTCGATGATTGCTTGGACCGGACGATTGAGTGGTACCGTGCGAATGCCTAGCCCACCACTTTAGGATTCGTCGTTATTCGACTGCTTAAGCCACTTGCGGACCCGGCCAAACATCTCACTCAGGTCGCCCGAAACCCGCGTTGCGCCCGCGGACTGAAGGCGCGCAACCGGCACAGGGAGCATGGCCACATCCTCGGCCATTTGCGGGATCTTGCCGAAGTCCAAGCGGTCGTGGGGGATCGCTAGCGCCGACGCTGCGGCTTCGATGAACGCGCGCACGGAGTGCAACCGACCACTCGCCAGATTGACGATCCCGACATCCAAAGGCTCGCGGTCTGTCAGTGACGCTTCGGCGGGTAATCGTGACAGTGCAACCAAAGCATCTGCGACATCCCACACCAACGTGAAGTCGCGCACCTGCTCCCCGCTGCTGAACGCAAGCGAGTCTTGATGCGACGAGGCAGCCAAGAGCGTTGGGAACAACCGTCCATCTCGCTCGCCCGGTCCAAACACGGTGAACAACCTGGCGACCACTGCGGCCACACCTCGAACTTGCGCTTCGCGCTGCAAAAGCTTCGTGCCTTCGAGTTTGCTGCAGCCGTAGGGCGTCGTCGGCTTTGCTTCTGCGGCTTCATCAAGGGGCGATGTGAGCGCGCCGTATTCGAATGCGGAGCCAGCATGCACAAGACGTTGTCCCCGCCACGAGGGTTGCGGGCATCGGGCCAACGCATCGACTAGCTCCGCCAACACGTCGGTGTTCAGGCGTGCCATCAAGGTTGGGTCACGTTCGTCCTTGGCCACGCCATACCCGGCCAGGTGGAAGACCACCGCCGGCGACCACGCTGAGATCGCCTGCGCCAGTTCGCCTGGCACCGCGCAATCCACGGTAAACACGCGATCCGTCGGCCACGCGATCGGGCCAATGGTCGCCAATCGACTCGGGGCGCGCACGGCAACCGCGACGTCTGCGTCTAGCGCGGCTAGCGCCTGCACGACCCATCGACCAATGAAGCCGGTCGCACCCGTCACGAGCACGCGAACGCCACGTAGTGATGGAAGGGGTTCGTCAGTCACGTACGGCAGGATACCCAAGGGGGACCCTGTGACGAGTCTCATCTGGCAGTCGGCCGACGGCTGTGCTCGAATGACGGCGATGCCGCCCGACACGCGCCCCAAGTTCGCTCTATTGACACTGCTCGCGCTGGTAATGATTGGCGCCACACTGCGCGTGTATCCGTCGATCATGACGACCGACGCTCAGGGCATCGACATCCGGGAGGCGGACACGGTGCGGCGGCTCGTGCGCATCAACAACCTCGACGAATCGCCGGTCTATCCCGACTTCGAGCCTCGTGATGGCTACCCCGAAGGTGCGCACATCCAGTGGTCCTTGCCGATGGACTGGTTGATTCGGGCAATCGACTTTGTTGTGCCCAAGTGGCACGAGAACGCGCGGCCATACGAAACCGGCGCGGTGCTGGCAGGGCCGCTGATGGGGACGCTGACTGTGCTCGCATTTGCATTGTTGATACGGCGCATCCTGCCCGGTTGGCAGGCGACCTTGGCAGCGTTCTTGTATGCCGTGTCCGGGCCGGGCGTCGAAGTGACGAGGCTCGGCAACGGCGATCATCAAAGTCTGCAGGACTTTTGCATCGTCGTCGCACTGCTCGGCTGCATGGCACTGATCCTCGGCAAAGCCGGCAAGCGACTAGCGATCACCGCGGGCGTCGCGTTGGGACTCAGCTTGTGGGTCAACGCCGAGTCGATGATCGCGCTCGGCATCAATGGCTTGATGATCCTTGCAGGGCTCAGCTTTGCGACCCGCGAACAGATCGAAGAGCGGCTACCCAACCTGATTAAGTTCGCTGGCGCCGCGGTGGTCGTTGCGTTGACCGGACAGTTCATCGAAAGCAACGGCGCGCTGACTCTCGAATGGGATCGCATCTCGTGCTTCCAGGGCGCGTCGATGCTCGGCTTGCTGATCATGGTTTGGTGCACGCGCGTGTTCTTGGCGAAGTGGCAAAAGCCGATTCCGGCACTCGCAGCCGCGGCGGGGGTGGCCGGCGTCATGGCATTGGGACCGTTCCTGCTGATCACGGGCTTGCGTGAAACCCTCGCCGCCGAAATCGCCCGCGCGGCGACGTTCACAACCTTTGCACGGCCGTGCGTCGCGGAATACAAGCGGCTGTTCGCCAACGGCATCGGGCTGGCACAGCTCGTCTATGGCTTCACGCTGTACTTGCTGCCCATCTGCTTCCTCGGCTTGATCTGGGCCAAGCAGATCCCGACAAGTCTTCGCGTTAGTTTGTTCGTGCCGATCGTGTTGCTCGGCGCGCTGGTCGTCGACCAGGTCAAGCTCAGCCACATGTTCTGCATTGTCGAGCCGCTGCTGTTGATCTGTGGCGGTATCGCAGTGCTCGATTTCGTGCATCGTCGCTTCGGCATGCGCGAGGACTTGCGCAAGCGCCTTCATCTTGCGGGTGGCGTGCTGCTAGCCGTGCTAGCCGCGTGGCACATTCTATCGCTGACCCTTGCCTCGACCGACCTAGGACTAGACACCGCGGCAACCCAACGGCGTGCGTTGGTCGCTGCCGTCAAGAACATCGAGTTCGCACCCAAGTCCGAACTCGAAGCCGAGCGCATCGCCTTCATGGCGCCGTGGGATATCGCGCACTACATCCTCTACGGCACTGACAAGTCGATCATCGCATCTAGCTACCAGCGACGTGTCGATGGCATTCGCGACAGCTTCGAGGTGATGTGCAGCCAGAATCCAGCCGAGGCGGTGGCGATCCTAAAGCGGCGCAAGGCCCGCTGGTTCATCCGGCCGGGCGACCCATCGTTCTTGCTGCAATACCACCAGGTCGTGCCCGGTCGCAAGATGCTCGGCGAAGCCGTCATCAAGGATGGCGAGCCTCGCACCGCGCTTGATCAAGCGGTTCTCAAGACCCTGTGGTCCCACACGGCAAAGGGCAAGACGCTGCCGGACTGGCTCGAACTCGAGTGGGAGAGCAAGGACCAGACGACTTGGTGGGAATCGTTCGCGGGCCCGTCCTGGCGCGTGTTCCGGATTCGCTACCCAGACGAAGGCTAGTGCGAAGCAATCGTCTTCGAGTTCTTCGGGGATGCACTCGCGCGATCAATCACGCAGCCCTGTGAATCGTGGAGCCGAGCACGAGATTGTTTTGTTAACGAGCACATTAGGGGCACGTAGTGCCGTTCCCTGGTCGACCCGCGATCTCATGGACTTGCCTGAGGACTAACGCGCGTTCTTGGTCTGATTACGCGTGGTATCCGTAAACTCGATCGCGCTTCCGCAGGCGTAGTTACGTCAGCCGCTCCAGGGCCGATGATCGCCCCATATGGCCGCCGATCTGCCACTGAAGCTCGCGGTGTCCGGAAACTCGGCCGAGCCGGTTTGGCATCGAATTGATCACTCAGGACTCGTCGGTGACCAAATAGTGTCGCTGCCTGGCTGGCATTCAAACGGTCGGCGTAACTCTCGCTGCGGAAGCGCGATTGAGTTTCCGGATACCACGCGGTTGAGCCCCCGGTGAACCCGAGGTCTCTCGAAGCAAGCAGGGGCAGTAGGCAGGAGGGCTAGGCTGGCAAGCACTCGTCCTGCCCGGTGCTCCTCCGCTGGTGCCAATTTTAGCGCCATCAGGTTGGCATTCGAGGGGTGTCGGAGGTCATCCTGGATGACCCGGGGAGGCTACACGTGCCTCAACCCTGCCTTGCCCAGGCGCCGCAAGCGGCTACCTAGGGCGACTTCAGGTGCCCGTGGGGGCGTCCTGAAGATTTCCTCAAAGCAGTGCTAAATGGTGGAGAGTAAGGGAATCGAACCCATGACCTCCACAATGCCATTGTGGCGCTCTACCAACTGAGCTAACTCCCCATTTGGCACTGCTTGCTCTTCGGCAGGACGACTAGGTCGTCTGGAGGAAGCGCGGCGAAGAAGCTACCTATGAATCGATCTGGGTCAAGTGAGTTTCTTCGGGCGTCCTTCCCTGGCCCGGAAACCATGACCAAAAACGCACCTTCCCGGGGGTGAGAACATGCGGTAGTGTCGGACTCTTCGTCGAGGACCGGATGGGTCAACGACTAGTGGATTTCGCACCCGGATGGTCTCTGGTGCCGCTAGTCACGGTTCTCGACCTCAACTGGGCGCTGCGTTTGGTCACGCGGCGTTAGGCACGATGGTCAACAAGGGTTCATTCTTCCAACGTTTGAAGGGTCGCTGGGGTTCTGGTTCGGGTGTCCGGATCGAGAAGCCGAGCAGCGCGTCTTCGAGCAGTTCGGCCGCTGGCAAGCCCTCCACGGGCAAAGCGGCCACTTCCACTAACTCGGCGCCACAGTCCGCTACCACCGGCTCGCGCATCGAGCCGGAGTTGATCCATCCCCGCAACGGCAACCGCTCGGTGTCGTCGACGTTCCAGCCGGCGGATACCCGTTCGTCCCGCAAGATGTCAGATCGTGAGGAAGCCATGCTGGCAGTCGGTCAGCACTTCCAAGAACTGACAGCGTTGATGCGCGGATCGCAGGCCGCCAGCGACGAGAAGTTGCAGAAGATTGTCGACGCAACCAGCTCGATGCCAGTGCTCGGCCAGCAGCAGCTCGAGACGCTGCAGTCGCTGTCGCAGCAGATGGAAAAGCAGAACGAGCTCGGTGAGAAGTTGTCGACGACGATGACGCGCTTGCCGAACTTGCTTGAGAGTGTCGAGAAGGCGCTCGATCGCGCTGCTAAGACCGACGAGCGCACGGCCGCTACGGTCCTGGAGTTTCAGTCGACGATGGATCGCATCCATACGTCGATGGACAAGATGGTCGGGCACAGTGGCGATCAGGCCAAGGCTGCTCAGGACCTTGCCAACCGTCGCACCGATGAGCTCAAGGGCCTCGCGACCGACATTGCCAAGGCCCAGGACGGTGCTGTCGAAGAACTGAAGCGCACGACCGATGAAGGTTTGCAGCAACTGCGTCGCACGCACGAAGACCAGTCTAACCGCCTGCAGAAGGTCGTCGAAGAGCACGCCGGTTGGAACCGCGCCGTGTTGGTCGGCATCGGCCTGGTCGTTCTCGGTATCGGTGCCGTGATCGTGCTGCAGCTGATGAAGTAGCCGCGCGTGATTTACGCCGGATACTTCATCCAGAGGCTTCATCTACGATGAAGTCCGAACGACGTCTATGGCTTGTGCGCCACGGAGAAACCGAAGGCCAGTCGTCGATTCGCTACCACGGTGCGAATGACGTGGCGCTCTCGGACGTCGGCCGCCAACAGATCCGCGCGTTGCTGCCGCTGCTCGCAGGGGTGCCCTTTGCCCAGGTGGTGCACTCCCCGCTATCGCGTGCCGCAGAGTCGACCTCGATTCTGGTCGACGGTTTGCGCGCGTCTGGTGTCGCGATCGATGTCGATTCCCTGCGCGCCGATGAGCGCCTTCGCGAGATTTCGTTCGGTGCCTGCGAAGGCATGACGCGCGAAGAGATTGACGCGGCCTTCCCAACGTTTTGGGCCGATCAAGAGGCTGGCAAGACTGACCGTTTCCCCGATGGGGAGTTGCGTACCGACTTCGCCGCGCGCGTCTCGGCAGCTGTCGCCGAGGTCGCCGCCTCCGAGTGGCGGGGCGACGCCCTGCTGGTCGCTCACCGCGGCATCGTGCGCCAAGCCATTGTCAGTCTACTCGGAGATCCCAAGGCCCCACGGGACGCCTACGCAGTCGAATTGGCCAGCCTGAGCGTGCTGCGGCAGACTGGTGCCGGCTGGGAGCTGGAACAGCTCGGCACAACCGGTTCCTAAGCTAGTCGCTTTGCTTTGTGTGCTGTATCCGGTTCAAGCCACCAGTGTGACCCGCGGCAGTGCGGACGGGTGGTGGGGTGCACCTGGTGCAATACGCAAGCCTCTGCGCGTGAGCTGGCTGGTGAGGATGTGTTTTCTTGTTCTGGCACGGTACGCACCTGTTGAAGCGTGGAATCGTGAACGGGCTGTTGTGTGAATCGGGTGGGGAACGCAACCTGTTCGCCAGCCAATG
>JBNMND010000084.1:0-19167 GCA_051274975.1 Planctomycetota bacterium | reverse complement strand
TCGGCGACGAATTGCAGAAGTGGGCAACCGCCGCGCTCGCTCGGGGCGACGACGACATGGCTCTCGAGTTTTTGGAGGAAGCGCGCGAACGTTCTCCGAAGGATCACGAGGTGCTGTGGCAACTCGCGTCCCTGCTCGAAGCTCGCAAGAACAAGAGTCACGCTGCGGCCCGCTATCGCGAGTTCCGCCGTTCGCTCGAACTGCAAGGCAAGACCGACGACGAACGCTTTGCCAAAGCACAGCTGAAGATCAACAAGCTCGATTCTCTGATTGCGCGCTATCAGAGGCTGAAGCAGAAGACGGCGACCAATGGTCTCGCGCTCGCAATGGACTACGAGGGCCGTCAACTGCCGACAATGGCGCTCGAGATCGCTCGCCGCATGACCGCCAGCTACTCGGTGCCGGAAGCAATGGCCTACTACAAGGCGCTCGCGATGCGCACCGGCAAGAGTCTCGCACGCTGGCGCGTGGCCTACGACGAACGCAGCCTGAGGGGGTGGTCCAACCCAGACAACACCTACCAGGCGTACGGCAAGCTCATTCGCGCCAGTGTGCCGCGCGACAGCGAGGTGATGATCACGCGCGAGCTGACCGCTGACGTCACGTTCGACGCGGATTTCTCACTGTCGGCGGAGATGCGTATCGAAGACCGCCCACCTAGCGATGACGGCGACCCCGGCGGCTTCAAGGGCGACCTCGTTGGCTTGTGCTTTGGTCGCAAGGGCGACCAGCAATACCACGCCGTGATGTTGCACCCGAAGGGCTTCCTCGACATCAGCAGCAACAATGGCAGCGTCTGGACCGTGCACGACCACCGCTCGATTCCGGTCAGTAGCTCGTGGCACGAATTGCGCATCGACGTCACCCAGAACAAGCTCGACGTCTACTTCGACAAGCTGTTCGTGCGCACACTCGAGTTCCCCGACGCCGCCGTCGTGCAGGGCTCCTTCGGTCTATTGTGCGGACCCGGCAAAGCGATGTATCGCAACGTGCGAATACTTGGCCGCGACCCGTTCGACCCAGCCGCGCGCATCGAGCGAGAGATCGCGATGCAGCAAGTGCTAACCGACGCGAGCAAACGGCAACCGGGAACGTTCAGCGGCTTCCGACCGCCAGAACTAGGACCACTGGAGTTCGTGCACGGTGAGACCACGTCGCTCGACGCATTGCGTGGCGGCCCAGTGATGCTGATGTTCTGGGGCCCCAACCAGGACAAGGTGATCCCGTGCACCAGTTGGTTGCGACACACGCTGGCGCGCACCAAAGAGAAGGGGCTGACGATGCTGCTGGTCTGCGATCCGAGCACTACCAATGCATCGCTTGCCGCGCACTTGAAGGACAACCCACTCGACGGCGCCCGGATCGCGCTCGATCCCTCGGGCAAGACCTACCAAGACTTCTTCTTGAAGCCCGGGTTCTTCGGCATGCCGCGCATCCTGCTGCTCGACGAGGATGGCAAGGTCACGTTCGAAGGCGACCCTGGCCTGCGCAAGGGCGAGGTCTGGAAACCCGCCGACGGTCTGACCTACGTCGACGCTGCGCTCGACAAGCTGCTCACGAAGTAGAGCCTTGTTCCGCACGCATGCTCCCGAGGTCACGCCTCGGTGATGCGCGGCGCGGCTCGCGTCTAAACGACGCCGTAGGCAAGCATCGCTTCGGCGATCTTGACAAAGCCGCCGATGTTGGCGCCGTTGACGTAGTTGACCGCGTCGCCGTCGCCGCCGTGCTCGACACACGTCGTGTGGATCTTCTGCATGATGTTGTGCAGACGACGCTCGACGTCTTCGGCATCCCATGACAGTCGCGTCGCGTTTTGTGATTGCTCCAGGCCCGACACGGCGACGCCGCCGGCGTTTGCGGCCTTGGCCGGCCCATACATGATCTTGGCCTTCACGAATTGGTGCGCGGCTTCCAACGTGCTCGGCATGTTGGCGCCTTCGGCGACGACCGTGCAACCGTTCTTGAGCAACGTGGCAGCATCATCGGCATCGAGTTCGTTCTGCGTCGCGCACGGCAGCGCGATGTCACACGGGATGCCCCACGGACGCTTGCCTTCGGAGTATTCACAACCGAACTTCTCGGCGTATTCCGAGATCCGGCCACGACGCACTTCCTTCAGGTCCTTGACGAACTCGAGCTTCTCATCCTGGATGCCGCTCGGGTCGAAAATGGTGCCACCCGAATCGGACAACGCAACAACCGTCGCACCTAATTGGTGCGCCTTCTGCGCCGCGTAGATCGCGACGTTGCCCGAGCCGGAGATGACGACCTTCTTGCCCTTGATGCTGTCGCCACGGTGCTTCAGCATTTCTTCGGCAAAGAACACCGTGCCGTAGCCGGTCGCTTCCTTACGCACGAGGCTGCCACCGTAAGACAGGCCCTTGCCGGTCAACGAACCAACGAAGCGATTCTCGAGCCGCTTATACATGCCGAACATGTAGCTGATCTCGCGCGCGCCGACGCCAATGTCGCCAGCAGGCACGTCGGTGTCTTCGCCGATGTGACGATGCAGCTCGATCATCAACGACTGGCAGAAGCGCATCACTTCGCGATCGGATTTGCCCTTCGGGTTGAAGTTGGAGCCGCCCTTACCGCCACCCATCGGCAACGTCGTCAGCGCATTCTTGAAGCACTGTTCGAAGCCCAAGAACTTCAACACCGACTGCGTCACCGTCGGATGGAAACGCAAGCCGCCCTTGTAAGGACCAATCGAGTTGTTGAACTGCACGCGCCATGCACGGTTGGCGCGGATCGCTCCGGTATCGTCTTCCCAAGTCACGCGGAACGAAATGATCCGGTCCGGCTCGGTCATGCGTTCAAGGATTTGCGCCGAGCGATACTTGTCGTGCTCCATGTAAAAGGGCATCACGCTCTCGACAAAATCACGCACCGCCTGATGGAACTCATGTTCCCCTTCGTTGCGTTTGATGAGTCCAGTCATGAACTGCTCAACCTCAGAACTTGCTGCTGACATAGTATCCGTTGTCCTTGCTATCTAGGTTTCAAAGCGAGCCTGGAGACTACCACTGGCCCACGCTACTTAACTGTCTTGATCCGCGCCGCGGTGATATGGAACGGCAACGCCGCATCGCCACTCAGCCCGAGCTGCTTGTTGATGGCCCAAAGGTGGTGATCGACGCCGATTTCGGACTGAGGCACGAAGCCCGGCACCGAGATTACCTGCACCAACGCGCCACCCATGCCACGATGCATCGTGCCTCGCGGCAGGTAGACGAGGTCGCCGACGTGCAGGTCGCGAGATTGCATCAGCATCTTCGCCTGTTCGAGATCCACGTCGCGCGCCTCGATCGCAGCAACGTTACTTGACGTCAGCAACCGCGCTCCCGGTGGCGCTTGCTGCACCAGATAGAACTCATCGAAGCCGCCAACCACGGGATGGTAGTGCGAGAATGAGTTATTGATGCGGACACGATGCGCGTTGAGCGAGTGCAGAATGTAAGGCCCCACCGCGGCCTTCCACGTCAACAAGATGCGGCGATAGGCGTCGCCCTCAGTTGCACAACCACCTGGCGTATCGGTGAGCTTCGGATCCCAATCGGGTCGCACGATGTTCGGCAACTCCGCCGGCAATGGCTCCGGCAACGTGAACGCCAACAGCGACAGCGCACCGTCTCCTTTGAGGTCCCAGCGTTCGCCCGCACGCAGCAGCAAGATGTCGCCGACACCCGGCTCATCCGTTCGCCCGTCTGGTCCCTGCACGAACACGACGCGATCCGCACCAGCCGGAGCAAGTCCACGCGTCGAAGGAAACCAATGCAGGTCGTAGCCCGGATTGTTACCAACAAAAGCCGCGCGCAAGGCTTCGACGGATTCACCATCAGGAAGGCGCGCGTGAACAATCTGCGTCGTTCGCCCCGAGCTACAGCCCGCGGCCAAGAACAGAACCAAGAGAGAAGCGATCGAAGCGAGGCGCATGGTTGGCAGCACAGGAGTTGGCGATACTCTAACCGGAGACCCGCCCACCCGGAGTAACCATGCCAATCCTGACGCGTCGCCACTTCTTACAAGGCACCGGCACGACCGCCCTTTCGCTGGGCATCGCACAACAAGCGATGCCACAAGGCATCCCGCTCTGGCAACCTAACGACGAGATTCGCATCGCGTGTGTTGGCATCCGCAGCCGCGGCGGCAACCACATTAGTGGCTTCAGCCGACTCAAGGGAGTGCGCGTCGTCGCCCTCGTCGACGTCGATAGCGATGTCTTGGCGCGCGAGAAGAAGAAGCTCGCTGACGGCAAGTATGGCGAGAAGAACGAAGTCGACACTTACACCGACTTGCGTCGCGTGCTCGATCGCGACGACATCGATGCGATCAGTGTCGCCACGCCAAATCACTGGCATGCGCTGCAAGCGATCTGGGCCTGTCAAGCGGGCAAGGACGTTTACCTCGAGAAGCCCGTCTCCCACAACATTTGGGAAGGCGGCCAGATCGTCAAGGCAGCACGCAAGTACAAGCGCGTCGTGCAAACCGGCACACAATGCCGTTCGAGCCATGGCATCAAGCAAGGCATCGAATACATCCAAGCCGGCAAGCTCGGCGACATCGAGTTGGCACGCGGCCTTTGCTACAAGCCGCGACAAAGCATCGGCAAGGTCGACGGCCCGCAGAAGGTCTCGGACAAGATCGATTACGACATGTGGCTCGGCCCGGCACCCAAAACGGAATTGCTGCGCCGCCAGCTTCACTACGATTGGCACTGGGTGTTCGACACCGGCAACGGTGACGTCGGCAACCAAGGCATCCACCAGATGGACATCGCGCGTTGGGCACTCGGGCGCAAAGAACTGCCGACGAACACGCTGAGCATCGGTGGCCGCGTTGGCTACGACGACGACGGCAACACGCCGAACACGCAGATTGTGTTCCACGAGTTCGCCGAAGGTCCACCACTGCTATTCGAAGTGCGCGGTTTGCCCCGCGACACCGCCGCCCAGAAGAAGGGTTGGGGCAAGAACATGGACAACTTCCAGGGCGCGCGCATCGGCGTGATCGTGCACTGCAAGAACGGCTACCTGCGCATTCCTGACTACAACCGTGCCATCGCGTTCGGCATGGACGGCAAGGAGATCACGCGCTTCGAAGGCAGCACCAACCACTACGAGAACTTCATCAACTCCGTACGCAGCCGCAACATCTACGACCTGAAGGCGGACATTCGCGAAGGCCACCTATCGAGCGCAATGTGCCACATGGGCAACGTATCTCACTTGCTAGGCAAGACGCACAGCAAGCAAGAACTCGACTCGATGGCCGGCAAGAACCCGCACACTCAAGAAGCATGGCAGCGCATGCATGGCCACCTGGTCGCAAACGGCGTCGACGTCGACACGGTGGCTGGCGGCGTTCGCATGGGCCCGCGCTTGACGATGGATCCAAAGACCGAACGCTTCGCCGATGACGCGAGTAACGCGCTGCTCGCTCGCAACTACCGCGAGGGCTTCGTTGTGCCCAAGGAAGTCTAGTGCGAGGTTCCGCTCTCACAGTTGCGCTCCTGCTGTCCGCTTGCGGCAGCATGGGTTCGCCATCCGGCGGTCAAGCACGATCCTGGCCGATCGTCTTCCAACAGAACTTTCTCGGCCCGCGCACGCTCGCGGAGTTTGCGTTTACCGAGGCCGCACGCTGGGAATGGCACCAACAAGGTGAAGAGCACGGCATGAAGCTGCTCGGCGCAAGCAAGTACAAGCCGCCCCATCGCTCCCCAACCAGCATCGCGTTGATCCAGAACCTTGAGGTGGGCGACTTCGATCTCGACGTCGACCTCAAGCAAACCGGCCGCACCTATGGCCACCGCGACATGTGCCTGTTCTTCGGCTTCCAATCACCAAGCCGGTTCTACTACACGCACATGGCGACGTCGCCGGACGCTAACGCGCACAACATCTTTCGCGTGCAAGATGCGCCCCGCACGAACATCGCACCGGTCGCCAAGGAGGGCATCGATTGGGGTGATGGCATCTGGCACCACGTGCACATTGAACGGCGCGTCAAGGATGGCGTCATCCGCGTCTACTGGGATGATCAGACCGAACCGATCCTGGCAGCGACCGACAAGAACTTCGACTGGGGTCAGATTGGCTTCGGTTCGTTTGATGACTCGGGCATCGTCGCCAACATTGTGGTGCGGGCGCCGATGACGCGCAGTGTGAGCGGTAACGGGAACCCGTTCGCGCAGTAGCTATGCGAACCACGCGCAGCAAACGAAACCACAACCAGCTTCGGGGACACCATGGTCGGTGCCTCGAAGTGACCGCGAAGCTGGCCTTGACCGCTAGCTGCCGCAACGTCACTGAGATCGACGCCCTGCCCACTGCCGTCGATAACGAAGCGGCGTTCACCTAGTAGGCCGGCTGCCTTTGCTTCGATCCGGCGCAGCTTGTAGCCACAATCAGGCACCTTCAGAGCAATCTCGTGAGAATCGAAGACGACTCCGCGCCGCAATGCGACTTTGATCCACTGCTCACTCGCATCCGCTGTTACATGAGCGTCCAACTGACGCTCGAGACTCTTCGCCAAGCCGAAGAGCTCATCGTTTCATGTTCAGCTATAGAGCATAAGCCGCAAGCTAGTCGCCGACTCGAACGCTCAGAACACGCCAACCGTATGCTGCAAGCGATTGCTACTGGTGAACCCTGCAATCGCACCACCGACAAGCTCGACGCCGACGACCTGCTGATACAGCACCTGGCCCATAAGCGCCGGCGACGCCGGAATCGCACTCTGCGTGCTCACCTTCCCAGCGACCGGTATGTACACGGTCAGAAGATCAGGACGCACCCAGAGCGTGCAACTGGATGCAGGTAGCGGTGCGAACGCAGGCGCCAGACCGAGCACTTCGACGGCAAGGCCGTTAATCGGCATACCGGTAGCGACATTGCGCATAGTCGAACCAAGCCAGGCGCCCGATTCGCGGCTTAGCACGTTCTGTCCGCCACGACCGACACAGCCGGCCGCAAACGATTGTGTCAGAGCCGGGCAAAGCGAGCGCACGCGAGTGAAGTTCACCGAGACCTCACCGTCATGCCGCGCAAACTCTCCGCAAACATGAAGCTCCCCATCGATCGAGAAGTGCAATCCGAGCACCGTGCCGGGCAGTCCATCGATCTGCCGGACACCGTCGCCGATCGCTTGCCAGGATGCCCCATCGAAACGAGCGATGCTGGCCGCAGCGACACCCGCGATGCTGTCAAACTCGCCGCCCACGACTACGTCGCCATCGGGCAACACTTCGAGCGAGATCAACTGGCCGCTGACAGGTCCGGGCAACAACTGCCAGACAGCACCATCAAAACGCGCAGCAAACGATGTGCTGCCCGCCGTGCCTACGACGAACAACACGCCGTCTTCTCGCACCCGACTTGCCGAAACGACGAGATTGCCTGCGGGTGCAACACTGGCAAGCCCGGCGCCGAGTTGCTGCCACGAACTACCATCCCATCGCATGACACCCGGCCGCGCGGATCCTGGGATCAGCTGCAAGTCACCACCGACGACCAGATCGCCATTGGGCAGCTCGGCAAGTGTGCGACAGTTTGCGCCAAGCCCGCTCGCAACGGTCGACAACAACGTCCAGATTGACCCGTCGCGTCGATAGACCCCGTTGCCGCCGCAGTAGATCGTGCCGTTCGAATCTTCCAGGACCGCGTTCGCACCAGAGCTGAACGGCGATGATCCAAAGCCAGTCAAGGTCGTGCCGTCAAAGCGTGCGATATCGGCACCGAAGCTACCGCCGGCAATACTGCCGAAGACGAACGACCCAGCGAGCAAGTGCCCACCTCCATCCGCCATGACGATCTCTCGCACCTGAGCCGGACCGAGCGGACCATAGAGGGCACCGAATATCGGCACGAACCAGCCACCGCCAGCGCCATCACCCGCAGCCAATGCAGGAAAGTAGCTGCGATCAATCTGCTGGAAGCGACCGCCAATCAGCAAATCGCCATTCGCGAGCGTAGCCGACGTAACGACAGCCTCGTCGATGCCATCGCTCAGACCATCCACGAGATAGCCACTGACGACGGCCGCAAGACCACCGCAAGCAACCGCTCCCATGGCAGTAAACGGACCAGCAACGACTACCGAAGAGGGAGCCAGCGGAGACGTCGTAGGCAAAGTAGTCAACACCAGGCGTGTGGGTGCGAGACTCTGAATGCCGTCAAGCCTAGTGATCGGACTGTTGTAGCCTGACCACTGGTCCCAAGTAGCGAAGTCGCTGCCTGTACTGCTGACTCGGAAGTTGCCGGCGACGTAGAGAACTTCTCCGTTGAAACCCGCGCCCGCTGCCAGTGCGGTAACCCAAGACGTCGGGTAGCCACCCGGCGAAAGACCAGTGAGGTCGCTCCAGGCGGAACCATCCCACTGCGCCGGCAAGGATTGATTGAGACCCGTCGCGAACAGTTCGCCAGTTGAGAACATGGCGATCGAAGTCACTTCCGCTGGCAACCCGCTGCCGAAGGCTTGCCAAGTTGAGCCATTCCAACGCGCGATGTTTGCCGCTGGTGTGCTGCCTGCCGCCGTGAACGTGCCACCAACCGCGAGTTCGCCTGTCGTCATCGTGCACAGAGCCCCGACGGATGCGCTACCTCCCGATACCCCGCCACCAATCGCCACCCATCCAGAACCGTCCCAGCGCGCGATATTCAGGAGCGCCTGGCTACCGTTATGGCTGAAAGCACCACCGGCAATCACATCGCCGCCGAACACTTCGAGGGTCGCGATCGGCCCGTCAAACTCGGTGCCGAGAACCGTCCAGTTAACGCCGTCGAAGCTGGCGACGCGGCGCTGGATCGCACCTCCGGACCCGAGCGTGCCAGCGACGATCAACAAACCTGACGCATCGACGGTCGCGGCCGTAACCCGGTCGAAGGTCCCAAAAGGTAACGCCGACCAGCTCCGTGTGTAGAAGTCGTAGATCGCCGCGCCGGCACATGCAGTTCGTTCGACAACATCCATGCTACCGCCGATGAACAACTGTGGCTGCTGCGGCCCAAGTCCATCAGGATCCCAGGAACAGGCTGCGTCGACTTGCCCCGATGGGCCGAGGAAAGGAAAGCCTGGCACACTCTCGACTCCGCATTGCGCTTGCACCGTTGCGGACAATGCGACGAGCCCCGCTAGACAAGACTTGATGCATTGGAAGGTAGGCAAGCGAGGTCTCGCTCCGGCAACACGATGAGGCATAGCGATTCGCTGGCAATAATCGTTCCCGCTCAGAGCCAACGATACACAGCACCCCTCGCCCCCAAACGTTCCGCTCCCGTAACAACAAGGCGAATAGGTGAGGGCGGACAGGAAACACCGGCAGCGGTTTCGGGCGCTGACGCATGAATGCTTCTGCGGGGAAGCGGTCAGCGGCGTCTTCAAACTGGCAACCCGCACGAAGAGCGGCCCCGCCCCACTGACCACCAGTCCCAGGCAAAGCTGTGCCCACGAAAACAGGACGCGTTCTCGAACCCGCCGCGAGACATCCTGGTGTCCAAGATTATGTGACCGCGCTTCCAACAGATCCTCAACTGAAGATCAACGTGCTGACCCCAGAGCTGGTCCGCCGACATCAGGCCGGCGGCCGGCGACACCTGCGCCTGCTTGGCTGCGACGAAGCCTTCGCCGACGACCTCACCCAGGATGCAGTCCTTGCACTTCTATGGCAACCGCCGAGATCGACCGAGTCGACGGCACGCTGGTCCTGCCGGCGGCATGGGAAAGCAACATCGCACTCCTGATTACGTGGAGTGGGCGCCGCAACACGAGGCTCGGTTCGATCAGCCGCACGCCACTGGACAGAATGCAATCGAACGGCGTGCGCGGTTGGTACGCCGTGATCGCGCGGCTTACCGGTCGTCGGTATGCTGCCCCGTATGCGAACGAGCCCGATCTCGATCACGGTGCTGGCCGTGCTATGCGCAGCGGCGACTGCACAGTCCCGCGAGTCGGTCGTGCAGCTGCATGCAGACGGCACTCCGCACGAACAGTACACTGTGGATGCCGAAGGCAAACGCCATGGCACCTATCGCTGCTACGACCCGCCCGGCGTGCTCGTCATGCAGGCGGTCTATCGGCATGGCGAGCTGCACGGTAACTGCGAGCAGTCCTGGGACAACGGCAAGCCGAAGCTCCGCGGTAGCTATCGCGAGGGCAAGTTGCACGGCAAGGTCGAACACAGCTCTGCAGATGGCTCTCATGTTCGCGAAGTGACCTACCGAAAAGGCGTCGAGCATGGTCGGGTCCGCATCCGCCGCGATGGCAAGGTCGTCAGCAAGCAGACCTGGAGCGACGGTGCGCTGGCAGATCTCGACGGACTCGAACCGTTCTCACGATCGCGCAACGAGCTGCGCAAGGCGTTGGCATCGATCGATCGCAAGGACCCGGGGGCCAAGGCGCCACTGAAGGAACGGCGCGACGCGACGCTGCATCGTCTAATGGCCTATCGCTACCTGTGCCACGTGCCGCACGAGGGTTTGTCGCTGGTCGAAGAGTGGAACGAACTGTGCACGGCCGCGGCCGAGGTCGTGCATCAAAACGGCAAGCTGTCCCACACGCCGCCAAAGCCTTCGGGCATGTCTGACGAACGCTATCGCCAGGGTGCCCGCGGGGCCGGCAGCAGCAATCTGGCGGGCGGTGGTGGCATGGTGCGTTCGATCGACAGCTACATGGACGATTCAGATTCGTCCAATATCGATCGCGTTGGCCATCGCCGCTGGTGCCTGAACCCCGTGCTGAAGAAGACCGGCTTCGGCGAGTCGGGTGGCTACAGCGCGATGTGGTCGTTCGACAGCAGCGGCAAGCGGCCCCGGGGTGTCGATGTCGTCATGTATCCACCGCCGGGATTTGTTCCGGTCGACTACTTCGGCGCGCGGCACGCGTGGTCGATCGCACCGTTGAAGGGTGGTACGCCGAAGCTCGAAGCACTGAAGATCACGGTCCTCGAACTCGACGACGACTATGTCGTGACCGGCGAGGCGCTGCCTATCGATCATCTCGGCATCACGACTGCGGGACAAGGAACCGGCGCCAGCATCGTGTTCCGCCCGAAAGGGCTCCGGGTCGCAACTGGCAGCCGGTATCTGATCGAGGTCCGGGACGCGCCGCGCGGCAAACCACGATATCGCTACCTGGTCGAGTTCTGCGATGCGATCAAGGAGAGATAAGGCGGAAACACCCGCGGTCATCGGTGACAACGTAACGGCCTCCACGGGTCGAGTTGGCTGTGCAAAGGTTCGGGCTCGCAGTAACGCCTGCAAGCGCGTTGCCATCACCGTCGACAAGGGGCCCGATCAGCACGGGGCGGCCCTGGCCTTCCACGAACTCCGGTGGTCCACCTTTGGGCGGAGCGAACGGCGGGGCGAACGGCCGGGTCACGCATGACGTCGCCAAGAACGCCGCGACTAGCATCGCCAGAGAGTTCACCTTGAGGCGTCGCATCACGACACGCTAGTCGCTGCAAGCCACGCGCCTACTTACCGATCCACTCTCCGTAGGCCGCCTCGATGCGCGCATCGCTCCAACCCTCACCGTGCAACAATACCCGATAGCGCAACGACAACGTATCCCCCTTCTTGAGCACGAAGTCGCCCGTGCCCGCCGGCTGCTTCTCAAAATCATGTAAGCCAAAGGGGTTCGCGGCCAACAAGCCATACGTGCGCGCATGCCACCACGTCGGGAAGCGCAGGTTCTTCGGATGATCCATCATCGTCACGCCAACCGGCTTGCCGTCGACGACACCTGAGTCATCGATCCAGCGCGCGCGCTGCCCCCAAACTGCCTTGCCATTGCGACCATCACTGTTGCGCAGCGTGCCGGTTGCAACCTTGCCATCAACGCGCAACGCCGGATGCAGGCGCAGCGCGAACATGCCTTCTTTGGTATCCCCAAAGCGAACGTCATCTTCTTCGGCGCGAAACTCGACGAACACATCGATCATGCGCACGTCACCTTCATCGCGAAAGCGCAGTTGACGCGACTCGTGCATCACGAGTGTGTCGTCATCCACGAGCCAGTTGTATTCGGTCTGCACCAAGGCATACGGAAGACGCCCGGCTGACGCCTTCATGGCATGCGACACCACACGTTCGCGGTGGCCCTTGCCGTGCCAGAAGTCGAAGCCGTTGACGTTGCCGTGCGCCAACCAGAACGACTGATGATGCGGGTGATCGGACTGCTCGCCGTCCCGCTCCCCCATCGGATGATTGCGCGTCACCGCGATTCCGCCGGGCGCGAACAGTGGCCAGACATACGGCCGCGGCTCGGCGAGCATGTGCACCGTCGCGAACGGCTCGCCGTTGCTGAGGATGTGCACGACGTCCTCGCCCATCGTCATACTCAGTGGCGAACTGGCACAACTTGGCAAGAAGGCGAGTAGCGAAAATAGGGCGACAACGGGCAAGGTGCGAACGCGCATGCAGGCAGTCTGCCGCACGGAGCCACTTGGGTCGAGTTCGCGACGTGCTCGACGACCACAGAAGCTGGTGATGTATCAGCTTCGGTACTCACGGATGTGGGTAAGTCTGCTCCGGGTTGGTAGACTCGTCACTCTTCTCCGAACCGAGCACTATGTCGCACCCACCCGATCACGGCGTCTCCCGCCGTTCGTTCCTCAAGGGATCTGCCGTCGTCGGCATCGCATCGACAGGCATCACTGCCGCAACCAAGGCCGCCGCCGGGCCACCGGTGCCTGAAACTTTCGGCCCTGGTGAGCACGAGATCACGCTGTCGGTCAATGGCGCAAAGAAGCGCGTCAAGGTCGAGACGCGCACGACGCTGCTCGATGCGTTGCGCGATCGCATGGACATGACTGGCGCCAAGAAGATCTGCGACCGCGGCGCTTGCGGTGGTTGCACGGTATTAGTCGATGGCATGCCATCGAACAGTTGCCTGATGCTTGCGATGGATGCGGTCGGTACCGAGTTGCGCACCATCGAAGGCTTGTCCAACGGCGATGACGCACACCCACTGGTGAAGAATTTCGTCACGTGCGATGCCTTGCAATGCGGCTTCTGCACGCCGGGCATGGTGATGAGCTCGCTCGCGTGCCTTGAGCAGCGCGGCACGCCGACTCCGGAGCAAATGCGCCAAGACCTGTCCGGCAACCTGTGTCGTTGCGGCACGTATGGTCGGGTCATGGAAGCGATCGACAAGACCGCTAAGGGAGGAGGCAAGTAATGGCTACTCCTCATGACTCAAATACGCCGCGCGAAACCGAGATCACCGTTGGCTACAAGGCACTCTCGCCGAACCAAAAGGATCGGTTCGAGAAGATTAAGGTCAACCCAGCGGAAGGCGACGCGCCACCGTGGGACGCACTGACCGAATACAAGACCGTTGGCACCGACGTCGATCGCACCGACGGCATGCAGAAGGCCACCGGGCGTGCGAAGTACGCTTACGACATCAGCTTCCCGGACCTGCAGCAGGCAATGATCGTGCGCGCTCCGATTGCGCGCGGCATCCTCAAGTCGCTCAACCTCGACGAAGCGCGCGCGATGCCCGGCATCAGTGCCGTCGTGGCGCTGAAAAAGGACGGCAGCAAGATCCGCTTGGTTGGCGACGCGGTTGCAGCGGTCTCCGGCCAGACGCTCGACCTCGTGCGAGACGCGGTCGAGAAGATCCGCGCCGAATACGAAGCCGAAGAGCACAACGTCGACTACCTCATGGATGAGGAAGCGCCGATGCTGGATGCGTTGGGCCAACTCGATGAAGAGTGGGAAGCAGACACCAAGGTCGACAAAGCCTTGACTGACTCGGCGCACACGCACACGGGCACCTACCGCACCGAAGTGCAAACCCATAGCTCGCTCGAGACGCACGGCAACACGTGTCGCTGGGATGGCAACGTGCTCGAAATCTGGGCTTCGACCCAGGCGACGTTTGGCGTGCGCGGAGAACTCGCGCGCGGACTCGGCGCCCACGACATCAAGGTTGAGTCGGTCGACGTGCACGCTGAGTTTGTCGGCGGCGGCTTCGGCTCGAAGTTCTCAGCCGGCATCGAAGGCCTGGCTTGCGCGCTGTTGTCACACGCTGCCAAGCTGCCGGTCAAGCTGATGCTCGATCGCCACGAGGAGCACACTGCGGCCGGCAATCGCCCATCCGCACTGATGCAGGTGCGCGGCGGCCTCGACAAGAACGGCAAGATCACCGCCTGGGATTGGCGCAGCTTTGGTGGCTGTGGCTACAACGGCCGCGGCGGTTCCGTTCGCTACCCGAACTACTACATGAGTGGCGCGGCCACGCGCCGCAAGCACACGGACATTGCCTGCGACACCGATCCAGCGCGATCGATGCGCGCTCCGGGCTACCCGCAAGGTTGGTTTGGCGCCGAGATGTTCCTCGACGAACTGGCCGCCAAGGCCGGGATGGATCCGCTTGCGTTCCGCCTCCTGAACGACTCCGAAGCGATGCGCCTCGACCAGTGGCAGTTCGCTGCCGACAAGTTTGGTTGGGACCAGGCGCGCGCCAAGAAGAACGAAGCGAACGCGCGATACGTCACCGGCGTTGGTTGCGCGAGCGCGCGCTGGGGCCAACTCGGTCGCCACGGCGGTCGACGCCAGAGCTACGGCATGACCTGTCGCATCCACCCGGACGGCATGGTCGAAGCCCGCAACGGCTCACAGGACATCGGCACCGGCTTGAAGACCGTGTTGCAGATCCTCACCGCCGAAGAGCTCGGCATTCCCGCGTCGCGCGTGCGCGCGATGACCGGCCACACCTCCGACCCCTTGGGTCCGGCATCGGGCGGCAGCACGACAACGGCATCGATCGCGCCAGCAGTTCGCCACGCGGCGTTCTTGGCCAAGAACGAACTGATCGCATTGGTCGCCAAGCACCTCGGTGTTCCCGAGGGCGACGTCACCTGCGCAGACAACAAGGTCGGTACCAAGGACGCGAAGCTCGACTTCACCGAAGCGTGCAAGCTGGTCGGCCACGCGCCGATCGAAGTGCACGGCGAACGTCACCCGAACTACCGCGAGAAGCCGTTCCATCCGGGCGTCTGTGGCGCGCAGTTTGCCGAAGTTCGCGTCGACACGTGGACCGGCGAAGTGCAGGTCACACGCATGTTCGGCATCCAGGACTGCGGCCTTGTCATCGCCAAGAAGCTGGCCGAAAGCCAGGTGATCGGCGCGATGATCCAAGGCGTCAGCTACGCAGTGCACGAGCAACGCATCATGGACCAACGCAGTGGTCGCATGCTGAATGGCGACTTCCTGCGCTACAAGATCACCGGCACCAAGGACCTGCCCGACATCGAATGCCACATGCATTCGGTGGCCAACGGGCACAACAACACCGGTGCCGCTGGATTGGGTGAACCCCCATCCACGGCAACGGCTGCCGCGATCGGCAACGCCGTGTTCCACGCGATTGGCGCACCCGTGCGCCACATCCCCATCACACCTGAGAAGGTCCTCGCGGCCATCGCATCCAAGTAAGCGAGGAACTACCCATGAAACCGTTTTCCTACGTAGTGCCGAAGTCCTTGGACGAGGCAAAAGCAGCAGCAGCGCAGCCCAACACGCTGATCAAGGGCGCCGGCCTCGACATCGTTGATCGCATGAAGGAGCGGCTGCAAACGCCGACCACCATCGTCAACTTGCTCCCGCTCAAGGATGAGCTCAAAGGCATCACTGTTGAAGCCGACGGCGGCATCCGCATTGGCGCGCTGACGACGCTGACCGAGATCGAGAACCACGAAGCGCTGCAAGGCGTTCAGTTCAAGGGATTGGTTGGCTCCGCGGCAACGACCGGCACGCCTCAGGTTCGCCATCGCGGCACGATCGCCGGCAACATCCTGCAGTTCACCCGTTGTTGGTATGTGCGCAGCGAAGCGTTTCATTGCCTGCACGGTGGCCGCGGGCCGACCTGCCTCGCGATGACCGGCCAGAACCGTTACCACTCGGTGATGGGTTGGTCAGACTGCGTGCGCGTGCACCCGAGCAACCTCGCGCCACCACTATTGGCGCTCAACGCCGAATACACGACGGTGATCGGCAAGGAAACGCGCCGCCGCAAGTTCTCCGAACTGTTCCCTGAGGAGCCGCGCGCCGAGAACCCCGAGCACACGCTCGATGACGGCGAGATCGTCACGGCGATCCATATTCCACAGCAGTCCGCAAACGCGCGCTGCACCTACGCCGAGAGCCGCGAGAAGCAGAGTTTCGACTGGGCCACCACCGCCTGTGCGGTTCGCATCGTCATGGACGGTGGCAAGATCAAGGAAGCCTCGCTCGTGCTCGGCGCCGTCGCACCGGTGCCGCTACCTCGACCAAAGGCTGCCGCGATGTTAATCGGCAAGGAGCCATCCACGAAGTTGTTCCAACGCGTTGCTGAGAAGGCCTACCAAGGCGCAGCACCGTTGGCCCACAACGCATTCAAACTGCCAATCGGCAAGGCCGTCGTGCGCGACGCCCTGGAACAAGCAACGAGGTGATCCAGATGAGCGACCAAAAAGTGAAGACGCACGACGACTTGATGCCAAAGCATCCGTGTCCCGCGTTCTCGATGAAGCACATCCTCACCCAGTCGATGGCGGACGTTGTCTACGACGACCGCGAAGAGCCGGGGGATGGCTACTACTGGTGCCAAAAAACGTGCACGCCAGTCGGCCCCGACGATGAGTTGGTCACGCCGAAGGCATGCTGCCCCGGTCGTACGTGCTACGACGGACCGCGCGCTTAGGCGCCGGGCCGTAGCACGCACAGGTCACAGGCACTCACAGGTCCCTGTGATCACAGGCCACGGGTATATACAGGCCACTGGCCGTCAGCGGCACTTGTGTACAAACAGCGCACCCACAGCGTTGCCCACAGCGGCACCGGACTGCACGATGCACGGATGCGCATCCTCGCTGAGAAGTCCCCCGAAACTGCAGTTCTCGCCCGCTCCGGCTACGACGCCGTAGTGCTCGTTGGCCATGACCCGATCAAGGCCAAGGTCAAGCCGCTGGCGAACGCGCTGAAGTCGCTCGCCAGCGCCGATGCGAGCGCGTCGTCGGCCGTCAACCTGATCGCCGATAGCAGCCTCGCCGGCGGCCGGTTGGTGGTCGCCCCCACCGGCCCGGTCACCCGCGACTACGACGACGTGCGACGCTACGCCGAAGCTGCGAGCCGCGGCATCAAGCGGGCGCGCGACGCCGGCGCGAAGGCCGTGCTGCTGTTGCTACAAGCACCGCCCAAGTCGAAAGCTGGGCCACACGATCACTCGGCCGCGATCGCAGCACTGGGTGCATGTGGAGGCCTGTGGCAACCACTCGAAGCGCGTGAGGACCTCGGCCAGAAGAACGTCGAACCGGTCACCAAGATCGGCGTCTGCGCACTCGACGGCTCGTTCCAGGCCGGCACGGCCAAGTGGGTCGCCGCCGTAGAAGATGGCATGCGCCTGGCGCGTGACCTGGCCGGCACCAATCCCGAGCGCATGGCGCCGCTGAAGTTCGGCGCCTACGTGCAGGCTGCGTGCAAAGGCACCGACGTCAAGGTGACGATCAACAAGGACAAGGCCAAGCTCGAGAAGGGTTACCCGTTGCTGATGGCCGTCGCGCGTTCCTCGATGGCGGTCGCACGCCACCGTCCGTGCGTCGTGCGCATGGAATACAAGCCGAAGGGCACGATCAAGCGCACCATCCTGCTGGCCGGCAAGGGCGTGACCTACGACACCGGTGGCGCGGACTTGAAGGTCGGCGGCCACATGGCCGGCATGAGTCGCGACAAGGGCGGCGCAGCTGCTGCGGCAGGTGTTGTGCTCGCTGCAGCCAAGCTCGGCCTGAAGGGCGTGCACTTGATTGCAGAGCTCGGCTGCGTGCGCAACAGCATTGGCAGTGATGCGTTCGTTGCCGATGAAATCATCAAGAGCCACGCGGGTTGCCGCGTGCGCATCGGCAATACCGATGCCGAAGGTCGCCTGGTGCTCGCCGACCTGTTGTCCAACCTGCGCGTCACCGCCAAGAAGACGACGGGGCCAGAACTGTTCACGGTTGCGACGCTGACCGGTCACGCCGGGCGCGCGGTTGGTGACTACAACATCTCTCTCGACAACGGTCCAGCGCGCAGCGCAGGCACGTCGGCGTCGCTCAGCGTTGCTGGCGACATGCTCGGCGACCCGTTCGAAGTCTCGCGCCTGCGCCGTGAGGACTACGACTTCGTTGCCGGCAAGACCAAGGCCGACGACGTACTGCAATGCAACAATGCAGCGAGCTCCGCGACTGCGCGCGGCCACCAGTTCCCGGCGGCCTTCCTGGTGCTGGCCGGCGGGCTCGAAAACCACGGCAATGACAGCGCGGCACCGCTGCCGTTCACGCACATCGACATTGGCGGCAGTGGCTGCGAAGGTGGCGATTGGCAGCACGGCAACCCGAGTGCTCGCCCGGTAGTCTCGATGCTCGCGGCCCTGTGTGGCGCAGCGCCGCCGCAATAGCCGGCGCGCAGTAGCCACACACCGCGAGCACCGTGCCGCAAAAAAAGACGCCCGCGAACTGATCCGTTCGTGGGCGTTGTGCGTTCGGGTTATCACAACCCATGACACAGCTCGAACAGCCGGACGGCGAGTACAAGACCGACATGACGCCGATGATCGACGTCGTCTTCTTGCTCATCGTATTCTTCATTTGCATCGACTTCAAAGTGCTCGAAGCGAAGCTCGATGCGTGGCTGCCGACGGACAAGGGCAGCTCCGACAAGACCGTCGAGATTGTAGAGCAACTGTCGGTTCGCGTGCTAGTCGACGACCAGGGCATGAAGCTCTACCCCAACGGCCAGATGCTCAACCCGAACACCGAGCGCGCATCGCGCTACCAGCTACAAGGTCACACGGTGCGCTTCGAGGTTGGCGTGCACATGTGCAACACGCTGACACAAGCGAAGGAACAGTTGGCCCGCATCGCAACCGACCCGAGCTTGATGATCCCCGATCCTGAGACCGGCGGTCGCAAGGTGATGGCGTGCGTTGTCGAAGGCTTCCCCGGCACGTGCTACGACGATGTTGCGCGCGCTGCTGATGTCTGCCGCGCCGCTGGCTTCGATGAGATCCAGTTCGGCGGCGGCATGGGCCAGCTACCTCGCGTTAGGTAGCGGCGCCGCTTGCGGCGACGCAGAAATCGGCTGCACGTAGCGGCGCCGCTTGCGGCGACGCAGAAATCGGCTGCACGTAGCGGCGCCGCTTGCGGCG
>JBNMND010000083.1:0-19322 GCA_051274975.1 Planctomycetota bacterium | reverse complement strand
CTTGGCATGGCTCGGTACGTGGTCGGGAAACCCCATGTCGGCAGCCTGCGTGAGCGACCCGGCGATTCATGCACCAACGCCATGAGGAGCAGCTTCAGGGGAAGATCGGCGGCCATATGGGCCGGTTATCGGTCCTGGCGTGCCACGCGTAACGGCTGCAGGAGAAGCACGATCCAGTTTTCGGATACCAAGCACCCGGTCCAAAATGACACATTCATAGGGCCGAACTCTGCTACAACTGGAGGGCACCATGAAAACAAGCCTGCTACTTCTCGCAGCTCTTCTTTTTTCTCTCGCTTGCAGCTCCGGAGGGTCAGACGGGGGAAGCGGGGGAAGCGGGGGAAGCGGGGGAGGCGGGGGAGGTAACGGCACGCCGGCGGGTGCCCCGAAGCTGACCATCGTGAGCCCCCAGCACGGCGCCACGGTCGACCCCGCCCTGATCGTGGATTTCGAGGTGGAGGATTTTGTCATCGGCGAGGAGGGCGAGCCCCATCTGGCGTTCACTGTCAATGGTGCCCCCCCCACTTACCACTTCATCAACCGGCCCGACTGCGATGACGAGGGCAGCTGCGTGTACGTCACCCCTGGTGTGCACACCCATGACGTCCACTGGAACGGCACCGGTTCGATAAAGTTCGGCACCCTCGTCCCCGATACACCCCTGGAGCTCAGGCTGGTGCTTGTGGACGCGAACGACGTGGAGATCCCCGGCAGCGAGGACGTGATTACGATCACCATCTCCTCGCCGCCCCCCGGCGATCTCACCGCGGTCCAGATGATCAGTGGGCTCGATTTTCCCGTCGCGCTCGCGTTCACGGACGACAACCGGCTCTTCTACAACGAGCGCTGGACAGGCCGAATCATGGTGATGGATCCCCCGTTCTCGACGCCCCAGGTCTTCTATCAGTTCACCGATGTGGCGGCGAGCACGCCCGAGCGGGGCCTCTTCGGGCTGGCGCTTGATCCGGACTTTGCCACCAACGGACACCTCTACGTACACTACACCGCCATCAATGGGTTCAACACAGTCAAGCGGGTCACTGAGCAATCGCCCAACGTAGGCGGAAACCCCACGACCCTGCTCGACAACCTCCCGCAGAACCTGGCTCACAATGGCGGCATCCTTCGCTTTGGACCCGACGACAAGCTCTACGTGACTGTCGGGGACGCGGGTGACGCCGTGGGCTCCCTCGATCCCACGCTCATGGCGGGCAAGGTGCTGCGAATCAACACCGACGGCAGCGCGCCCTTGGACAACCCGTTTTACGATGGGCCCGGCGGCAACGAGGACACGGTATACGTGCTCGGCGTCAAGAACGCCTTCGGTATGGCGTTTCACCCGGAATCGGGGGACCTGTGGTTGACCGATAACGGGAGCGCCGCCCAGGATGAGGTCAACCTGGCGCCTGCCGGGGGCAATCTGGGCTGGCCCTATGTACAGGGGTATTGCGACGACATCCGGGACAACGCGTACAGCGTGGACGAGACGGACTACTGCGACGCCAACGATGTGACCGAGCCGGTCCTTGAGATCTCTCCCAGCGTCGCGCCGACGGGTGTGGTCGCCGTCAGCGAGGCCTCCGTATACCCGGAGGCCTACCACAACAACATCTGGTACTTGGAGTACGTCTCGGGCTCGCTCAAGCAGGTGCTGCTGGTCAATGAGCTGACCGAGAACGCGGGAGTGACCACCATAGCCTCCTTGCCGGGAGGCTTGGACATGGTCGAGGGACCCGATGGCTACATCTACGTCTCTGCGTGCGCTGGAGGGCAAACCAGCTGCAACGGCCGTATCTGGCGGATCGAGTGAGCGGCAGCGCGAGGCGTTGGTGCATCAATCGCAAGGGTGCTCACGGAAGCTGCCGATACGGGGGGTTGCCCGATCCGCAACCAGCCATGCCGAGCACCAAGTCCTTCGTCCATCCCAAGTACAAGACGAAGTATCGCGTTGGCAATTGGTCGAACTACGACCGTTCCCTGGTCGAGCGCGGCAACCTTACGATCTGGTTGTCGACGGAGGCCATCTCGGGATGGAACGCCAAGCCTTCACGTTGTCGCGGAGGGCAGTGCAAGTACTCGGACTTGGCGATCGAGACGGCGCTCACATTGCGTCTGCTCTTCAATCTGCCGCTCCGCCAGGTCGAGGGGCTCCCGTGTTCGCTGTTCGATCTGATGGGGCTCGTGCTCGACGCTCCAGATCACACAACGCTCTCGCGGCGGGGCAAGCATCTGAAGGTGTCGCTACGTGTGCCGAAGAAACCTGGTCGCATTGATCTAGTCATCGACATCAGCGGTCTCGCCATCTTCGGCGAAGGTGAGTGGGCTGCAGTCAAACATGGTGGCAAGGGCGTTCGCGGCTGGCGGAAGCTGCATCTCGGTGTCGACGGAGATGGCGTGATCGTTGGCCGGCAACTGACGGATGCGAGTGTCGATGATGGCAACGTTGGCGTGGATCTTGTGGGCCGCGTGCCAGGCAAGATCCGTAGGGTCACCGGTGACGGTGCCTACGACAATCGCGCGCTATACGACGCTGCAACCGGCCGAGGCGCGAAGGTCATTGTGCCGCCGGTCAGGACTGCGCAAGTCGGAGGTCGCGGATGTCGTGCGCGTAATCGGGTTGTCCGACGCATTCGCAAGGCAGGGCGACGTCAGTGGAAAAAGGAGTCTGGCTACCACCAGCAGGCCCGCGCCGAGAGCGCGTTCATGCGCTACAAGTTGATGCTTGGTGATCGGCTGCATGCGCATGACGCGGATGGGCAGTCAGTCGAGGCTCGGCTCGCATGCAACATCCTCAACCGAATGACTGAACTCGGAATGCCGGCTTCGTACGCCGTTCGGATGTGAACTCGGGTGCTTGCGGCCACGGTCCTGCCGGTTTCTGATTCATGCACCAACGCCTAGGCGTGGCACTCTGGCATGCCGAGGAGGTGCCTGTTTCACCGATGTTGCTGTCGCCCGTCATGCCGACTCCCTCGGTCCCGGTTTACTCGTCAGTCTGTCGAGGTCTTGCGAGCGGCACGCTTCGTCCACGAACGCGGCATGCCCACGCTGAATCGGCCCTGCCCTTTTCCAAATACCCCCGCGATCACGACCACCAACGCAAGGAGCACCAAGCCCACGCAGAGCAATGTTGAGAAGCCGAGTCCACCCCAGAATCGGATGGGGTCCCACTCTCGGGTTATCTCTTGGTTTATCCCGGCACTGCGCGATCTGGTCCCGAAGGTCATGTGCTGGACACCGGTTTCCAAGGCGTTCCACACCCCCTCGTAGCCGATAAAGAGCCCGATGGCAGCCGTCAGGATCGAAGCCCCTACAGTCTTGATCCTGCTTGCAATCGACTTCGCTGCTTCGCGTTCGCGCTCGCACTTTTTGCACTTATCGTGTCCAAGTTTGATCGTGCGCCCGCACTCGGGGCACTGATCTACCGCGGGCACAATGATGTCTTCGGAGCACTTCTCGCAACGGACAGACGCGCCCCTCTTACCCTTGGTTGCTATTTGAAAGTGATGACAGCTACGGCAAACAACTTCTATCTCGTTCATGGTTGGGAGTCCGTCGTGACGTGGGTTCCACATCTCGCAAGAAGAGTTGCTGCGCTGAAGTTCCTGTGATTCGTAAACACTTCGTACGGGGTCTAGCTCAGTAGAACGTCACGACTTGGGCGGGCGAGTCATGACCTTGGCGAGCTTGGACAGTGCTCGAGCCAAGCGTGTGCGAACAGTGACTAGCTCGATGCCGAGCTGCTGCGCGATTTCGACCCAAGCGATGGCGAGCAGTTGCTGCTCGAGCTGGGCGAGGGTGCGGTGCAAGGCGTGGCAGTGGCCGGCAAACGCCGGGGCCAGCGTGACGTGCGTATCGGCAAAGGCACGCACAACGAACCGAACGTGTTGGGTGTTCTGTGTGCGGATCTGGACGGCTTCTCACTGCACGCTGCGGTGCGCGCTGCGGCTGGTAACCGACGCCAACTTGAGCACCTATGCCGCTATGCAGGTCGGCCAGCGATCGCCGAGAGTCGCCTACGGCTCCTGCCTGATGGACGGGTTGCATACTCTCTGAAGAAGCGCTGGAAGGATGGCACAACGCACGTGGTCCTGACGGGTCAGGTGTTGATCGAGCGCTTGCTCGCTTTGGTGCCGAGACCGCGTCGGCATTTGGTGACCTATCACGGGGTGTTGGCACCGGCTGCGAGTCTCCGGTCAAAGGTTGTGCCGCGGACGGCGGCAGGCCAAGACGACGCTGACGCTGCGAGTGCCGATAGCCAACAGCCAGAGAAGCTGCACAAGGTGGACTCAGCTAGCAGGCAACGGGCTCAAGTCCCCCATCGACCTGCCAAGCGACGAGTGCACGGGCGCCGCTACTACACGTGGGCCGAGTTGCTGCGACGAGTGTACGCCGTCGACATCCTGACATGTCCGCGCTGCGGTGGCATTCGCCGGCTGCTGGCAGCGATTCAGGATCCGGACTCGATCGAGCGCGTGTTGCGGGCTATGGCATTGCCGCGGCAGGCGCCGGAGTTGGCGGTCGCGCGGGCGAGGGCGAGAACGAATGCCATGCAGCAACGCATCGCAGCATGGTAGCCGACCGATCCTGGCCAGGGTTCAGCGCGACTCGGCTTCAGTAAGCAGCACATGGATCGCTTCATCGAGCGCTTCGCCTTGCACGTTCTTGTGCCGAATCACACCCTTGTGGTCGATCACGTAGACGGTTGGCCAGCCTTCGATGTTCCACCTCGTTGAGATCGGGCCTCGCGTGCCCTTTGGTCCATTCCAGAAACTTCTCCACGTGAGCCGCTTGGCCGCGACGATCTGCTTGATCTGCTCGAGCTTGGGGTCGCTGTTGATACCGAGCAACGCGAACGGCTTGTCCTTCAGGTCTTGCACGAGCGACCGCTCGTGTGGGTACATGGCCCGGCAAGGGCCTCACCAGTCGCCCCAGAAGTCGAGCATCACGACCTTGTTGCGGTAGTCGGAGAGCTTGAAGCCAACGCCGTCGAGGTCGGTGCCCTCGATGTCGGGGGCGACCATGCCGATCTGCAGGTGCTGCAGTTCGAACAGCAGCCCTTCGGCGTCTTGCTTCGTGCGTGCGTCACCCAACTCCATAGCCGTCGCGAGATCCTGCAACGATTGCTGCTTCTCCGACCCCGTCGATGGCGTGCCCGCAATCACATAAGAACGCCAGAAGAGTGCCTTCGCCCTGATGCCTGGATCCTTCGTTGCGTCGGCGATCCGCAGCTGGATGGAGAGGGTCTTGTCGCGATCAAAGCCATTGCGGCGCGCCTTCAACGCGATTGAGAAGACCACGCGCGCCATCGATGGATGTGCGATGTGGTCGCGCACGAGTTGGTCGAGGGCTTGGTGAGCTGCCTTTTCGCCGCCCCACGAGAGCAGCCAACTGAGATACGGGATGGCACGATCGGTGCCGGTATGCCGCTCTGCTCGCATAGCGAATCGCGGGATGTACTGCGGCGTTGGCTCCTCGGCCATGATGGCGTTCAGGACCTTCTCATTAACGCCTGTGCGTTGGGCCGCGAACTTCTTCTGTCGCCACTTGCGCCACACGACGGTGAACTCGTCGTTCAGTGTTTCGAACTCACTCTCGAGCTCACTGGGTGCATCCTGAGCGAACGCCGATCCTGCCAACATCAGGTAGGTCAGCAGGGACAGAATCACGGTCGTGGTCTTCATGGCTACCTCTGCGGTGTTGTCGCTCGCGATCGGAGAGACGGCAAGCGGCCGTCCGGGTGACCGCCGCTGCGATCATGAGGGAACGCAGCATGTGCTTCGAGAGCGTTCGCGTCCCAGCATTGCAACCCAGTCAACGCAACTTGCTGGTGATGGCGTCTTATCCGGGAATGCGGCCGAAGCCGTTTTGGGTAGAATTGGCCATTCGAGGCATGCCTATGACTAATGAGTCAGTGACGGTTTCGGCCGAGTTCACAGACCGGTGGCTGAGTTGATTGGTCGAAGCAGTCTGTCATCGAGGAGCTAGGCCGTAAGGCCGCGCAGCGATAGCTGCGTAGCAGCCCGCCGAGTCGCTCGGGTGTGGCGTCACATGCTACAGGGAATGCGACGTCCGATTGATGTGACGTCAATCACGCCTCCTGCGCCGTCGCATTGCCTATCGAATGTGGCGCATGAAGCCGTGGCGTGATTGCGGCTGGGGAGCCGCGATTCAGTTCTTGGGCAGCACTGTGTTAGTCGAGCGCGCGCCCTCAGTGGTTGCCGGCGAAGTAGAGCGCAAGCAGCGTCTGGTCGTCCTTGATCTGCGCCGATCCGCGGAAGCTTCGCAATTCCTGGATGATTCGGCGCACCATCTCGTCCACGGGAGCATCGATCGCTCCTTGAAAGGATTGGACCAATCCTTCCACGCCGAACATCTCGCCGTTGTCGTTGAACTGCTCGGTGATGCCATCGGAGAACACTAGGAAACGCGAGCCGTGCTCACTCAAATTGAGGGTGGTCTCGTCCCATGGCTCTTCGCGCTCCATCAAGCCCACGGGGCACCCGCCGTGCATGCTGATTGGCCCGGACCTCGAGAAGATCAGATCCTCATGCCCAAAGTCGCAGCAGTTCACGCGTTGTCGAGCAGGCTCGAATCGGAGGCACAAGCCTGTCGCAAACATCACCTGGTCGCTCGGCACGATTCGCAGTAACGCGCGATTTAGTGCTGCGACGGTTTCTCGTGGCGGCAGCTCCACCGAGGCGATTTCGTCCAGCATCGCCGTGATCTTGGTGGCTACCAGACCGGCCTCGACGCCGTGGCCCATGACGTCGGCATGAATCAGATCGCTGGTTCCATCGGGATACTCGCGGTGCCACACGAGGTCGCCCCCGATCTCCTCAAGGGGCTTGAAGTGGCGCGCTACTTCAAAGCTCGGAATCTTGATGTTGCGGTCGACGATGCGCCGCTGGAACTCTTCTGTGAGCGCCTCCGAACGACCGAGCTGATCGAGTTGGCGCACCGCCTGCTCGATGGCTTCGGTCTTCTTGTCGATTCGGACGTTGTGATGAATGAACCAGGCGATCTCGCCATGATCGTTTTTCTGCGGGGTGACGCGCAGTTGGTAGATGCGGCGCTCGGTTGGCGAGCTGCAGTTCATCTGCTCTTGGTGGTGCGGCAGTCGGCCCTGGCCTAACAAGCGGTAGATGCGCTCCCAGTGCTCGCGCTGTTTGGCGCATAGACTCGCTAGCAGATTGGCGTTCCAGTCGGTCTCGAGAAGCTTGTGACCGTTGTTCTCGTCGGCGAACGTCGCCCACTCATTGTTGGTGTAGACGACGTTGAGGTCGCGGTCGGTCACGTAGAGCGTGTCGGACGCATCTACGTTCTTCGGCAAGAGATCGTGCGAGAATGCGCGCGGCATCACATAAGTCTGCCAGAGACGGCCGGTTTGATACGCAGAATTCGCTGGGCTGCTTGGTCGCGTTCACGAACTGTTCGTCTCGGCGCCTCGACTAGCTCATTCGCGGCGCTTGCCGGCTGGCGATCGCCGACGCGCTCGTGATGCGGATGGGCAGTCAGTCGAGGCTCGGCTCGCATGCAACATCCTCAACCGAATGACTGAACTCGGAATGCCGGCTTCGTACGCCGTTCGGATGTGAACTCGGGTGCTTGCGGCCCCTGTCTTGCCGGTTTCTGATTCATGCACCAACGCCGTGTGCCGGCTGCCAACATCGCACGTTGGGATGCCGCGACTTGGTCGGCGTTTGGTGCGGGCCCGTCTGCGCCGGCATGTTGCGTGGGTTGCATAGCAATTGCGATCTAGCCCGGCACCGCAACAACAGCTAGCACATTCTCTCAGTAAGTCTCATCGCGCTGGGCCAGCCCTCCGTCGAGCATGCCTAGGTCCAGTTCATCGCCGGTGGGTCACATAGCCGCCCGAATGTGACGCATCAATCCGTGCGTCGCTATTTCTGGGGAAACACGATCGAGTCCATGTCTGCGACGGTCCCTCGATACACAAGGTGGCGCCGTTAGGTTCCAATCGCCTGCCGGAACGGGCCGCGCGCACGTTAGAGTCAGATGCGTTCTTCTCTGTCAGGAGGAGCGCACAGAGGCTCATGGAACCGCAAGATCCGCAATACAATCAGGAAGCCTACGCGCTGTATCTGGAGTTCGTACGTCAGAGCATCAAACCCGATGCCCTGCCCTTCGATACGTTTTGTCGCATGCACTCCGATCTGGCTGCTGACCTGCGTGGCTTGCACGGCGTAAGCGATGCGACCATTGAGTTCGTGGATCCTGGCAAGTCCGACGCCAGCAGCGACACACCAAGCAGCCCCGGACGTAAGGGCTCCGACGCTGCAGTGCCCGAGGTGCCGCGCTACCGCATGGATGGCGAAATCGGTCGCGGCGGCATGGGCGCCATTCTGAAGGTCTGGGATGGTGACCTGCATCGCACGCTGGCCATGAAGGTTATTCTTGGCGAGGACGAGCATCGCCTCGACGACGGCACGACCGCAGACGCGCGACTCAGTCGCTTTCTCGAAGAAGCGCAGATCACGGGCCAGCTCGATCATCCAGGAGTCGTGCCTGTACACGAGCTAGGTGTCGACAAGAGCGGTCGCATGTACTTCACCATGAGGCTGGTGAAGGGACGCGATCTGGGTGAGATCATCGAGATGGCGCGCAGCGGTAAAGACGGCTGGAATCGCACGCGCGCCTTGAACGTGTTGCATCGCGTCTGCGAGACGATGGCGTACGCGCATACCAAGGGCGTCGTGCATCGTGATCTAAAGCCGGACAACATCATGGTTGGACAGTTTGGCGAAACCTATGCCATGGACTGGGGGTTGGCGCGAGTCTTAGGCCGGCCAGATGGCGAGGCGCAACGCCGTCAGCTAATGACCAATTCCCTCGTTTCGTTGGTCAACATCGAGCGCCCCGGTCTCAGCAAGGATTCTGACTCGGGTTCTGGATCGGGGTCGCGCACCCAACAAGGCTCGGTGCTCGGCACGCCCTGCTACATGCCACCCGAGCAAGCCGCGGGCGAACTCGAGACGATTGGTCCGCAGTCCGACATCTACGCGGTTGGCGCCATTCTCTACCATCTGCTGACCGGCAAGCGTCCGTACGAACAGGTGGCGGCATCGGCCTTCGAAGTGGTCCGCGCGGTGCTCCAAGGGCCGCCGATCGCTGTCCATCGACTGGAGGCCAAGGTGCCTCCGGAACTGATCGCCATCTGCGAGCGTGCCATGGCTCGCGAGCCAGTGGATCGGTATCCGAGCATGGTTGAGATGGCCGCTGACCTGCAGGCCTATCTCGAAAACCGGGTCGTGAAGGCTTATCAGCACGGTGCCGTCGCTGAGTTCATTAAGTGGGTGCGGCGCAATCGCGCGTTCTCGGCGGCGCTCGCAGCGCTTGTGTTTTTGTCGGTCACCGCGTTGATCGCGTTCGCCTGGATGCAGAGCGAGAAGGCCATACAGATTGAGGCGGCACGAGCGAAAACGGAGGCTCTTCGTGTCGACGCTCTCGCGCAGCGCGACCTAGCGCAGCAGCAGGGTTATTTGGCCAGCGTCACCGCGGCCAACGCCTGCCTCGCGGCTGGTGAGGCGGTCGAAGCACGGCGCCACCTTGAGCACTGTCCGCCGGCGCTGCGCCAGTGGGAGTGGTTCCACCTCTCACTTGCCGCCGATGCCAGCACGTCGGTGTTGGAGCCAGCGCAGGGCGAGACCGTAGGTGGTGTAATCGCAGACCTCGCGTGGGATGCGGCGAGCTCACGACTGGTGTCGAGTGCGACGGATGGCACGGTGAGGCTGTGGCAGGTCGGGCAAACCAGCGATCGAGTTCTGCCCACTTCGGGAAATGGGGACAGGCCCGCCAATGCTCCCGTGGTTGCGTTCCTGGACGATGGCCGCAAGGTCATAGCAATCGATCGTGATCGCAAGACGCGGGTCCGAGTGTGGAATGCTGAGACAGGTGAGCTGGAGCGTCAGTTCCCGCTCACTGGCGTGATGGCGCTCTATGCGATCGCCGTGTCGCCCGCCGGCGATCGTGCGGCGTTCGGGGCAACGGATCATTCGATCCACATTGTTGACCTGCTCAAGGGCGTCAGCCTGGGACAACTTATCGGTCATCGAGACACGGTGCGTGCGCTGTCGTTCTCCAGTGATGGGGTCTACTTGGCATCGGGTGCCGAGGATCGTGCGGTCAGAGTTTGGAACGTCGCGCAATTGGCTGCGGTCGGTGCGCCGATCGCGACGGCAGCCGCCGTGCATGCCGTCGCCTTCGCGCCTGCAGGCCGCGAGTTGGCCGTAGGACTCCTGAATGGGAACATCTGGCGCTGCGACAGCCTTACAGGCATGGTGACCAACCGACTTGATGGTCATCCCGGCGGTGCCGCCATCTACGACTTGTGCTACGACGGCGATGGTACGCGCCTGGCGTCGGCGTCGTCGGACAAGACCGTGCGCGTCTGGGACGTGGCGACAGGCCAGTTGTCGGCGACCATGGCTGGGCACGAACAGGCGGTGCACTGCGTGCAGTTTGCAGCCGGGACGACGCAGTTCGCCTCCGGCAGCGCGGATGGTTCGGTGCGATTGTGGAACGTCGAACACAATCGTGCGACGACCAGTTATCTAGCAGCGGATCTTGAATTGAGCGCGGTTGCCATTGGCGGCGACGGAACCAAAGTCGTGATCGGTTCTTCCTACCCCGGCACGATCGAAGTTATCGATGCCAATACCGGAAATCGTCTGCAGCAGATCGATGGGCCAGAGGACTCGGTACTGGCACTCGCCATGGCTCCCGACGGCAATCACTTTGCGGTCGCGTTCGAAGAAGACATCAGCGTGTGCATCGGCGATTTGGCGACGGGTCGACTCGGTGAGCCGCTACGGGGCCACGACGCGTCGGTACGATGCCTGGCTTGGGCTGCGGATGGTGCGACGCTGTTCTCAGGCGCCGAGGATCGCACCGTGCGAGTCTGGGATGTCGCCAGTAACAAACAGCGTGGTGACGCCTGGATGCACGATGGAGAGATCACGGCGCTTGCACTGAGCAGCGATGGCCAGCAGCTCGCCGTAGGAATGCTGGGTGGTTCGATTCAGATCAGGGACGTCGCGACCGCTGCCTCGGTGCGCGTGATCCCAGGCGATGGCGATCGGGTGCGGGCGTTGGCGTTCGCACCGCACGATCGCTCGTTGGCGGTCGGCCACACGGATGGCGTCGTGCGTATCTTCGCACCCAACGGCGCACTGTTGCACACACTCAAAGGCCATGAGAAAGACGTAGTTGCTGTGCGCTACTCGCTGGACGGTTTGCGGCTCATCTCAGCTTCGAAGGATGGCACGCTGCGCGTCTGGGATTGCGACTCCGGACGACTGGCCCTCACGCTACGTGATCACGCCGGGCCGGTAACGGGCGTAGCCATCGGCGGCGTCGATATGCGGGTGGTCTCGACGTCCTACGATGGCACGCTGTTGATCCGCCGCGCGCGCGCTCACTGATTTGGCGCGGCCGGATTCGCAACGGTCTTGACGGGCGACTTCTTGATCGGAGCCGCCTCTCCCTTGAGCGCGTAGCCTTCTTCGCCGGGTAGCTTGCCGTCGACTGCGAGCACGCGCACGCCTTTGGGGACGTCCTTTGCGAGCACGAAGGCGAAGGCTCCCTTGCCAGCGCGCACGCGTGCGATGGCAGCCGTTGCACTGGCCACGATCGTTGGCCGCTTGGTGATCTCGCCGCGATTCTCGCGCCCGTGCCAGTACTTGCGCAGCGGGCCTGCTTCCATGCGGTACACGGTCGCCAGCAGGATCTTCATCTCGGGCGACCTGTAGCTACGTAGGTAGAGCCGCACGCGTTGGTTGTCGCTCCAATACTGCATCTCGAGTTTGCAGTAGGTGCGCAGTTCCGGCAGGGTCAGGTTGGGGGTCAGGTTCTTGAGGTTGACAATGACCGCCAGTTCAGGTGCCTTCGCCGCGGGTGCGGGCTTCGGCTCCTGGGCTGCCACTGTGCTGCTAACCATCAGCGCGTTGCCGATCAAAAGCGCCGAGCCGAGCATCGTCGCCACGCTCCGCAGTGCCCGGTTGGTGCGCGTCCGTGTGTGAGTGAGGCCCTTCATCACAGCACCCACGATACTTGAAAGGCCACGGAGACGATATCCCTGTCACGCACCATCGTGCCAAGGCGTTGTTCAGCCTGTCCATAGCTGAACTCAAGCTTGACGGCGAGGTTGTCGGACGGGTCGTAGCGCAGGCCGACGATCGGTCGCAGGATGTCCAGGTCGCGGTTGAAGTCAGAGTAGAACGGATCCATCCTGTCCATGCGTCGATAGTCCATTCGTGCGTAAGGGGTTACTTCGCCGGCTCGGTAGGCGAGCTGTAGGTAACCGGAGTCGTGGTGAAAGCTCGTCTGCGAAGCTCTGATCTCGTGCTCGACCCAGCCGAACTCACCCAGTAACTCGAAGGGTCCGTTGCGGTATTGGACGTTGGCCGTGGCGACAAACTCGCGAATGCCGCGCGCGCGTCCGGGTAGCGCCGAGGTTGGATCGGCTGGTATCTCGTCGTAGGTGAATGACGTGCCAATGCGGAGGTCGGGCACGGCGGTCGGCAGGAACGCCAGGCCAGCGTCGAGCTTCTTGCCCTCATTGCTGTCGGAGCTTCGGCGTTTCTCTGTTGGATTCATGCCACGGCCGTTGGCTACCGACAGGAACCACTCGAAGTCGCTCGCGTCCGCCTGCAATCGCCCCCCCAGTTCGATGCCGGTCGTGTGCATCGCGAGGATGCCGCCACCGCCTTCGAACGCAGCCAGCAGCGGCCGGCTGATCGCGGTCTCGAGCCAGCGACCGTGATGGTAGAGCTGGTTCCAGCGTGACACCGGTGAGTGCTCAGTGCCCATCTTGACGTAGATGGCATCGTTGATCGTCCACATCGCCCAGAGCCGTTCCTGGTCGACTGAGATGGCCCCGCCAGGCCCGCCGCGGTCCGCGATGACGCTCTCGGATAGGACGCGGAAGTGGTCGCCGAGCTGCGCGTTGGCGACAAAGCCCAGTGAACCGAGGAAGAACTGCGTGTGTTCTTGCCCGGTGGGCGTGGGGTCGTGGTAGCGGAAGCCAACGTCACCGAACAGCTTCAGAGTTGCGACAACTGCGCCGTCCGGTCCGAATAGACTGTCGCCCGAGTCGCCTTCGAACTGGTGGGACTCGATCGTGTTCAGGCGTTCTTCGAGGGCCGCGTTCTGTCGCTGCAACGCTTCCAACTGCCGGCTAACTTCGCCGCCGACCGGATCCTGGGCGGCTGCGGCCGCTGCCAGGGTCGCGACGGTCACCAGCCGCCAGGTGCGCACTTGCTTCATGACTTGAACGGTATGTGGGGAGCTGTGCTGTGGTAGCCGTCATCCAGTCGGTCGCTGTCCCATTCCTGTGTCTCTGGCCCGTGTGAGCTAACGCAACTGCGCCAAGGCTGTTCTTGCGCGCGCGCAGTGTCTCGCTTGGATGCGCACGTCGCCCTAGCTTGTTGCGTTGTCAGTCGCCATGCGGAACGCATGGCATCATGAGCCCCGGGCGGCCGAGGCGCGTCATTTGTGGGGCGGTATGCGTGTTTGCTCTGTGCCCTCGCGCTGGGTGAGGTACTGGCAACGACAGGAGTTTGCTGCTTTGCACGATCACTCGCTTCGAGTGTAGTAGTCGTCCATGGAACGTGTTTGCGCATGGTGTGGCACAACAATGGGGTCTGGCCTGATCGGCGGCGCCGTGACCTTCGGCCTCTGTTTGGACTGTATGCCCATTCTTGTCGGCACACCGATCGAAGACCTCTCGGGCCTCGACGGCAATGAGGTCCATCAGCTGCCGTATGGCGTCATTCGCCTCGACGCGAACGATCGAGTCGCCGCTTACAACATGGATGAGTCACGCCGCAGTCGACTCCCACTTGAGAAAGTAATCGGCAGGCACTTCTTCACCGAAATTGCCCCGTGCACGAATGTTCAAGAGATGGCGGGCTGGATCGCTGCATCTCGAGCGGCCGGCAAGCCCGCACGTGAGCGGCTGAAGTTCGTTTTCAAGTTCCCTTTCGGCAAGGAACTGGTGGATGTCGCTCTGATCTTCGACCCTTACACGAGTTGTGCGCACATCTTGGTGCACGGCATCGGCGACGAGAGCTGAGGAAGCCGCTGCCGATTCAGTAGCTAACGAGAGTGCCCTGCAGGACTGGCTTGGTGTGCGATCGGCGCGCGCGCGGGTTAGGTCGGCATATGTGCCGCCCGCCGCAGTATCCGGTTCGCATAGGCGGTGGCAGACGCAATGAGACGAACGTGTTGGGACTGGCAAACTCGATGCAAACGGACTCGGCCGTATTTATGGATAGCACGAGCCTCTACCGTTGCTAATTCCGCTCGCGCAGCCTCGCCCAGCACTTCGTGTCAACAAACTCCCGGTCCCAACACAGATTCCGCCTGACCCCCCCGTCGGCGCTCGACCCCCAGGTCCGCACCGGCCGCAGGTGGGCGTTCGCCTGCCTGGCGACCTTCGCGGTGATCATGTGGTTCGGCTTGACGCCACACGAAGTCGGCACGTCGTGGCGCGAGTGCGACACCATGGCGATATCGCGCAACTTCCTGATCGATGGCTTCAACCCGCTACGACCACGGGTCGACTGGCGCGGCGACACCGACGGAGCAGTGGAGTGTGAGTTCCCCCTCTATCAACTGATGATCGCCACCACCATGGCGGTCTTCGGCGAAGTCGAATGGCCGGCGCGCCTGCTGGCGTTGCTGTCGATCCTTGCCGCCAGCCTATCCTTGCACCGCCTGCTAGAATGGCGTTCTGGCCCAGGACCAGCGCTACTGGGAATGCTCCTCTTCCTGAGCGGTGCACAGGCCATCCTGCTCGGGGGACGCGTGCAGCCCGACGCATTGAGCGTGGCCCTCGTGCTAGCTGGCCTGGTGACCTATCTGCGATATCTCGCGACCGGAAGCGCCACGGCCCTTTGGCTAGCAGTCACCGCCGCCACATTCGGCGTCCTGCAAAAGGCAACGTCGCTGCAACTCGTCGGCTTGATGGGATTGTGGACCATCATTCTGGCGCCGCGACGCCTGCGCGAACCACGCCTGTGGCTGGGGTTCGCCATCTGTATCGGAGTGTTGGCAGCGTGGCTCCGGCACGGCATGAACCTGTACGACGAAACCGGCTTGACCTTCGGGGTCATGAGCGGCGGCGAAACCAAGTGGCCCGAGATCGCCCAGCTGGCCAATCACCGGGTTTGGCGTAACCTCATCGAAACCACCGTGCGCATCGGTTTCTCACCGCTCGGGTGCATCGCCATGCTAGCGCTGCTGGTGCGATGGCGATTGGACCGCGCCGACTGGGCGCTGCTGTTGATCGTTGGTGCCGCCCTAGTTGGCTCGCTGCGTTACAGCTACGACGACGGTGCCGGCGCCCACTACCACGTGTTTGCGGCGATCGCCGGCGCTTTCTTCGCAGCTCGGGCTTGGCCGCAGCGCGCCCCATGGTGGCTGTGGACGCTGGCCCTAGTCGCGATGGCCTTCAGCGGGTCGCACTGGTTCCTAAACGAACGCAACAAGATCGAGCGCAACACACAAAGCGGCACACTGGTACTAGCCGCCCATATCCAAGATCAGTTCGCACCCGAAGACCTCGCGATCGTACGCGGCCACCGCCGCGGCTTCGACGCAGTTTGGAACCGGCGCACCAACTACGAACAACCAGGGCTGCTCTACCAGGCCCGACGACGCGGCTGGGTGCTACCACGCGACGGGTTTACGATTGACAAGCTGCAAGATCTTCGCAGCCGCGGCGCGCGCTTCGTCGTCAATCCGTTCGCGAACGTCACCAACCCGGAAGTGCTAGCCTGGCTCGACAGCAAAGGGGAACGCGTGATCAATTTCGGCCACACCGTCGTGCACCGATTAGCCAAGCCATTGCTTATCAAGCCGCCGTTGGGCGACGAGACGAAGTAGTTCGTAAGCGCATCGATATTGAGTGGCACGGGATAGCCCGGCCCCCAAACGAATCCCGGCGAGCCACCAGAGAGCGACGCCAAGACGAATTACGTATTGACTAGCCGCGGCGGGTCCAGCATCCACGAACACGTTGACGAGACCACCACTCCGACCAGGGGTGGCTTGGGGCGTGCTGGGATCGTGGGGTTCGGGTGGTCCGCACCGCAGCTTGAATCACCCACACTCGCATGGTCAGCATGGTGATGCGCCTAGAACGAACTCGAAATCAGCAATTCACGCCAAGGCAAGCCCTGGTCGTTTTGGGACAGGACAAAGACTACTGCCTCATCAAGCTCTGAAGGGTGGCGCGCATTTGGTCAACCGTGAAGGGCTTTTGCAGGAATCTAGCCACGCCCTTTTGGTCGAACCGCAAGATCGCATCGTTCTCGCTGTAGCCGCTCATTATCACGACCGGCAGGTCGGCGCGCAGCAGCCGTAATTGCTTGAAGATCTCTTGGCCGTCCATCTTCGGCATGGTCAGGTCAAGCAGCACCAGATCGAAACGGTTGGGGTCGGCACGGAAAAGTTCGACCGCCTGCCGTCCGTCGGCGACAACCACTGAGTCAAACCCACTGAGTTCGAGCATGTGGGAGGCGACGGTGCGGACGGACTCCTCGTCGTCCACCACGAGCACAGTTTGACGGCCCAGCCGCCGCTCGGCGGGCGGTTGGCGAGTCGGCGCTTCGATGACGCCGCTCTGGGCGGGGAATAAGATCCTGAAGGTGGCCCCACTGCCCGGCACGGAATCGACCTTTATCGTGCCTCCGTGCCCTCGCACGATGCCCAGCACAGCGGCTAGCCCGAGCCCGCGGCCGGTGAACTTCGTCGTGAAAAACGGGTCGAAAAGTCGCGCATGCGTCGCCGCGGTCATGCCGCAACCGTTGTCGGCAACCTCGAGATAAACGTATCTTCTGCACGCCAGTTCGGACCCAACCACGACACCCTCGAACTCGGCTGGATCCAAGTCGGCGACGCCAGTGGTCAGGTCGATGACGCCGCTTTCCTCGCAGAGCGCCTCAGAAGCGTTGATCACCAGGTTCATGACGATCTGCCGGAGCTGGGTGGCATCCGCCTCCACGACGGGCAGACTTGGCTCGAGGTGGAAACGCAGCAGCGCCTTCTTGTTGATGGAGACTCTCAGCATTTGTGCAGTCGTTTCCACGAGTTGACTGAGGTCAACTCGTTCGATTAGGAAGCGGCCGCGCCCCGAATAAGCGAGCATCTGCTTGCAGAGATGGGCGGCGCGCGTCGAGCTCTCGTTGATCGACTGGAGGTAAATACGCACGCGCGAGTCGGGCGGCAATTCTCGGGTGGCAAGATCCGTACTCCCGAGGATGCCCGTGAGTATGTTGTTAAAGTCGTGGGCGATGCCACCAGCGAGCACGCCAAGGCTTTCGAGCTTCTGCGTTTCCTGCATTTCGCGCTCGAAGTCGTTGCGCTCCTGCTGCGCCTGCCGGCGGTCGGTAATGTCGCTCAACACAATGCGAAGTTCGGTTCGGCCGCCTTCACACGGCGCGATGGTTGCAGCCAAATGCACCCAACACGTCGGGCCGCTAGGCCGCATCAACCGCAGTTCGCACGACTGAGATTCACCGGTCGCGAGGATTTGCTTGCGCAGCAGATAATATCCGTCCTGGTCTTCGGCTTCGATGAAGTTGGTTATGCGCTGCTTGACCACCTCACTACGCGTCACGCCAAGGAGGTTTGCCATCGTGAAGTTGGCCTGCAGGATTATCCCCGCCTCGCTGACCGTCACATAGCCCACCGGCGCGAGGTCATAGAGGTCGATGTAGCGTGCGCGGGAAAGGTCCAGTTCCACCTGCGCCTGACGCAGCTCTTGGTTCTGCATCTCCAGTTCGATCTGAAACACCCGCAATTCTTCGAGCAACTTGCGATTGGCCCCAGGGGTCTGTGTGTCCAGGTATTCTGGTGGCACGGCGATTTTCCTCCCCAGGGCGGCCGTCGCGCGCGCTCGTAGTTGGGCGACGTCGATCGGGTAATCTTCGTCCTTCATTGCGCACTTCCTGAGATCGCACGCTCGGTGGTCGCGATCGCATACGCCAACCCCTTCTCGCTTATCAAAGCAGTGGAAATAATCGAGACCTGCAGGGTCTCACCTCCCTTTGTGATCCGCTGACTGAACCGCTGACTGAAATACGGCTCCAGGATCTCCGCGCCGCTCAACGGCGCTAGCGTGGCCAAGGCGGCCGCACGCAGCCCCTTAGGGATTCGGTCGCGCACGTTCATTCCCAGCGCTTCAGCTTCGCTCAGCACGTCCTGTGCTTTCACCATCGCAGTGATCTCCACGAACGAGATCACCGCCCCTTCGATCACGTTGTCCAGCGTGCGGTAGGGCTGGATGCTCATGGCGAAGGGGGTGTAGGTCATTCAAAGTGCGGTCAGGACCACCCGAACCAAACCAATTCTCGCACCTCTTCGGCCAACCGTCAACCCACGAGCTGACACCCCTCCCACCCAGGCAGTCCTCCCGGAATCCCCTCCACCAGACACACCGCTCCCCCACCACGACCTCCCAGACTGCCGTAACCTCACCCCATCACGCCCCCAACCACTCCTGCTCACCAACCGAGCTGCAAGGATTGCAGCTCGGAACCAACAGGCGGAGCACGCGCCGGTGCCAACTCCGGCATATCGTTCGACAGCCCCTTCGCCCGCAACACTCGCTCAATCGAGTCCGGATCCTGGATCGCGGCCAGGAGCGGCGTTGTTCCTCCGCAGCGCGGACACGAAAGCACGTCCACGCCGAACGCCCACAGCACGCAAACGTTGCCCACGTGTAGTCGCGCAGGCCACCCCGGCTGGCTGACGGCTGGTGAAGGGGTGAGAGATTCGGCTCTCTGGGTTCGGGTGGTCCGGACAGCAGCTGAATGACGGCGTTGGTGCACGAAGCCAAAGTCGACAAGACCGTGGCCGCATGAACCCGAGCTCACATCCTGACCGCGTACGAAGCCGGCATTCCAAGTTCGATCATTCAGTAAGCATGTTGCATGCAAGTCGAGCCTCGACCAACTACCCATCCGCGGCACGCGCATGCAGCCGATCGCTAAGATCCCCTTGTAGCTGAAGAACGTGTTCTCGACGCGGGCCTGCTGATGGTAGCCAGACTCCTTCTGCCACTGGCGTCGAACAGCGGGATCCCTCGCACGACATCCACGACCTCCGGTTTGCGCGGTCTTGATCGGCGGCACAACCACCTTCGCGTCCCGACTCGAAACTGCGTCGTACAACGCACGGCTATCGTAGGCGCCGCCGCCAATGACCTTGCGGATCTTGCCTGGCGTGCGATCCACAAGATCAACGCCCACGCTGGCGTCATCTACGTTCGCATCTGTCAGCACTTGACTCAAGTG
>JBNMND010000082.1:0-19428 GCA_051274975.1 Planctomycetota bacterium | reverse complement strand
GTCTCACTTGCTTCGCTCGTTTTGTGTGCCGTGTTGTTGCCGGTGATCGTCCTGCGTTTGCCCGCCGACTACTTCGCCTCGGCTCGCGATGACCAAGCGCCGCCACGTGCTGCTATGGCTTGGCTGCTGCGCATCAGCAAGAACGTGCTTGGCGTTGTGTTCCTGTTGGCGGGCATCGCGATGTTGCTGCTGCCCGGCCAAGGCGTGCTGACGATTTTGATTGGTTTGATGCTGGTCAACTTCCCAGGCAAGCGCAGCCTCGAACGCCGTATCGTTGGCAGGCCTTCGATCCTCAAGCTGCTCAATGGCATGCGTGCGAAGCGCGACTTGCCGCCGTTGATCGTCGACTGACGTGCACGTCTTCTACACCGATCCCTTCACGTTCCCGCTGCCGCCGGAGAACCGCTTTCCAGTCGATAAGTATCGGCTACTGCGCGAACGCATTGAGCGCTGGCCTGCCTCTACTGGGGTCGAATTGCTATTGGCACCACGCGCAACCGGCGACGAACTGCGGCTCGTGCACGTAGAAGAATACATCCAGGGCTTTGCTGCGGGCACGCTCGGTGACGAGGCGATGCGTCGCATTGGGTTTTCATGGAGCCCGCAACTAGTCGAGCGATCGCTGCGAAGTTGTGGTGGCACGATCGCCGCTGCGCGCGTCGCGATGCACCACGGCCATGCCTGCTATCTCGCTGGTGGCACGCATCACGCCCGCGCCGATCGCGGCGCCGGCTACTGCGTCTACAACGACTGCGCCGTGGCAGCGCGCGTCTTGCAACGCGACACCTCGGTCGCACGCGTGCTCATCGTCGACACCGACGTGCACCAAGGCGATGGCTCGGCGGCGATCTTCGCGGACGACCCAAGCGTGTTCACGTTCTCGGTGCACGGCGAGCAGAACTTCCCCTCGGTGAAGGCCGTGAGTGATCTCGACGTTGCGTTGCCGTCTGGCACCGGCGATGTTGAATACTTGGCGAAGCTGCGTGACGGGTTTACCGAAGCGATGCAGCGCAGCCAGCCAGAGTTCGTCTTCTACCTGAGTGGCGCTGATCCGTTCGTTGGCGACAAGCTTGGCCAGTTGTCACTGACCAAGGATGGCCTGCGGGCACGCGACGCATTCGTGCTTGGCGAACTGTCGCGGCGGAGGTTGCCGCACGTCACGGTCATGGGGGGCGGCTACGGCAAGGACATAGCGGACTCGGTCGATGTCTACGAGGCGACCGTGGAGGCCGCACTGCGAGCGGCGCCGGACTAGCTCGTGTGACCTAGCGCTTCGCCAACTGGAAAGCAGGTGCAATACACGCGGCAGTTGGCGTTGCTGTTCCCTGAGGGGGTGTCCATGGTGCAAGACGTGCAGCTCGAGGTTCGGGATGGCGACGGCGAAGTCCTGATTCTGAAGCCGCACCTCGCGAGCCTAACCGAGCTTTCCGAGCTGTATGTGGTGTTGCCCGAGGGGCGGTTCGCGGTGCGCGCGACGACCAAGTCTGGCCTGGTGGCAGAACGCGAGATCGGTGTCGATGCCACTGTGCCAGCCCGGCGCGCGATACTCCTGCAATTGCGCAAGCCTCAGCGTACGGCGCCGTCGTTGCGCAAGTCACTTTGGTTAACGAGCGACGCGGCCTTGAATGGTGACGGTCTTCAGTCGCACCAGTCCAAGCGACAAGTGCGTGCCGAGCCAATCCCACAAGTTCGCGCCAGCACTGACACGGAAGTCGGTGACCGCCTTGGCGTCGCCACAGTGCTCCTTGAGTAGCTCCGCGACCTTCGGTTGCTTCTCGCCGAGTAGGCCGTGCACAAACATCACGTACTTGCTCTTCAGCGTGAACTCTTCGCCTTCGCCATATGCGTTGGCGTTGGCGTGAACGGGGAAGCTCACACCCTCGAGGTCGTAGCGCATTGAGCTACAACTGGTCATGGCGAGCAGCAGGACGAGGGCGGCAATGCGTTTGTGCATGCCGTTATCGTCGCGCGGGCGCTGCTTTCGCGCCAGATCTCAGCATCATTCCCTTAAGGCAGGAACGACTTGGTGTTCTTGAGCTTGTAGGGCAGGTACTCCTCGATCACGAAGTTGAGACCCCACTTGGCCAGTGCCTGCTGCTCGGCGCGCTTCCCCATCTTCAGCATCTTCTGGATGGCCTTCTGCCATTCCTTGTGCGCTTTGAAGAACGGGTCATTCTTCAGTGCGTCCTTGGCGCGCTTGATATCGACCTCCTTGAGGTCGTGGGTCGCGTCGTGCAGGTCGAAGTCGTCGATGTCCTGCGGCGTGACGCCGAGGTAGCGCGCCTGCGGGACACAGAAGAACTTGTTGAGGTGCACGGCGTTGCCGGAGCCGACCTTGAGCGTGCGGTAGATGTTCGAGATCCCATAGGGATCGCAGTCATTGAAGCAGTAGACCGGCAGCTTCTTGTCATCCGCGAGCTTGCGGATGAAGCGGCGCGTCGATCGCGTTGGCACGCCACTCGTGCCGATGATGATGCAGTTTTCGCCACGCCACCATTTGTGTTCGTGCAGGCGAGCAAACATGCCGCCCGTCTCGATCACGAGGATGAATTTTGCCTTGGTCTCGAACTTGAAGTGCTCGACGGACGCCGGGATGGTGTACGAGCCGCTGCCCTGCTTGGTGCAATCGATAAGCTCTTCGGCACCCGTCTCGCGATCGCGGTCGACCACGATCAGCGCACCGGCGACATTGCCACCGTGCTCTTCGGGTCGGAAGCGCAGCTGCTCGCGCGCCACACCTTCGAGGCTGAATAGCGCCTCGATGTCATCCATGACCGTGTCCGACTCCGGCTGCGAACTGAACTTGGCATCGCCCCAGTTCTTCGAGACGTAGTAGGCCTCTCGCTTGGTCGCAAAGTCGTCCTTGACGACCATGTCTTTACTCAGCGACATCAGCTTGAGCGTTTGGGCGAACGTCTTGACGGTGTTGACCGTCAGCGTGCGCTCAATCCGGCCACGGCCCATCTGGAAGCCGCCCTTCTTGTCGTACTTGGCGTTCTTCAGTGAGCGCTCGGGGAACTTCAGCTCCGGCTTATCGAGCTTCGAAATCTTGGCATACACCTGTTCCGCGCACTTGTTGATCTCGCCGACCGTGATTAGGTCGAGCTTGGTCATCGGCTTGCGGACTTTCGGCGTAACCGGCGTCTTACTGTTCCTTGGGATCTTGCTCTTCTTGGCAGCCATCGTCGGTCTCCTGGGGCTCGTTGCCTGTGGCCGAAGTCCGAACATCTACATGGCCGCGCACATGCACAGCCCAGGTAACCGCCGTCTCGTGATCCACAGGTGCAGTGTCCGAACTCTGACCAGTCCGGACACCAGCGATCCTAGCCAAGGAGGTCCGTACGGTGCCAGGACTACAAACAACAAACTAGCCCTCCATCGGTGTCTACTTTTTCCTCTGCGCGTACAGCCGCTCGATCGTCGGCCGAATGTGGCGAGTCCACACTTCGTAACCGCGCTTGTTTAGATGCAGTCGGTCCTTGATGAACCACTGCGGGTCCGGGCGACCATTCGCGTCGGCAAGGTCTACACACGGGTTGACGAAGGTCAGTAGGGGGTTCGATTCGCAGTCGAGGCGGATCAGCCGGTTGGCTTCGTCGACAATCGGAATGTGCTGCTCGCGCGCGAGTGTCGGGGTGATGGCGATGTGACAGATTGCCAATTCGGGGTCGTGCGACCGCAGGCGAGCGACGAATTGGCGGAACAGATCGCGGACCCGTTCAGCGCTCTTGGGCGTCTTGCCGGCGATGTCGTTCGTGCCGCTGAACACCACGACGACACTCGGCTCGTGCTTGCTGACAAGCTCCTCCGAGTAGTAGATCGCGTCAAACAACTTCGAGCCCCCGAAGCCGCGCTGCACAACCGGCACCGGGTCCATGTCCGCGGCGAGCGTGCGCCAAAGTCGAATGCTCGAACTGCCGACGAACACGACTCCGTGCTTCGCGGCTGGGGCATCACGATCTTGCGCCACGAACTTGTCGATGGCGACCTGCCACTTGGTCGGGTTCTCGCCCGCAGGGATGACCAGCTCAGGCCGTGGCGGCGCTTGGCATCCTGCGAGCAGCAGCGTCGCCAGCAGGCAAACCCGTTGGATTGAGTGCATGCCGTCATGGTATCGCTGGCCAGTGGTCGGTCCTCGAGAAAGCGACGCAGTCCTGTGCCCTGGATGTCCGAGCCATCTGGCTGCGGTTGCCATAGCATGGTGCGCCCGCGAAAGGTTTGTAAGGTGCCAGGCACCTAAACAACTCATTCACCACTAGCCAATCGGTGTATCCCATGCTCGCAACTATCGTGATTGTCACGTTCGCCTGCCTGCCGCCGCAAGCGCCCACCGAGCGCGCGCAGCCGCTGCGAGTCATCACCTACAACGTGCATGCATGGGGCCCGGTTGCGACCACCGATGCCGGCAAGCAGCGCCTTCGCAAGATCCAAGCGCGCGGTCAGCTGCTGGCGCGCCTGGCACTCGAACTGAAACTGCACGAACCCGACGTCATTGCGCTGCAAGAAGCGCACAGCGAGGCGAAGGTCAAACAACTCGCGGCGCTGATGAAGATGGACTACGCGTATTTCCCCGGCGGATGGAAGGGCAAGGGTTGGCGCGAAGGCATCTCCGGGGCGATCTTGTCGCGTCCGAAGATCATCGCGCGTGAGAACCGTCCGTCGATGGATCCGAAGATCCCCGAAGACAAGTTGTTCTCCCGTTGCTTCGGTCGCGTCGTCATCGAACACGATAAGCAGCGGGTCGCCATCTACTGCGCGCACATGCTGCCGAGTTGGCAAGAGACGACGCATATCCGCGAAGCAGAGATTCGCGCGATCACGGTCGCGACCAACAAGGATCTGCAGGCTGGCCGTTCGGTGATCGTCATGGGCGACATGAACCACGACACCAAAGCCCCCGAGTACCGCTTGTGGGAAAAGGCGCAGCTTGTCGATACCGCTCGGCAACTGCATCAGGACAAGGCGCTGCTGACATGCCCGAGTGAGAAGCCCAAAGAACGCATCGACTTCGTATTCGTTGCTGGGCCACTCAAAGCTCGTTTGCGTCGGGCGCACGCACTGCAGGAAGGCGCCTTTATGGTGCACAAAACGCTCGGGTCTTCGTTTGCTCTCAGCGACCACATCCCGGTGTTCGCGGAGTTTCGATGAGTCCAGGAATCGTGGAGCCGCCGCGCGCCTTCCTGGCGGTGGTCCGGCGACTTGGCCCCGGTCTTATCGTCGCTGGCTCGATTGTTGGCTCTGGCGAACTGATCGCAACGACCAAGGTCGGCGCCGAATCAGGGTTCGTGTTGTTGTGGCTGATCCTGATCGGCTGCGTCATCAAGGTGTTCACGCAAGTCGAACTCGGTCGCAGTGCCGTGGTGCGCGGCGTGACGGCCTTGCAAGTGCTTGACGACTTGCCGGGCCCGCGCATGCGCACGGGTTGGGCGGTCTGGCTTTGGGTCGCGATGACGCTGCTCACCTTGGCGCAGCAAGGTGGCATCATCGGTGGCGTTGGTCAAGCGCTCGCGATGACGCAGCCGTTGACCGATGCTGGCGCGCAGTTTCACGTGCTGCAGGAAGAACTCGTCAGTCTGCAAGTGCAACTCGCACTCAATCCATTGGCTGCGCAAGCCGCTGAATCAGCCGCGCGCATGCAGGTCTTGCGGGCGCAGCTCGCCACCATCGGTCCGGTGCACGATGAGGCCATCTGGGCAACGGCGTTGGCCATTCCAACATCCGTCATCTTGGTCATCGGTCGCTTCGCGATGATCCAGATATTGGCGACGATCTTCGTCGTGGCCTTCACCTTGGTCACCGTGTTGACCGTCGTGATGCTGCAGCTCGATCCCGTCTGGGCGATCCGTTCGACGGAGCTGGTCGAAGGCATGAGCTTCCAACTGCCTTCTGACTCGCGCGCCTCAGGCAGCGGCGCTTCCTCGTCGATCGCGACCGCGTTGGCCGCGTTCGGGATCATTGGCGTCGGCGCCGCGGAGTTGGTGATGTATCCATACTGGTGCATCGAGAAGGGCTACGCACGCATGGCGGGTCCAGCGGATGGCACCAGCGCGTGGCGCGAACGGGCCCGAGGTTGGATGCGCGTTCTGCAGTGTGACGCGTGGTTGTCCGCCGTCGTCTACACGTTCGCGACCGTCGCATTCTTCCTGCTCGGCGCTGCAGTGCTCGGCCGCGTCGGCCTCAATCCGGAGAAGGAGAACCTCGTTCGCACGCTCGCACAGATGTACGCGCCGGTCTTCGGCACGTGGGCGACGCCGGTGTTCTTGGTCGGAGCCTTCGCGGTTCTCTACTCGACGTTCTTCGTCGCAAGCGCTGGTCTGGCACGCATCGCAGCAGATTGCGTTATCGTGCTGCGCTTGGCCCCGGACACCGCGGCTGCGCGCCTGCGTTACACGCGCATCTTCTGCGGCGCGCTGCCGATCGTCAGCTTGCTCGTGTTCGTGTGGGTGCGTGCGCCAGCCCAACTCGTCTTGGCTGGGGGTATCGCGCAAGCACTGATGCTGCCCGTGCTCGGCTTCGCGGCGCTGTGGTCGCGTTACCGAAGAACGGACGCAGGGTTGACGCCGGGCAAGCTATGGGACGCACTGCTGTGGCTCTCGTGCGTCGGCTTCCTGATCGCGGGAGTGTGGGCGGTCGTCAGTCAGATTGGCTGAGCCCGCGTCCGTGCTCGCGATTTAGTTGATGCGCTTGCCGAGCCTTCACTGCCGGAGCTACTTGCTTGCGCGGCGAGTGCGAAGGTGAGCGCGAGAACGGTCAGCAGGTAGAGGAGCCGCTGCATAGTCGGGGGAGGCTGAGGTGCAGCATCGAGACCAGATCACATCGGTGGATTTGGCCACTGCACTTGTGGGGAGAGTCGGACGGCGGGCAATGTTGTTGCTCCGGGCACGCATGACGGCTGTGCGCAATCGCTATGGGCGTGCCGGCAACAGCCTTTGCCAGTAGTCGGAGCTCAACGGCAACGGCTCGGCAAATGCGGCGCCCGCGAGCAAGCTAGCAGCCCACGGTGCCGTCACGGCTCCGCGCGAACCATGCGCCAGTGACGCAACCGTGGGTATCTCACTCGGATGAACGAGTGTGCCAATCATCGGCAGCCGATCGTTCGTTGCATTGCGAACGGCTGCGAATCGCACAACTGCGTCGCTGTGCGTGAGGGTGTCGGCGAGGTCTGGCAATGCCGCGAAGTGGCCGCGAATACGCGCGTCGTCTGAGACTCGAAGATCGCGCCCGATGTCGTCACGGTCGAAGGTCGAGCCAATCCAGGTGATGCCGTCGCTCGACGGTGGTGCCAGGTAGCCGGATGTGCAGAGCACTGTGCGCGGCGGTGAGTTTGTCGGCGGCCAGCGCACGGCGATGGCTTGACCGCGAATAGGTTGCGTGCGCAGATCGAGCGCGCTGTCGTGTTGCGTGTTGCCCGTCGCCAGAACGGTGAGGTCGGCACTCGCTTCGGGGGCGTCGCTGCGGACTTCGATGTTCGGGTGTTGCAGTAGGTCGTGTGCCAGTCCTGCGAGGTCACACGTTCCCGCACTTGGAATCCATGCGGCGCCATATGGGATGCGCGTGCCGCCGCGTTCGCTTGCCTGTTCTGCCGTGAGCCAGGAAGCGAGGTCTGCTGTCGCCGCATTGGTCGCACGTTTCTGTAGGCGCTCCGCGTCGGATGCATCGGTCGCACACAACAGTGCACCGCATGCGCGGAAGCGATCTGCTGCGGTGTTGGTGAGCCAGTCGACCGTGTATCGGAATGCCTGGGCCAGCATCTCGGCGTCGGGTACTCGGTTGCCGGCGATCCACAACCTCGGTCGTACGATCGCTGCTTGGATGCCGGACGCGGCAGAAGCGATGCCATGCGGATCGATGACCGTGACGCGTGCGCCTCGTTCTGCAAACGCGTGCGCTGCCGTTGCGCCGGCGATACCCGCGCCGAGAACGTGCACGTGCTGTGGCACGGCATGGTCTGCCTCGGCAAGCCTCGATGCGTTGGCTGGTTGTTTGAACGGCTTGCGTATGCCGCACAGCATCTCACGCTTCTTGCCGAAACCTTTGGCGCGTTCAATCGCGAAGCCGGCGTCTTGCAAATTACGGCGCACATGGCCGGCCACGGTGTAGGTGGCCAAGGTTCCTTGGCTCACCGTGTGGTTCGCAACTTCACGCAGTATGTCGAAGGACCACATCGCCGGGTTGCGATCGGGAGCGAACCCGTCGAGGAACCATGCATCGGCTGCGAACGAATGCGTGCGTAGCGATTCGGTGGCATCGCCGAACATTACGTGTAGCACGATGCGGCCATCGGCGAACGCGATGCGCTGTGATGAATCGCATGTCGGTGGTGAGAAGGCTTCGCGAAGTTCCGTCGCGTGCGCTTGCAACCGCTCTGGCAGCTGCGCGTGTGCTGCTGCTAGCAGTTCGCGGGTTAGCGGGTGCTGCTCCGTCGTGACGAATACCAGTCGCGCAGATGTGCTTGCATGGCGCGTGAAGCATTCGGCAGTCATCAAGAAGTTGAGGCCCGTGCCGAAACCAGTCTCGCCAACGACGAACGTGCCGCGGGCTTTTGCGAATCGTTCGGGCAGCGCGTTGCCCGCGACGAAGACGTGCTCGGTCTCCTGCACTCCGTCGCCAGAGAAATAGATGTCTCCGTAGAGCTTGGAGGTTAGTCGGCCGTCACTGTCGAACTGAGCTTCATCGCGCATGGCAGGGCCGCATCGTAAAGCTGAAGTGATCGATGCCGTTAGTGGGAACGGCAACAAGGAGAGATGCGCCGGGCCTACTTTGCACCCGTTCGAAAGCCACAGGCACACAGGAGCGGTGTGATGAATGGCGTGACAAAGACAATCGGTGCTGCTGCGATCGCGATGACGTTGGGTGGTTGTCAGAGTTTCTATGTTCCGCTCGAGGAGTTGGTTGGCCACGAGCAGCCGCCCGTATCGTTGCCCGCGAGCGTTGGCGCCTTCGTTGGGGGTGTAGTCGGGGTGCCCGTTGCGATCGTGGTGATGCCGATTTCGGTGCCGATCTCCGTGGCTCACAATGCCAACCTTGGGCGGCTTGGGCCGGTGTTTGCCGTCTCCCAAGTTGGCGCGATCGTGTTCGGTGGGCTGCCGTGGTTGCTATTTGACTAGTGCAGTTGCCCCGCCGCACCTCGTTTCCAGGACGTGTGGTCCTTCGGCCGCGATCGCGGGATACGATCGCGGTCTATGGTCTGTACCTCCGCCGTGATTCCGTTGTTGGTCAGCCTTGCGCTGCCAGCGGCTCCGCAAGAAGCCCCGTCCAAGCCCGTCCAGGCCGCCATCTCGCAGACGGCAGCCGCGCAAGATGCGGTGGCGACCAGTTGGCCTTCGTATCACGGCCGTTTCGGTCGGGGTTACGCCGATGGCTTTGCGACCGCGACCGAATGGGACGTCAAGACGGGCAAGAACATCGCCTGGCAAACACCGATTCCGGGACTGTCGCATTCGTCGGTGGTCGTTTGGGGCGAACGCGTGTTCGTCAACACCGCGGTCAAAGATGGCGATGCGAAGGCCGAGCTGAGGGTCGGGCTCTATGGCGACATCGGTTCGGTCGAGGATGATTCGAAGCACGAGTTGCGCCTGCTGTGCTTGAACAAGAGCGACGGCAAGGTGCTGTGGTCGAAGGTGGCGTTCCACGGCGTGCCGGCGATCAAGCGACATCCGAAGGGCTCGCATGCCGCGTCCACTCCGGCGACCGATGGAATCCATGTCGCGGCGTTCCACGGCAGTGAAGGCTTGCACGTCTACACCGTCGACGGCGAGTTCTTGTGGAAGAAGGATTTTGGCGTGGTCGACTCCGGCTTCTTCCGCGATCCCGATGCGCAGTGGGGGTGGGCGAGTTCGCCGGTGATTTTCGACGGCCGCGTTTACGTGCAGTGCGATGTGCAGCAGGACAGCTTCGTCGCTGCGTTCGACGTCAAGACCGGCAAGCAGGTGTGGCGCACCGCGCGTGAAGAAAAGCCGACGTGGTGCACGCCGACGGTGCATGTCACCGATAAGCGTCGCCAGCTTATCTTGAACGGTTGGAAGCACATGGGCGGCTACGACCTCGATACCGGTAAGGAGCTATGGAAGCTGGAGGGCACTGGCGATATCCCGGTGCCGACGCCGGTGGTTGGGCACGGTCTCGTGTTCTTGACGACGGCGCACGGCGGGCCCGCGCGCATTCTTGCCGTGTCGGAAGACGCAGAAGGCGAGATGACGATCGAGCCCGACGGCAAGAACATGATCTGGGCCGATCGACGATACGGCGCTTACATGCAGTCACCGTTCGTCTATGGCGACGAACTCTACGTTTGTCGCGACAACGGCGTCATCAGCTGCTGGGATGCCAAGAGCGGCGAGAAGCACTTCCACCAGCGCATGACGGCGGGGGTTGGCTATTCGGCCTCGGGCATCGCGGCGGACGGCAAGCTCTACTACCCCAGTGAAGAGGGCGATGTGCACGTCGTGAAGGCGGGCGAGGAATACGAGCTTCTGGCCGTCAATGAACTCGGCGAAACGTGCATGGCGGCGCCGTCGGTTTCGGCGGGCATGTTGTTTTTCCGCACGCGCACGAAGCTGATCGCGGTTGCGCTGCCGAAGTAGAGCGGTGCCGGCGTTAGTTCGCCGTGACCGCGAAGCCATCCGTTGCGCGCAATCCGGATGGCGTCAACGTGACGCCTTGCGCAAAGAACGTCACGGGTCGAACGCTTGCTGGTAGCGGTATGTTGAGCAGCCCACTTGGCACGAACAGCACAACGTCGGGCGTCGGTAGCAGGATGCACGGCGCGGCACCGTTCATCGACAGCAGTGCTGGCTGTGCTGTCAGGCTGAGAATCATCAGTGATGGTTGGTTCGGATCTTGACCTCCCGAAAGTTGCACGCCGGTGTTGTCGAACGATGGCAGCAAGAATGGCGGTGGCGCTGGTGACGCCGGGCTGCAGCCAGCAATGGGCTGCGTGATCGTCAGGTTGTTGTCTGGCAGCAATACTACGGAAACGTAGTTGCTCACTGAGGCCTGTGCTCCGAGTGTGACGTCGATTGCGACGCGAACCAGCAGAGGTTGCGGGCCGAACGTTACAGAGATCGGGGCGGCGGTCAGCGTCGACAGGTTGGTGATTTCGAAGACGCCATCGTTGTCGATGTCCACGTTCACGATCGGCCAGCTTCCGCCCGGTGCGACAAATACCGAACGATTCAGCTGCAGCTTTGCTGTTCTCGCGATGTTGGAGCTGAACTCCATGAGGATCTCGTGCGGTCCTAGCTGGCCGGTGAAGCCTGGTAGTTGCTGCTGATTGCCGAGCTCATGCAGCAGGGTGACGGTCACGGCGTAACTATTCGTGTACGCGTTCCATGAGAAGCATCCGCCGAGGTTGCCAGCCCCTGGCAAGCTGGTGCAGAAGGATCCGTGGTTGCCCATAACTCCTGCTGGCCAGCTATTTGTGGCGTTGGCAGTGCTGCTTGATAGCTGAATCGGCAGGGGCGCTAGCGCGGTCAAGCTCACGCCAACGGACTGCGCGGCGAGCGTGGACAGGGTGAGGGCAGCGACGACGGTGGATTGCTTGAACATGTGCAACTTCGCTCGACATAGCGCGGCTAGGTCGTGTGGTAACAGATTGCGTGTTTCACGTTCCTCGAAGGTGGCAGACGGCAGTCTGGCCGCATGAGACATACCCGACCGTTGTCTGTCGCACTGGCACTGGCTGGCTTGCTGGCGCTGGCGCTACGTCCGGCTGTTGCCGAGCCGTGCTTGACACCCCAAGGCGACGCTGCCGACGTGGTTGGCGTTCAGTCGTGAGGGCGACGAGCGCGTCTTGCGCGGCTCTATTCCGGTGCTTCGTCAGCAATCGGCAGGCGTGGTCGGACTTCTCACCAAGCGATTGCCTAAGGGTTGCAAGGTCGCCGTGCGCGATTCCCATGGCACTGGTTCGGCGTGTGTGCACGTTCGATTCGTTGCGAGCGAAATGGGCGAAGAGAGTGCCGGCCTGCTGCGCGAGATCATGGAGCGGATCGAGCCGGGGGCATTGGCGCGCATCGAAGCTTCGTTCGCGCCGCGGGCCGCGATCACGGCCGATGCGTCCCATGAGTTGCGCCCGCCGCTGGCGGTGATCGTGGCGCACCTCGAACTCGCGGCCATGCGCATTGGCGATCCCAAGGATGTGGGGGCGGCTGCGCATCTGCCAAGACCCGCGCTTCGCCTCGAACGCATCGTCAAGGGGTTGCTGACCCTCGCCCGAGCGAAGCAAGCCCTAGAGCTTGCGGCTGCGCTCGAGCACTTCGGTCAAGTTGTTGGACGTCGTGTCTACTTCCTTGTCATCGAGATCGAGGATCTCCTTCAGCGCCTCGACCACGGTCGGGATGTACATCGTGATGTAGTTGCGCTTCTTGAACTCGTTGGCGAGCTTCTTGCCCTTGCGCACGTGGGTGCCGAGCTTGCGGCCACACTCCATCAGCGCGCGCTTGAGTTCTTCCATGATCTCGTCGTAGCCAGCGATGGCTTCCTTCGACTCGCTCGTGAACGGAACCCAGACTGACGCGATGTGTACGAACACGACCATAGGGCCGATAGGCAGCGCACCGCGTGGCTGCTGCAGGCCGTAGTTCTTCCAGTTGGTGTTGATCACCGCCTTGGTGATCGCGCACGCCGACTGTTGGAACACGAGCGGTACGCGGTTGGCGAAGCGGATCATGCGAACCGGTTGGTCGGCATTACCCATCAGCAACTCTTCGTTCTTCTTGATCGAACGCTCGATGATCTTGCCGCTCTCGGTCATCTCTAGCGTGTCGCCGGGGCGACCATACGCGATGCCTACTTCGACCGCGAATGGGCGGCCGCGGTAGACGACTGGCTTGCGCGAGGCGGCGATGAAGAAGTCCGCTTCGACTTCCTTCTTGAGGCCGGCGATGATCAGGTCCTCACCAATCGGTGCAATGCACGTCAGCGGCGGCGCCTTGATCTTGGTGACTTCGATCGCGTCCTTGAGCTTCTGGATGGTCTTGTTGTTGAGCTGGCGCGGGTTGCTGGCTGGGTTGACCTTTGCCTTCTCGCAGATCTCTTTGGCGACGCTCAGGCTGACGCGCGAAAAGTCCTGCTGCAAGAACGCACTGACGGTGCGGTTCTCGCTCTCTTGGATCATCTTCAGCAGGATGCCGAGCTCGACACCGTGCGGGTGCGGCTTGATCTCTTCGACTTCCTTCGGCTGTTCGTTGGTGTTGCGAACGTATTCGGTGACCGTGCCATCTGGCTCGGTGAACGTCAGGTTGACGTGCGGGTTGGATACCGCCATCAGCTTCAAGAACTCTTGGATGCTGCGTTGGCCGCGGCGGTATTCGCCTTCCATCGCAATGGAGACCTCGGTGCCGTGCTTCTTGTCTGGCCACTCGATCGGCTTGTCGGTCGCTTCGGGTCGGTTTTTCGCCGTGTCGATGCGAATCGAGTATTCCATCGGCATCGCGCGGCGCCCAGCCTTGCTGCGCACCTTGACCGGTTCGCCGGTTGTCAGCTGGCCATACATGCCAGCGGCGCTGATGCCGATGCCTTGCTGGCCGCGCGATTGGCGCAAGCGGTGGAACTTACTGCCGTAGAGCAAGCGCCCAAACACGTGCGGCACCTGCGCCTTGACGATGCCGGGGCCATTGTCCTCGACGATCATCTTGAACTGCTTTTCGTTGTCACCGATACGTTCGATGGTGACCTTGAGGTCGGGCAGGATGCGTGCTTCTTCGCATGCGTCGAGGCTGTTGTCGACGGCTTCCTTCACCGCGGTCAGCAGCGCTTTGCGAGGGCTGTCGAAGCCGAGCAGGTGGCGATTCTTCGTGAAGAACTCGCTGACCGAGATCTCCCGCTGCTTCTTCGCCATCGTCTCGGCGTTGACCACCGATCTACCGCTGCGCTTCTTGGTGGCCTTACTGTCGTCGGCCATACCGTCGGCGGCCTTATTGTCGTTGGAGTCTGCCATCGGTTCGTCGCTCTCTTCGTTGGCGAACAAGTCTTGCTGCCCGGACGTGATCATGAGTGGCTTGGGTGCTCGGTTGCTGCGGTCGGGATGCAGCGGTTGGGAGGGATACTGTCCCGAGAGATCAGCTGCTGGTGGAGTGCGGGCGCGAAGCAGAGTTTGCTTTCAGCCTGGCCGGGGTTCTTGCTCATTCGCAAGTCCGCTCCGACCTCGCAGGGGTGTCCGCCAATTCGATTGATCACAGGTGCAGGGGCCCGAACTCTGACCAGTTCGGGCCGCCCGATCCTAGCGACCGGTGCAGCCTCGCGGAAAGCACAAACCGGACGTTGCCGAGTTGTCGGGCAAGCGGGGCGGGCTAGCTACCAGCGCAGGCCGACTGATAGGAAAAAGCCTTCGAACTTCCACGACGTCTCTTCGACGAACGTAATGCCTTCCGGGTCGTACTCGGTTGGGTGGAGCATGTAGCCCCCGGTCAGAAGGAATTTTGCGGCTTGGAACCGCACACCGACTTCGGCGCCGATGTTGGTGGATTCCGTGTCGTAGTCGGTTGTGTTGGTGCTCGCCTCAGCGACGCCGGCGCCAACCTGTGCGCGACCATAGATGGGACAGTGCCGAGCGGTCGGATCGGAAGATGTCGAACTCTGGCTCGATTCTCCACGGCGCCGCCGATGGTCAGCCACTCGATTTCGCCAAGGGAGCAGCTCGTGAGAGTTGCGAGGGCGAGCATGCTCGCCGCGGTCCACTTGGTTGCGGTCGGGTTCTTGGGGGAGGTTACCGAATTCCTGGGTGGCCGTTGAAGAACGTGACGTGATGGCAGATTCGAAGTCAGCTCAAGCGCCATCCAGTCGTGAGACCGCGCGGTTACATCTAGTGCGACTGGCGATGTACGGACATGTGCTGGATGTGGGGACTAGCTCGTGATTCCAATACGCGCAGACGCACGGCGTTGCCGCGGAGGAGCTCCGGCAGTCGGTGGATGCGTTTGTGGCCGATGCAGCTGCCGGTTGCGAACGTGCGCCAGCCGCCGTCGTGGACCTGCAGTTCATACTTGCGAACGCGCTCGCCGAGCTCGATGTGCTCTTGCAAGACGATCAGGTCAAACTCGAGTGTTTGGTCGAACGGCAATTCGTGGGCCTTGCCTTTGGTGATGGTCGAAGTGGCAGCCAGCGGGTGGCCAAACATGCGATCGATGGTTTCGCCAAACTCAGTGAGTCGGGTGACGTCCGCATCTGGCATCCGGCCGCGAGTGTCCGGAGTCAGGCCGAGAATCAGCGTCGAGTTGTGACCGATCGAGCGGCAGTACATGTCGACCAACTTCGGCAACGGTTGCAGCAGTCGTTCGTCGCCTGGTTCCCAAAACCACTCGTGGCCGCCATGGCCGCGCAGTGGCGCATCGGACATCGCCGGCAGCCAGTGGTTGCCGTCGGGGTCGCCGCGTTTCAACAGAGCGAAGCTGTTGGCTGCGATTTCGGGGCGCGCACTCTCGCCGGCACCAGTGACCGGGTAGGGAAAGGTCGACCAACACGGATACGCGACCGTGCCTGATTCGGAGCCGCCCCACCGAGCGTCGGCGCGTTGCAGGTTGTGATAGAAGACCGCGTTCGGTTGGTGCTTGGCGACGACTGCCAAGATGTTGGGGCCGCCTTGTTCCGGGCCGTGGGCGCCGCCATCGAACCAGAACTCAAACCAGTCGCCGTATTGGGTGCAGATCTCTTCGACTTCCCGTTCGATCAACGCGTTGTATTGCGACTGCGTGATGGTGCTGCGTTCGGTGACCTTGAAGTCGAAGACACCTAGCTGCGCATTCCATCGTGTGCCGAGGTAGATGCCCGGTTGGATGCCATACTTGCGGCATGATGCGTGGAACTCGCCGACCAGGTCGCGTTTGCCCTCACCCCATTTGACGCTGCGCAGGCTGTAGGGATTGGTTTGGCTTCGCCACAGTCGGAAGCCCGATTCGTGCGATGCGGTCAGGATGGCGAAGCGTGCACCAGCAGCCTTGACGGCGCGGATCCACTGGTCCGTATCGAGTTGCTCTGGCGCGAAGCGATCGATGTTCTTGATCGGCGTGATGCGCGCCAATCGCTGGTTGTAGCGGCCGTCGCCAAACGTATGTAGGTCATACGAGACGAGCACACCGAGTTCGGCGCGTTGCCAGCCGAGCTGTGCTTTGCTTGGTAGTGGTGCCGTTGGTTTGGTCGCCGGTGTCGCGGTATGTGGGGCGGCGCAGGCCGTTGGCAGCATCGCCAGCACGAAGATGGCAGTCAGGGGCGCGACGAGTTGCTGAGCGGTTGTCATGCGAATGTGTGCACAGGTCGAGAGAATCCTGAGGCGCGTTAGTGGCGTAATTTGCCCAGTGCGCCTTGGCAAGGCGAAGCTGTGTTTTGATTTGCGTTCGAGCGGCAGGCGGGGTTCCAGCTCTTCCATGACATTTTGCTCATGCGAGCAGCGCGCCGCGGTTGCGCACTAGAATCTGCATATCACGGACCTGCATGTGCCTCGCAAGCGTAGTGCGAACATCCTCTCTCGCCCTCACCATGCAACGAGTCACTCGCCCGATTCCGCTCTTGTTCGCGCCGGTTGCCGCCTGCGTTCTTAGCGCTGCTCTGGTCAGCTTTGGCCTGTCTCGCTCGGTGGTTGCGCAACATGCGTATCCATTGCCAGTCAGTGCTGGCAATACCACGCCTACCGAGGCTACCGCGCCGTTCCTCTTGCCGTCACGTTGCGTGCAAACCAAGATTGCAGATCGCTTGGGTCTCGTCGCTAGTCAAGGTTTGCAGGGCAACCTGGGGGTGTGGGACATGGTTGCGATGGGGCCCAACAGCCGCTTCGTGTTTGTGCCCTGCGAGAGCGACCCTGGCGGCCTGTTTCGATTTGACACGGTTACTGGCAATGCGACGGTGTTGTTGGCTGGCAATGGTCTTGGCCGCACGGTGGATCCGGCAAATTGGGTTTCGACTAACGACAACTACGCGCGGCTCGATCCGGCGACGCTGACGTCGTGGGGCTCGATTCTGACCGCCGAGGAAGAGGATGGCGGCCGTTTATTCGAGGTGATGAATCCCTACTCCTCGCCGCCCTTTCAAACGCAGTGGCGCACGAGTATTCCTTCGGTGCGTCATGAAGGGCTGCGCTTCGGTGACGAGGGCATTCTGTATTTCGTCGACGAATCATCTTCTGGATCCATCTACAAGTTCGTTCCGGTGACTCCTGGCGACTTGTCTTCGGGGCAGTCGTTCGTGTTGAGTGTCGACGCGTTTGCTAATGATCCGAATGCACAAGCCGATCAGAATTGGAACTCGGCCAGCAACGTGCTGACGACGCGGCTTGGGGCGGCGACATGGTTGCCGTTGACCGACGCCCAAGGCATTGCGTTGACCGTCGCGAATCCATTCGCGTATGTGACGGTTAGCGGTGGCCGTGATGCAGCCGATGAGCTCGCCGCGACGCCCTTTGGCAGGCCGGAGGACCTGGCGGTCCGTGTGCTCGCCAACGGCAATCAGTGTCTGCAGGTAGCGCTCAGTGCGGAGCACGCGGTGTTGTCGATTGAGTTGGTCACTGCAACGTCGGCGCTCGTGCGCCATCTCGTCGATCGCACCACGCCAGACCTCGCAACCGGTCAGGCGATCTCTTCTGAGTTCTCGTGGCCCGATAACCTCGCGGTTGATGCCTTTGGTGTTGTCTACGTCGTGGAGGACTACTCCCCAGGCGACATCTTCAAGGTTGTGGATGCGGACCGCGATGGCGTGGCCGAGGCGGTGGGGCGCGTTTTGTCGTGTGGCGTCGCCGGTGCCGAACCATCGGGGCTGATCTTTGACCCCAACGATCCTTACCGCATGATCTTGACCGTGATGCATCCGACCTCGGGGAATGATGCATTGTGGGCGATCCATACGCGTCCGTATCCAGGGCACGGCGATCCATACTTACGTCTTGTATCCGGCGTTTCGAATCCGCTGTCGTTTGGCCCTGGTGAGTTTGTTGCGACTGCTATCGCCAATGATGTCGTGACGTTCGCGGTCGACCCGACAAGTGCGCTGCTCGGCAACCAGTTTGGCATTTTCATCCAGCCGTTCGTGACTTCGGTCGGCATCCCTGCGTACTTGCCGCCGCTGTGGGTGAATCCCCAGTTATCGATGGTGCTGACATTCGGCAGTGTCGGCACCTTGCCATCCGCGCCTCCCTACGGTGGCAATGCCATTTCCGTGCAAGTTCCTGCTGGCCTGCAGGGGTTGAGCATCCTGGCACAGGGCGTCGTCCTGAACCCAGCGGTTGGTCTAGTGCTGTCCGACGGTGTCGAGTTGATCTTGCAGTAGCGGCAGCGTCCCTTGGCACGGGCGAGTCGTGAACGGTTGTTTGGCGAACTGGCGTCGATGTGCGACGCGCTTGTAATGTGACCGGCGAATCGCTGCGCGAGGGGTAGTGTTCTGGACTGAGGTTTGCCTAGATGGCAGATCTTCCGCCCAGCATGCCATTCGAGAGCAAATACGTCGGATCCAACCGCATCGCACCGCTCTTATTGGAGCGGTTGGGCAAGAGCTTTGCGCCGGATGGCGAGCATCCCATCAATCAAGTGCACAGCGTGTACTTCGATACACCCGCTGGCGATGCGTTTGCTGAGGTCGACAACGGCGACTTCTACAAGACCAAGGTTCGACTGCGTTGGTACGGATCTGACTCGCCGGATGCGGGGCCTACTGGGCCCGCGTTCCTCGAATGCAAACGCAAGTTTGGAGCCCGGCGCGACAAGTTGCGGGTGCGAGCGGATGCCTTCCCTCGCGACTTGCCACTGCATCACTCTGCGTGGCTGACGTTGCCGCATCTGTTGCGCGAGCAAGGGGCAGAGCTGCCGGCGGGCTTGCTGCAACCGACGCTGCATATCACCTACCGGCGGCATCGGTTTGTAGAGCCTACTCACGAGTTGCGTATCGCGCTCGACTACGACATTCGAGCCGTCGCGGTGCATCCGAGATTTTCGCATATGCAGGCGATGGCGGGGCGCGCGGCACCCTGGCTAGTTTTTGAAGCCAAGGGCAGCACGCGGCAATTGCCTGCGTCTTTGCGTTTCGTCCCGGCGATGGGCGTGCGCCGTCAAGCATTCTCTAAGTATGGCCTTTGGAACGATCTTCTGTAGGCATCGGCGACCTCCCAATAAACCATGTTCGATTGGCTAGATAGTGTGTTTCAGCGGCTCGGGGATTTGCGCCTCGAGGATCTTCAGGCAAGCGATTGGCTGCCGTTGCTCGTTGTGTTGGTGATCAGCTGCACCTCTTCGATCGTGCTGTCGCTGTTCTATTCAATGTTCTTCGAACGGCGATCGACGGGGTCTGACATCCACCGCGCGTTCCCAGCGCTGGGCACTGCGATCACCGGGGTGTTCATCTGCCTGCAGTTCTCGCTGCCGTTGTCCCTTGGTCTACTCGGTGCGCTGAGCATTGTGCGCTTTCGGACGCCGATCAAAGAGCCCGAGGAAATCGGCTTCCTGATGCTGTTGA
>JBNMND010000081.1:0-19439 GCA_051274975.1 Planctomycetota bacterium | reverse complement strand
TCCTATAGCGGAAGCGTACCGTCAGGCGAACTACGCTTTGCGATGAGGCGGCGAAGGTTTTGCCGGTGCCATCGAAGGGATCGAGAGCGCGGCGGGGGAGTTGTCATCCTGTCTGAGGGCACACGCCGTGATCGTGCGTTGCACGGGGCTTCTTTTCGCTGGGCCGTCTCGATGTTCCGCTTTGGCATGCTCTCCGCACGGAGTTGGCGTTCCGAGGTCAAACCGCGGTACTTGCGGGTAGACTTTGCTTGCCGCCCTCCGACACCCCCAGTCGTCTTCCATAATGATTTCCACCCTCTCCCGCGCCGCGGTTCTCGCGTGCGCCGTGGCTGTTTCCCTGTCCGCCCAGAACGGACAATCTGACGCTGGTGACCGCATTGAAATGCGTTTTGCCTCGTTTGACCCGATTGCCAGTGCGCCCGAGATCCCGGCGGCGCTGCGCAGCACGCAGGGGCAATCGCTTCGCATCGTGCAGTTCGCGGGTATCCCGACGGAAGCGGGTCGCCAAGCGGTCAGGGCTGCGGGCGGCAAGATCATTCGCTATCTGCCGTCGAACTCCTACGTCGTGCGTCTGTCGGCTGAGCAAGCCAACCGCGTGCGCACTGCTAAGTCCGTGCGTTGGGTTGGCGACTACCACCCGGCGTTCCGCATCGATCCGGCTTTGATCGCTGCCAACGCGTTCGAGGTGAAGGTGCCGGTGCGCTACGACATCGTCGTTGCCGACAAGCTGACCGACAAGCCAAGCCTCGCCCAGAAGGTCCTGGCGATCGGTGGCATGGTTGCCGACGAGCATCAGGGTGGACTTTTGTTCTCAGTGGCGCTGACTGGCGCGCAGTTGCAGCAAGTCTGTGGCTTCGATGAAGTGCTGTGGATCGACGCTTGGACTGACGTCGAGTTCGACATGAACAATGCCCGCATCCAGGGCGGCGGCAACTACATCGAGTCGCAGGTCGGCTACACTGGCGTTGGCGTCAACGCCCACATCTACGAAGGTGTTGAGGCGGGGCACCAGGACTTCACTGGTGGTGTGACGGTTGTTAACAGCGGCAACACCGCATCGAGCCACGGTCACTGCACCGCTGGCATCGTGTTCGGCAACGGCACAAGCAATGCGTCGGTGCGCGGCATGGCGCCAGATTGCGGCAAGTTCTTCACGAACGGCACGTCGACGTCGCGCTGGACAACCTTCAGCAACCTCGTCAACAACCACAACGTCAGCCACACCACGGCTTCGTGGGGCGGTGGCCGCACGTTCTTCTACACGTCCACGTCGGCCGCTTCGGACGACATGATCTTTGACCACAACCTCGCCTGGACGCAGAGCCAGTCGAACGCCGGCAACCAGGACTCGCGTCCTGAGGCGTGGGCCAAGAACGTGTTCTCAATCGGTGGCGTTGCTCACGGCAACAACAGCTCGGCAGGCGACGATTCGTGGCAAGGCGGCAACGGCAGCACCGGCCCAGCTTCGGACGGTCGCATCAAGCCGACCCTGTGCGCTTACTACGACCAAACCGGTACGTCCGATCGCAGTGGCTCCGCCGGCTACTCGAACGCCAACTGGTATGCGAACTTCGGTGGCACCTCGGGTGCAACGCCGATCGTCGCCGGCCACAACGTGCTCGCGATCCAGATGTTCACCGATGAGGTGATCCCGGGCTACGGTCCGTTCGGCAACCAACTGCGCGTTCCCGGCGGCACCAGCCACCAGAACCGTCCGCACTTCCCGACGTTGAAGGCCCTGCAGGTCGTCAACGCATCGCAATACGCGTTCACTAGCGGTAGCAACGACAACCGTCGCGAGCACCAAGGTTGGGGCTTCCCCAACCTGCGAACGATGTATGACATGCGCCAGAAGACGTTCATCGTCGATGAGACGGATGTCGTCACGCAGGGCGTTGTGCGCTCGTGGCCGATCGCCGTGGCTCCTGGTGAGTCAGCGCTCAAGGCCTGCCTCAACTGGAGTGATCCGGCGGCCAACCCGGCGTCGGCCTTGCACTTGATCAACAACCTGTCGATGCGCGTTACTGCGCCGAACGGCACCCAATACTGGGGTAACAACAACCTCTCGAACGGCGTCTGGTCGTCCCCGGGTGGCAGCGAAGACACGATCAATTCGATCGAGTGTGTGTTCGTGCAGAACCCAGCGGCGGGCAACTGGAACATCGAAGTGTTCGCAACTGCCATCGTGCAGGACAGCCACGTCGAGACGCCGGCTGTCGATGCTGACTACGCCCTAGTTGTTACGGGTGGCATTGGCACGCAAGTGCAGTTCGCGCAGTTTGAAGAGTATGGCAGCGGTTGCGCCTCGTCGGTCGTCGTGCCGACGCCGCCGTGCTTCCAGTGGAACACCCCGACCACGTTGGTGCCCAACACGGGTTCGACGGAATACGCCTACCGCGTCGGCTCCAGCAGCCCCTCGACCGTGTCGAGTTTCGACTTCTACACGCAATCGACTGGCGGAACGGTCTCCGTTCCGGTGAAGGTCTACTCTGGCAGCACGCCGAACCTGTTCCCCGTCGCTACCACGACGATGCAGGTGACGGGTACTGCTGGCTTCCACACGGCGACGTTCTCGCCGCCAGTGACGGTTGCTGGTACGTTCTTCATCGCGCTCGATATGTCCGCCGGCAACCTGCGCACTGGCGAGCTTGCGACTGGCACCTTCAACGTCGTCTACACCAAGACGTCGCCCACGGCCTGGACGGTTGGTGTGCAACGCAACGCTTGGTCGGTGACCTGCGCCCCGACCTACGCGATGCCTGCCTTGACCAACACTGGCCTGCCGACTCTCGGCACGAGCTACGACCTGGACCTGGCCGAGGCGCCCGCGACGACCTTCGCTGTGTTGGCTTCGGGCTTGTCCGATTCGATATGGGCGGGTGGCTTGCTGCCGGCCCCGCTGCCTGGTGCTCCGGGCTGTGACCTGTTGGTCGACCCGATCGTGCTGACCACGTATGTGACGTCCGCGACGGGAACGGCAACTGGTTCGATCACCGTGCCGAACACCGCGGGGCTGGTTGGCGTTGACGTGTTCCACCAGTGGGTGGTGCTCGATGGCCCGGCCAACACGCTTGGCTTGGTGACGACGAACGCCGGCCGCGCGCGCATCGGCAACTAGGCCGCGCGCTCTGAGCGTGGTGTCGAACACGTGTTCGGCGCCACGTGCCCGACGCCACGTGCGCGGGCGGCCCCGCGCTACTTGTGGCGCTTGGTGGTGGTGGCCGCCGGCTCAGTCTTCTTGAGCAGCGCTTCGACCAGCCGCTGCACCTGCGTCGCCGGCAGCGCCAGCGTCTCCACGCGACCAGCGCGTGCGATGTTTACGCCGAGCACCTTGCCGTTGAGGTCGACGACCGGGCCGCCGCAGTCTGCTGGCGTGAGCACCGTGTCGTGTTGCAGTACTTGCTGGAAGCCGCTGCGAACGTCACTGAGGTCGCCCCAGACGTCTTCCTGGCCAGATTCGACGGCGTTGTTGTTTGTGCCGAGCTTGAGTTCGAAAGTCTTCTGTTCCTCGCCGCGTTGCACCGTGACGCTCACGGTGTCGCCCGGCTTGCAGCTGTGGATCGCCTCGCGCAGCTGTTGGGTCTCGGTGATCCTCTGGCCGTGAAATTGCACGACGACATCGTTAGCGAGTAGGCCGGCGGCGCGCGCCGCGCCGTTGGCGACGACTTCGCCCAGCTCGGCGGGCTTGTTGTCAGCGTTCTTGAAGCGGATACCGAGGAATGCTCGCTTGATCGAGTGCTGGTAGGGGGCCGAGGCCAGGATGCCGACGCCGAGTGGCGTTGACGTGCCATCTGGCGATGCCGTGAACGCGCCCGTGTCTGGCACCTTGGTTTGCCATTGCACCGGCGTCAGCTTGGCCTTCGCGACGCGCAATAGCGCCAGGTCTGCCGGGCGGTCAAAGCCGATCTGCGTCGCGGACCACGTGTCCTTGCCCTTGCGGCATTGCAGCTTAGCGGGGTTGTCGAGCTGCTTGGCCTTGCGCGTCAGTTCGCTGTACTTGGTGACGACGAGGTTCTTGCCGACCACGGTGCCGAGCACGCGGGCTTCGCCGTCGACGATGATCTCAACCACGCTGCGGTTCGCTGCCTTGATGATCGGCGCGTATATCTGGCGAACGGCGTCGCCCTGACTCAGCGTGCGAATGCTCTGGGTTCGGGTGTTCTGCGCGGTGAGCTCACCAGACAGGGGGCTCGCGACGATTGCGGCGAGCACAGCCAGCGACAGCGAGGTGGGGGTGTAGCGGTTGTTCATCGACCTTCTCCGGTGGCGGCTGGGACCTTCAATTCGAGGCCCTTGCCGTCGCGGTAGACGATGATCGTGATGATGTCGCCATTGCCGAAGTTGCGTAGCACGCGTTGCACTGAACGGCGGCCGGTGATTTCCTTGCCGTCCATTTCGAATAAGCGGTCACCCTTCTTCAGCCCGGCTTTCGCGGCTTTGCTGTCACTTGGAACGTCGCCGAACACGGGGCAGCCTTCGCCGTAGTCCAGCGGTGCCCCAAGTCCGAGTCGATTGCCGCGCCTGCGACTGGGAGATTGCGTGACCTTGCCGTCTTGAAGCTCCGTCCACTCGTCGACAAGCGCGTCGATCGGCGCATGCATGTTCATTGCGAGGTTGCGGTTGATGCGGCTGTTGATGCCGACAACGCGACCCTGCATGTCAAACAGCGGGCCACCCGAATCACCGGCTTGCATCGTGCAATCGGTAATGAGGTAGCCAGTAGTCGGAGCGCGCAGCACGCGGCCTAGTCGCGCCGGGGCGGACCTGCCGGGCTTGTTGCCACTCGGGTGTCCGAGCATCAGAACCCACTGGCCGCGCTTCAGGTCGGATGACTTGCCGATCTCGACGGCGGCGTGATCACGCAACGTGTCGACCCGCACTAGCGAGACGTCGCTCTCGTGGTTCGCGCCAAGCGACGTGCCACGAAGGGTCGTGCCGTTGGATTGGGTGATACGGATTCTCTGCTCAGCCATCATCGTCACGTGCGCCGCCGACAACACGTAGCTTTGATTGTCGCGACGAACGAGCACGCCGCTGGCGCCAGGAAGGGAAACGGTCGCTGGCAGCACTCGCTTGATGAGGTCTTGCACGTGCGTCTGCATCGCCTTCAGTTCACCGACCGTCTTCGGGTCTTCGCCGGCCAAGATCATGGCCAAGCGTTCGGCCGAGACAGCTGGGGGCGCGGGCTCTTGGGCACGCAGATGCGAGGTGGGCAGGACTGCAAGTGCAATCGCCACGCTCGTCATCAGGTTGAGTCGTCGCATCATAGTCGTAAGTAAGGGTAGCGCCTCCGGGGCGTGACTAACGTCGGTGACGGGATGGATACACAGGAGCTTGCCGTTCTGTTGGCAGTTGGCCAGAAGTGCCGCAACTGCCATTGGCATGGTGCGTCCACGGAGCCTTCCGTTTTTTTGGGGCGGCGAGTTCTTTGGGCCCCCTGTTGCTCTCTAGGAAGCAGGCCCGTGAACGTGTCGCGCGGCTGTTCATTTCTCGTTGGCAAAGGCTGGGGTCTCCCTTGAACCACCGCTCTTCTTGTGACTGCCTTGTGTTGCGCTCAGCCCTGCTGATCGCGTTGTTGACCACGTCCGCGACCGCTCAGTGCTTGCAGGTCACAGGCATTTCCATTGTGCCATCGATGACTCCGACGACCGCTCTCCCGGTGGACGACGAGAGCCGCAGCCCGGACCTTGCGTTTGTGGGCTTCACGTTCCCGATCGGCGGCAGCAACTACACACACTTCGTTGTCGAGTCGAACGGCGAGGTCTACTTGACCGATGGAACGGGCGTCGTCGATCCCGCCCAGTTTGGCGTGTCTACGCTTTCCGAATTGCGCGGCATTGCTGGGGCGTCGCCGCGCGTGATGGCTGTGAGCGGGGATCTGGTCGGAAGCATTGGCGCGCCGCCCTGGGACATTCTCGTCGACGACTCGCAGTTCGGGCAGGTGCAGGTCACGTGGATCGGCGTGCGCACGTGGTTCTCATGGCCGACCTTCTCGATGAGTGTCACGCTGTTTTCATCTGGCGACGTGCTATTGCACTACGGCGATGGTGACTTCAGTCGGGTTGGCTTTGGCTATCACGCGGGCGTGTCGGCGGGCAATGCTGTGGGCACCGGGTTGGAGGTGCCGGATGACTTCAGCGGTAATACGGATTCTGGTGCGTTGCCGCTGTTGTTTGACGGGCAGTGGCAGACATTCGACTTGCCAGATCGTTCGGTGTTGCTCAGCGCTAATGGCAATGGCGGCTACTCGTCGTCGGTCCGTTGTGGCTTGGCCTATCACGAGAGCTACGGCGAAGGTTGCCTCGGCGTCGGTCATGAGTCGTTCTACCAGCACTTCACCGACGCCGCGGTCGCGGCCATTACGTTGACTGGCAGCGCCATGGTGATGACGCCGATCACTGGCGGGCACGGGGTTGTGTGGCTACCGAACGCGGCGTCGGCGCTCTACTTGCCGCCGACAGCTGCGGCGGTTGCGATGCCGGTTGGAAATGACGGCCAGGTGACGCAGGCGTTGTCCTCGCCGTTTCCGTTGCCAGGTACGTCCGTCACCGAATTGACCGTGCAGGGCAACGGTATCATTGGCTTTGGCCCGGGGCCGGTCGGACCAGCGTCGCAGAACTGGTTGCCACAACCGGAGCGCATGATGGCGGGCACGCATGGCGGCATCTATTGCTGGCATGCTTACAACGCGGACGAAGGCGGCGAGGTGTGGTTCGAAGAGTTTCCGGGCGTGAGTTGCGTGACGTTCTTGGACGTCGAGAACTTTCCGCTGATGTTCGCCAACCCGAGCACGTTCCAGATTCAGTTCTACCGACCGACTGGGGAAGTCATCTTCGTGTTCATGCACATCGATTCGGACAACTCCCTGGTCGCTGGCAGCTACCCGCAAGACCACATCATTGGCTATACGCCGCCGGGCGAATCGGTGGATCCGGGTGGTCTCGAGTTCCTGACGCACTTGCCGGTGTCGACCATGCCGGATGTGAAGCCGCTGCGGTTGAGCGCGTCCCCCGATGCAGTCTCGTCGCTAACGGTTGGTTCCACGGTGGTCTACCGGGTGGACCACGCGCTCGAATTGACGCCCGGAACTGGGCTCTGCATTGGCGTTGTTGCGTTCAGCTTGGTCAAGACGCCGCCGTTCGATTTGGCGGCAATAGGCGCGCCCGATTGTGCGGCGCACGTCGGGCTGTTTGGCCTGACGTTGTCGTTTCTCGGGCCGCTCGGCGCGCACGACGTGTCGCTCATATTGCCGCCGGGCTTGCCCGCGGGCACCGTGATGTATGCCCAGGCGGCGTCGCTCTCGCTCGGCGTCAACGGCGCCGACATGATCACGTCGAACGCCGTCGAGAGCGTGATCTCTGTCAACTGAGGCTGCTTGCGCACGATGCAAGTCGGCGCACGATGCCAATTAGTGAGCAGGCCTAGTCAATACCCGAGGGCAACTAGCGAACGATAAACGACTGGTGCGTGCCCAAGCGGGGGCCAAGCGTCGAGTTCGAACCGACCGCCTGCAGGTAGAGGCGCAGGCCGGCGAGTCCGGGGCTCGCTGGCAGCTGGTAGGGGAGCTGGGCATCGCCACTGGAATTGCACTGTGCCGAGCCAATGTAGATCGATGTGTTCGGGTCGATGCGTAGATCGCCATACGTGCCTAGTGGTAGCGGCGTGACTAGCTCGGTCCAGCTCATGAAGCAGTTGCACCACTGATTCGCTTCCCACTCGAAGTCGATCGCGCCGGCGTTGCCGTTTTGGAAGTCGCTCTCCTGGTCGGAAATCATCACGACGGGGCCGGGGATCGTCGGCTCCTTGTCGGAGGCGTCGGGCACGTTGTCACTGTCGAAATCGCCGGTGTAGTCGACCAGCGTCATCATGCCGAGCGACATGTGCATCATCTCATGGCAGTGGTAGAGCCACGAGCCGGGGTTGTCGGCAACCCATTGTGCGGACCACGCATCGCCAGTTTGTCCCGACGGCATGACCAGGATCGTGTCCATCTGTGGTGCGTGCGTCGTGCCGCCAGCCGTGCCCATCAGCCGCATGAAGTGGCCGTGCATGTGCATCGGGTGGAGGTGGTTCGGCGACGGCGTGCTCGTCGTCAGGTTGAACTGGATCGTCTCGCCATAGCTGACTTGCATCGGCGTGATGGCGGGCCATGACTCGCCGTTGATCATCCAAGCACCGGCAGCAGCGCTGACCGCGACCGGATAGGTGCGGTCGGGCGTCGCCGAGATCGGCGACGGGTAGTAGCTCGCGAGTTGTGCGTAGCTTATCAACGCGCCGGTCGACAAGTTGCTTGGCACCGTTGCCGGGGCCGGATCTGCAGCGGTTTCGCCCGAGTAGCGCAAGACACCGCGCACGACGGTGGCGTTGCGGTTTTGAATCGTCGAAGCCGCGAGGCTCCATACACCGGGGTTGTTGCAGTTGACGAGCACATCGTAGCGTTCGCCGATGCCGATCGGGATCGCGTCGGTGGCGACCTGCTGCATGCGCTGACCGTCCTTGTGGGTCACCGTCATCGGGTGGCCATCGAGTGCGATGACGTAGTTCGTGCGCGCCGCTGTGTTGATGAAGCGCAGGCGCAGGGTCTGGCCGTTGTTGATCGATAGCGCGGTCTGGCCATCGCTAGTCTTGCCGTTAAGCAAGTGGCCGAAGAAGGTGCCGCCGGTGATGGTCGCATCCCAGTCATCGAGAACGATGATCTCGTCGACATCAAACGCGGGGTCGGGCGCGGTGCTCGGCGGATCGACGATCAACACGCCTTGCAGGCCGGAGTTGAGTTGGTGGTGCTGGTCGCTGTGCGGGTGGTACCAGTAGGTGCCGGCCGCCAAGTTGTCGAACTCGTAGGTGAACTCTTGGCCGTTGGCGATTTCCGGCCGCGAGATGCGTTGGATGCCATCCATGCCGAGCCGCACTGGTTGGCCGTGGGCGTGCAGGATGGTTGGTACACCGAGTTGGTTGCATAAGCGCACGCGCAGCGTGTCGCCGACGGTCGCGCGAATGACTGGGCCCGGCAGCGTGCCGCCGTAGAGTTGGGCTGGTTCGTTGGTGTAGCCGGGGCCCAGGTCGACGACGCCGGGAGCGGCTGTCAGGTCGACGCTAACGACGGACTGGGCTGCGAGAGACGTTGAGAGGAGGCTGAGAGTGAGCCAAGTGCGCATGATCAATATCGGGAGCTGGTGGGCAAGTGTGGCGGCTGCCAAATACTACCCCATCTACGGGCATTGCAAAGACTGGCCTGCGTCGAGAGTTCGCGCCGCACAGTTGTGTGCCTTGGCATCGGCGTGTGGCTACGCTGTCATGGTGGTTACCGAACACTTCTATCCGGCCATCGAGCCGTTCGCGTCTGGTGAGTTAGAGGTCGATGCGCCGCACGTTCTGTATTGGGAACAGTGCGGTAACCCCGACGGCGAGCCGGTGCTGTTCTTGCACGGCGGGCCGGGGGCAGGTTGCAGCGACACCGATCGGCGCTTCTTCGATCCAGAACACTTTCGCATCGTGTTGTTCGATCAGCGCGGTTGTGGCCGTTCGCGTCCGATCGGTGAGTTGTCTGGCAATTCGCCGCAGCACTTGGTCGAAGACATCGAGCGGTTGCGTGCGCAACTCGGCATTGACACGTGGCACGTGTTCGGCGGTTCATGGGGCAGCACGCTGTCGCTATTTTATGCCCAAGAACATCCCGAAGCCGTTCGCACGTTGACGCTGCGCGGTATCTGGTTGTTGCGGCAAGAAGAACTCGACTGGTGGCTCTACGGCATGCGCAACATCCAGCCGGAGCGTTGGAGCGTGTTTGCCGAGCAAATCCCTGCGGCCGAACGGCACGACCTGCTTGAGGGCTATTGGAAGCAGTTCCAAAGTGATGACCGCGAGCTGGCATTGCAGGCGGCGTCGAAGTGGGCGATGTATGAGATCGCGAGTTGCACGCTGTTGCCCAACCCGGAGTTCCTGGCGCTCTTTGATGCTCCCGACGTTGCATGGGCCGTCGCTCGCTTGGAAGCGCACTACTTCCGCAACGTGCGCTTCGATCCCGATGACCGCTTGCTGCAGCGCGTTGATCGCGTTCGCTCCATCCCGGCGTTCATCGTGCACGGGCGCTATGACATCGTTTGCCCGATTAAGAGCGCCGTCGACTTGCATGCGGCATGGCCCGAGTCGTCGCTAGTGATCGTCGATGACGCCGGGCACTCGTCGCACGAGCCGGGTATCGCCAAGGAGTTGGTCGCGGCAACCGATCGCATTCGCGATTTCGGTAGCCCGGCGGTCAAGTAGCGAGGCGCTACTTGGGTGTTTGCTGTGGCTTCCGCTTTGGGCCAACAACCCACTTCGCGCCATACATGTTGATGAACGTCGGCGCGATGCGGTAGCTCTCGTCGGCGAGCCGTAGCAAGAACCCGATCTGGTGGCTGCTGTTCGGCTCTTCCTTTCTGCGGCCGTTGAACGTAGTGCGGCCCTGGCGTTGGCCGGTGGCGACGAGTTCAAACGAGGTGAAGCGTTTGGTCTCGCGATCGAACGTTGCCTTGCCAAATATCTGGCAACTCAGCTGCCGCGGGAACTCACGTTTGGGCTTCCAGTAGTTGTCGGCGTCGAGCCATGGGCCTTTGGCTGCAGCCTTGCTGTGGCCGGTGATCTCGATGTCGATGCGCGAGCCGCGAATGGCGAGCACCTTGCTGCGCAAACCGCATTCTTGCAGTTCGGCGCGCGCATAGGGAATCGTCTGGCCGCGCACGTTATCGACCAATACGAGCCTCGCTAGCCGTTCGAGTAGACGTGGGGTGACGTCGATCGCGGCGCCAACCTTTGCCTCTGGCAACCAGCCGCGGACTTCCTTATCGCTAAACCAAACGGCATCTCGGTTGACCGGCGCTCGCTGCGGTTCGCGCGGGTTGTTGCCAATGTCGCGGGCGAACCGTTCGAGCACGAGGCCGCCAATTGGGTAGCTGTTTTCCCACCGGTGAACCGGTTGCGGCGCCGCGGTCGCGGCTTGCGTGCGTTCGGCAGGGCTCATTGAATCCCACGTGGCCAACGCCTTGGTCAGAACCTTGAGCACCTGGCCCGGGTTGGCGGAATTGATGCGACCTAGGAGGCGGCCCTGTGGCGTGATCACATAAGTGCCCTGCATTGAGCCGTGAACCGGTTTAGCATCGCCGCGCACTGCGGTGCGGAACCAGCGACATTCGGGGTCCCCGTCGCGCTGCAGTCGCCATACTTCGTCGGCCGCGCACGTGAACTTCGACGTCATCGCGATGATGCGTTGGTCGGACCAGACGGACCGTCTGCCCTGCACGCCGTTGCCTCAAGTGCAGCCGAGTGGGTGGCCGTTCATTAGCCACAGCAGCATCGGTCGCTGCTGCTCGGTGGCCGCTTGCACGCCAGCCGAGACGGAGTCGTGCCAGTCGATCTGCAGCCACCGGTCTTCGGCGGGGAGTGGCGCGATGTGGTCACGCCACGCGGCAAACGTCGGTGCGGATACTTGCGCTGGCGCGCGTGGTGCTTCTTGCGGTGGCACCGCCGCGGCCAGGCTCAGAACGAATGCGAGCATGGTCTCGATCGTAGCGTACGCGTCGCCGTGCTAGCGCGGCGAAGTCGTTGCCGGCGTTGGCCCTGGATGCGCGACTCGCGTCATCGCTGCCTTGCGTCCGAGGTCGGTGCGCATCACCATTTCCGTGGTGCTGTAGGAACCATCTGCGTGCTTGTACCAGTCGACGTCCGCGCTACTGCGTTCGATGCCAACGATGGGACTCCAGTCGAATGGGCCCCAGAAGTCGCTCATTGGCGGGGAATCGATCGCACCATTGAGTGCGTCGACGAACGTGCCATCCGGCAGTGCCAGCTTCTCCCGGTTGCCTGCTTGTTGCTGCTTTTGGGTGGACCTCTTCGCAGCGATGCGCCCGGTTGCGGCCACTGGTTGCGAATCGCTCTTGCTCGCCGAGTCGCTTTGGCTAGGCGGCGGGCTCAAGGTCGCGGGCGTGTGCGTCTCTGCATCACTCATGAAGTGATACGTCAGCGCCGTCAGGCCAAGCACGGGAATCAGGCCGAGCAGCAGGGTCTTGCCACTCACAGGTGAACCGCTTGGGCGTTGGTCCATTCGGCCAAGTTGATGCCGGTGTCCCAAACGATGCTTTGGAACACGGCGTCCGTGCCGATCATTACCGGCGGAATCGTGTTGGGCAGTGCGATCAGGACTTCGAGCGAACCGGTGTCGAGCGCATTGACGCCAAGCGGCACGGGGCTCCCCATATGGTTGTGGCCAATCAGTGTGCCCTGCAAGGCCCACTGGAAGCTCGGCGGTTGGAAGCCGAACTGGGCGCCCATTAAGACGACCCCGTTGGGTGCCAGTGAATCCGTGATGCGGAACATCAAACCATCGCAACGCGGCGTACCCATGATGTCGGGATAAAGGCCGTTCATGCCGAGGCTCGCACCGGGCGCGCCGAGGCGATTGCCGGTCGGGTCGATGCCGCCAACGTGAAGGTTGGGGGACGTGACCAGCGGGCCGAGGATGTAGCTCCATGGCGTCGAATACGCCGTGCCGGTGACGCTGCCGCCCCAGGTTGGGTCGGGTGCGCCAAGGCGTTCGTTCTCGCCAACGAGCGCTGAGGTGCCGGCGCTATTCAGGTCGGCGCGGAACAACGCGTGGCCATCTGTTGCCGGCCAAAGCGGGTTGGCAGGCAGGTCGACGCCGATGTAGTAGCGACCTTCAATCGGTAGCAGCCCAGGACCATCCGGCAATACGGTGAGTGGTGCGGATGCGCCGAAGCCTTCGTACGTGATCCACGTGCCGCGAGCCGGGTCGTTCGAAGGTGGGGTGGTCAAGCCGCCGATGCGCAGGATCTCTGCGTTTAGCGACATGTCCGGGCCGGGTCCGGTGCCCAGCGCTTTGCGAACGACCAGGCTGTACGATTCAACCGTCGACAACTTCTCGTCGGCGATCCAGTGGTACAGACCGAACACGAAGATCGGACCGTTGGCATCACCGACGCCGCGGAAGTGGTCCGTGGACACTTCCATCATCGCTTCGGCTTGGTTGTTCCAATCCGGGCGACCTACGAACGACGTGCAGGTGATGGTCTGCCGTTCTGGGTCTTGTGGGTAGAATACGAATGCGTTGACTTGGCAGGTCGCGGCAACGGTGAGTAGCAGAGAGGCGCCTATCAGGCGAGTAGTGAACATTGTAGCTGGCTCCCGAGGGGGTGGAGCACGTGAGAGATTGGCGACGTTCATTATCGCATGTGCAGCAGGAAGTAACAGGGGTGGCGGGCCAGTTGCTTCGTTGCGAACGATTTCTTGGGTTTGCAGCCCAAACGTCGATGACGCCGGCAATCCTTGCCGAGACGTGCGCTGCGAACCCGGCCCGGTTGGGCTGTGGTCGCGCGCCCTACTTCGTCGCGTCGCCTTCGCCGTTGGGTAACGCCTCCGGCGGGTCCATCGCCAGCAGCTTCGATTGGTAGCGGTCCTGCACCAGGCCGACGAGGGCTAGCCCGGCGATGACGAAGTAGAAGGTCGACTTCACCCTTGGTTCGACCTTGTGGCCGAAGAGCGATAGATGCGTCAAGTGGCCGCCTTCACTGAGCAACAACACGCCAACTAGCAGCAACACGAACAGGCCGAGCACTTCGTACATGCGGTTCTTCTGTAGGAACGTCGATACGCGGTCGACCAGCCACATCATCAGTCCGCCAGGGATACAGGCGGCGATGGCCATGACCATGAAGTTGTCGGTCAGCGCGATTGCACCGAGGATCGAGTCGAACGAGAACGCGAGGTTCATCAATGCCATCATCGTGATCGCCTTCGGCACGCGGACCTACTGCGCGGTCAGGGCTTTGAAGTCACGGTCATGCGTGACGCGGTTGCCGCCGCGGTCCTGATGACGGGCAACGGCAGCAACCTGACCGATCAGAACCTTGAATGCGCGGGCATTGATGCGGTGCTCGACAAACCACTCACGAAGCCGATGCTGCTCGATGTCATTGCCGGCGTCTTGGCAGCGTGAACTCTCGGCTGTGGACAAGGATCAGCCTGTGGCGTGCGGTAGCATGCTGACTCATGTTCTCGCCATCGATTGCCAAGTGCCTCACTCTGATCGTCGTGTTTTGCGGTGGCCACACGCTGGCTGCGCAGAGTGTCAAGGCGGCCGCGCGGGCGATGCGCTCGGCGATCGCGGACTTGGATGAGAAGCCCCGGACGGGCAAGGTTGCCGTTCATGCGATTGAGGCAATGGCCGCCTTCGATGGCAAGCCAGCCGCTGCGGCACTGCTTGATGCCGCCGCCAAGTTGACCGGCATGGCGGCGCCCATCGTCGAAAAGCGCCGTAAGGGACTCGCAAGCGAAGGCGGAAGTGGTCGCCTCAAGCGCACCCGCTACGAATTGCGCGGCGTTGATGATGCTTCGGAGGCGGTGGCTGCGAGCCTCCGCAAACTGAAGAGCAGCGAAGCATTGAAGGTCATGTTGTCGCGCTTGACCGACCAGTCGAGCACGCTGCCATTGTGGCTTCGCCTGGAGTTGGCGGCACGCATTGCTGAGTTGCCGGAAGCCAATATGAAGTGGCGTCAGCGTGCGAAAAGCGGCGCATCGAAGCCTGGCACAGCCGACACCTTGCTCGTGTTGATTCGTACCTCCGCTGGCCTCGGCAATCGCGCCGGCGCGAAGTGCGGTAAGTGGCTCGGCACACAGCTTGTCCACAGCAACCCGGACGTTCGGTTGCAAGCAGCCAAGGCCTTGGGCGTGATTGCGTGGGCTCCGGCGATCGGTTTGCTGATTGCGCGGTTGGACCAAGAACGCTCTGCCATGAAAGAAGCGTTGCTCGATGCCTTGACGGTGTTGACGGGGCAAACCCCAGGTGACTCCAAGGCCTCATGGCAAGCGTGGCTCGCGGCGGAGGGCGGACCGTTCGTTCGCGGTGAGAAGCCGTTGAGTCAGGGCAAGGCCAGTGCCCGCAAGAAGAAGTCGTCGGGCAACACGGTCGTCGGAACCTACTTTGGCATCGAGCAAGCGGGGGACTCGATCCTTTACGTGTTCGACAACTCGCTATCGATGAAGGCCAAGGTAGGCAAGGCCGCTGGCGGTGAAAAGTCTCGTACCGCGCCGACCACCGGGCCAAAGCGGAAGACTCGTTGGGATGTGTGTAAGACCGAGTTGAAGGTCGGGTTGCGTGGCCTGCGCAAAGACCAGAAGTTCAACCTCGTGTCGTTCGCGAACAAAGCCCGCAGCTTCTCGACTCGCATGCTGCCAGCAACCAAGGCAAACGTGGCGCGCGCGACCGAGTGGATCGACGGTCTGAAACTCGAGTTCCAGACCAATGTGTTCGACGCACTCGAGTTGGCGTTCCAGATTGCCGGTCGCGGCAGCGAGGACCGCTACTACGCGAGTGAAGTCGATACGATGTTCTTCCTGTCGGATGGCGCGCCGACGATTCCCAACCTCAGCCGTGCCGGTATCACCCAGGATGACTCGGACCGCATCTTGTCTGCCGTGCAGCGTTGGAACGCATTGGGGCGGATCGCGATCCATTCGGTGGGCCTCGGCCTGCAGAACCGCAAGAAGGACCGCAACCAAAAGGGGCGCTTGTGGCCGATGGTTTTCCTCAAGAAGCTCGCCGAGCAGAACCGCGGCCGTTACGTGTCGCGGCGCTGATGAGTGTCGCAGCGCAGGGTTTTGTCGCGATACTGCCGCGCTACTTCGGCGTGCTGCTCTTCATCATCGCTTCGAGTTGCTCCGCGGACCTTGGCAGCTGAGCTGTCAAGTTCTCGCAGCCGTCTTCGGTGATCACGATCATGTCCTCAATGAACACCGCGATCTGTTCGTCATGGTTGTAGTACCAAGGCTCCACTGTGAACACCATTCCAGGTCGCAGTGGTGCCGTGAATGACGTCGGGTCACCGGTCGACAGTCCAACGTGATGGCCGAAGAAGCTGCCGGTCTGCATGTAGCGGCGGTGTTCGGCGGGAATCGTCGCATGCGCGACGCGCAGCAATTGCGATAGCGTCACGCCAGGCTTGGCGGCCGCGATGATCGCGTCCGCCGCACTGGTTGAAATCGCCAGGATCTCACGCTGCCGCTTGCTGAAGGTGCCATTGGCGGGGAACGTTCGCCCGACGTCGGTGACGTAGTAGTTGCGCTCGCAGCCGACGTCGAAGATGACCAGGTCGCCGTCGATCATCGCGCGATTGCGGCGGTCATAGTGGGCCGCCAGGATGCGCCACGGCCACAACGAGTTGGGGCCGGACTTGATGATCGAGTCGAAGGCGCGTCGCTGCGAACCGCGCTTCTTGAAGCCTAGTTCGAGCACGCCTTCGAGTGTGCGTTCGTCGACGCCGACGGCAACGGCGTGGGCGGCTTCGACAATGGACTTGCAGGTAACGTCGCAAGCGCGCCGCAGTGTCTCAATCTCTGCTGCCGACTTGATCATGCGCAATGCGGCGATCGCGGTGAATGCAGATTGCACGTTGGCGTCGGGGTGAAGTGCGCCGAGGTGTCGACGTAGGTGGTCAACGGGGGACGCGTCGCCGATCCAGGATGTCATCAGCGGTCGCAGCCTTGGGCGTCCTGGATTGACGAGCAACACCCGTTTCGATTTGACCCATGCAGCAACCCGTGAAGGCAATTGCGAGAACGGCTGTATGTCTGCGATTCCAGTCGCTTTGCCGATCGCGGGGTCGCGCAGCAGTGCACGGCCCGGGAAGTCGTTGCGACGTGCGATGTTCCCGAACCGTTTGTCTGTTGGCGGTAAGAACAAGGTCGCGGACTTCGCGTCGCCGTCGAGCACGAGCATGCTCTGCGGCACTTCGAGCCCGGTGAAATACAGGAAGTCGTCAAGCTGACGGAACGTGGCGCCGTGTGAGCGGCCATGACCTGCGGGGATCAGCATGACACCGCCGTCAATTCGAGCGAGCTGAGTAAGCATCGCTGCTCGGCGTGCCGCGTATTCCGATTGCGGGAAGTCGAGCTTGCTCCATTCGAAGAACGGCTGCGGAGGCGTGCGCTTCTTGGCCGCTGCCGGTTGCTCGGTTTGTGCCAGCGTGGTCGCCGCGAGCAGCAAGGGAAGAACGCACAGCTGGAAGAGTCGCACGCATGCAGCGTAGGACTGCCGCGCGCGAGGAGCTAGCCGAACAACTTCAACACCAACCGCGGCTGCGTATTCGCTTGCGCCAGCACGGCGATCGCGGCCTGTTGCAAGATTGCGTTTCGCGTCAGCTGTGCGGTCTCATGGGCGATGTCGACATCGCGAATACGAGGGCCGCCAGCCGTCGCTCGTTGCCGGCCAGTCGCTCCGTCACTGAGTCAACGCGCGTTGGGCCGATTGGTGCGCGGTGTTGGTGCGATGCGAAAAGCCATGGCCGTTTCTTCGGGGCTCATCGGTCTCGGTGTGGCAGGGAGGGGATCCCGGGCATAGGGTGCCGATGCCATAGCGAGATGGCAGCCTGGGGCAGTGGTTTGCGGGCGCTGTTTCCTCGGGCCAAGCAAACTGCCATACACAGATGCGGAACCGTCCAGCCCGAAGCCGTAGCATGCTCGCCGTATGAGCCGCCGAACCCTGATTAGCTTGATTGTTCCCCTCGTGCTGGTCGCCGCCTACTTCGGCGTCACGAGCTACATCCGTGCGCACGTCACGGATCTAATCCAGCACGCCGTCGACAAACCGTTGCCCGACTTCCAATTGGTCGATCTCGACGGCAAGCAATGGAGCAAGAAGGATCTCGCCGGTAAGCGTGCGGTGTTGCACTTCTTCCGCTCGCATTGCCACTCGTGTGAGGTTGAGGCGCCGGCGATTCGAGAGCTGGAGCAAGGCAAGCCAGACGATGTTGTTTGGCTGCACGTCATGACCGATGTCGTGCTCGACGTGACTCCCGAGACGACCACTGCGACGATCGCGCGCAAGAAGTTCACCGAACCGATCTTGATGGCGGACGTGCCGTTCGTGGAACTCTTCCACAAGGCCAAGTGGGCGCAGGTGACGCCGGTTACCTATGTCGTCGATAAGACAGGGGTTGTTCGCTACGGACTGCGTGGTCGGCAAGAAGCGGCAACGGTTCGCCAGGCGATTGACGCAGTGGGCGGCTAAGGCCACGCGGAAGTGGCCGCTCGCGTCACCGGAGGGTTGTTGGCCAAACTACTCAGGAATCGCACCGGTTAGCAGTGGCAAGGGCCCGATGCCACCGCGGCTTCCCCGGATTTCGATAGACTCGGTGGCCTGTCAGTTCACATCCGTTGGAACCAACCAGCCACCATTCCGTTGGCCGTCCGCCAGGTATGAATCCATCAACGACTACTGCGTTTGTGCTCTCCTTGGCGGTTGCTGCGTCGCTCGCGGGGCAGAAGCCTGGCGAGGCTGGTAAGGTCTCGCTGCCGCAGAATCCGACGCAGAAGGCTCCCCTTCTCAAGGGGCCAATTCTCAGAGGTGAGGTTCGGCCGAAAGCGCCAATGGCCGCGGCTTGGTACGACGCCCGCGCCACGGCCAACCAATTCAAGGCGCCGCTGCTCGCGTTCGTTTTGCCCGAGGTGACCGCCAAGGCGGATGCCAAGAGAATCGTGGCCACGCGCGAAGCCGAAAAGCAGGCTCACATGCTGGTGACGATGTTCGGCTCGGGCGCTCCGCCGATTCGGACCGCGCGTGATCTGCTGTTGCGTCAGGTGCAGTTGTTGCGCGGCAGCCAGAAGGGCACGCTCGGTGAGTTGCCAAAGGCGACGGATGAGCAGATGGTATTCGCGTTGACCGTGCCGGTGTTCGTCACCGCCAAGGCGTGCGGAGCCAAGGCCAACGAGAACGTTGTTTTGCTGTCGCCGTACGGCAAGCGCCTCGACGGTTGGCGGTTGGACCTTCTCGATGGCGATGCGTTCGTGAAGGCGGTTGGCGAGCACGTCTTTGCCGAAGCTAGCCTCGGGCCGCGTCAAGCCAACGTGCACGGTCCGTCGAAGCAGTTGTTGGTCGGCTTGCGCGCAAGGATCGCCGCCAAGGGGCCTGGTGGCTTAGCTCCGTACTTCGCCCAGCAGATGCATGAGAAACTGGCCAGCAACTTGGTCGCTCTCGGCCCCGCTCTGGTGCGGCGCAAGGGCGACAAGGTGGTAGCCGAAGCGGAGCTAAGTGGTATCGAAACGTCGCGTGCGCCGTTCGGCAGCAAGGGCCACATGGAGCTTGGCGACCCATGTCCAGGTTGTGGTATGGGCTACACGCCGCCAGGATTGATGACCGTACTTCGCTTGATTGCACGGTAACTCCTGGGGTTTGGCGGCTAATTGAAGGAGCGCGGTGATTCGTCATCGCTCAACCGTTGCTGCCTCCTGCTGGTCTGCGCATCTCCAGTAAAGAGTCCCAGCTCCTTCGAACTGTTTGTTCTCTCATTTGGCGTGCTTCCTCTCCGCGAGTGTGTCAGAGCGAGATCGGCGGTGGGGCAGCGGCGGCCTATTTTTGGCTGTCTTGGACGATCCGCGCGTCGGACTGACAATCG
>JBNMND010000080.1:0-19479 GCA_051274975.1 Planctomycetota bacterium | reverse complement strand
GGCTGGGCTGCTGGCTGTTCGGCGTGAGGCTCGGCACCTTTCGACTCGAAGATCGGATCAGCGGCACCTTCTATACCATCGCCTGGCTTGTTGGCGCCTGGCTCGTTGGCGCCTGGCTCGTTGGCGCCTGGCTCGTTGGCGTTTGGGGAGTTCGCAACATCAGGAACCTCAGGCACGCCCGACTCAAGCCCGGCGCCCTTGACATCCTTGTTCGGATCACGCGTCGGTTCGGTCACAGCTTCAGTTCTTCGGCGAGCCGCTTCAGGGCACGACTCAGCAACAGATGAACCGCGTTCTCACTGCGACTCATTTGCTCGCCCACTTCACGCGCAGACATGCCTTCGATCTTCATCATCATGATGACGTCGCGGTGGTTCTCGGACAGTCGTTCCATCGCTTGCTCTAGCAACTCTAGACGGTCTTTGCGATCCGCGTGAGTCACGGGCCCCGAACGGCGGTCGGCCAGCGGTAGGTCGGTCTTGATTGGGTGCTCACGGCGAGGGTCGCGCGCCGCAACGCCAAGCTGGTCGCGCAGGATCCGGGCAACTTTGCGTCGCGCCAGGGTCACCAACCACGCGCCGGCGTTCTCTTCAGCCGAGAGTGTTCGCCAGGAGTTGACCGCTTCGATAGCGACTTCCTGAAGCACATCTTCGGGGTCCATGCGGACCCGAAGGTTCGGTCCCATCCGTAGATAGATGACCGAGAGCAGACGCTCGCGGTTCTGCTCGAAGGCTACTTCGGGGGTCAGGGTCATGAGACAAGGGCTACGGACGGGATGGGAGAGGATTCCCGACTGCAAGGATTGCCAACTTACGGGATGGAAAGCAATCCTGCGAGAGGCGGGCAGGTCGGTGTGGCTGTTGCGCCAGCAAGTTGCCGGCACCAACCCTGATCCCAAGTCTGATGAATCGCATTGCTGTCACGTTTGTTTCAATCGCTTTCCTCGCCCCCGGCGCTTCAGCCCAAAGCCGGAACGCTGTGCTCACCCTTCCAAGCGGCAAGCATCAACTGATTGGGCTGGCCAAGATGGCGGCGCAGATCCGAAGCCAGCCGCTGCACTGTGACGCCCCGAACTTTCGAAGACGACCGATCTCACCGTAATTCTGCAAACCGAGCTGCAGCTTGACGCAAAGACATACGAAGAAGTGGCCGCGGGCGCTGCTGCTCGTCGCTGGCAAGCGTGGCAACGAGGTGGTCACAGTGCGTAGCAAATACGATACGCAGACGGATTCGCACTAGAGCGGCACCGACCAGCGCACGCACAACTACGGCCTACCAGCCAGTCACTTTCACATCGCGCCAAATGCCGAACGTCCCCACGCGGGCGCCATGCTCACCGGCTTCTGCGCCGATGCCCCAACGCAGTTCTTCCGGCAGGTCGCGCGGCAAGTCGACCTTCCAACTGCGGCCAGCGAGCTTGACGGTCAGCTTGCTGCCTTTGCCCCTCAGCTCGAAAAGCACGTCCTTATCGACGATCATTTTTGACTCATTGCCACGACTGACAACACGCCATTCGTTGCCCTTGATGCGATGGTCGAACAGCGTCCATCCGGTGCCAGCCGTCAACGCGAGCGAGTAGTAGCCGGCATCGGACTTCGCGAACAGGAAGTTCATCTGCCGCGACAGGCCGTCACGAATGAACACCTTGCCCTTCGCGTGAAATGCGCCGCCGGACACAGTCTTGGCTGCAAACGCAATCGCCTTTCTGTTGGCGAACGCGCGCTGCCTCCACTCCCCTCCAAACAGCCATAGCGAGCGCACGCTTTCGTCCCACGTAATCTCCCGCTTGCTGACGTTGGCGACGAACTGCTTGCCCAGCGATCCCAACATACGATCCGCGACCTTCTGCACTTTGCCCGCGTAGCCAGTGCCCCCGCCGGTAGCGCGCACAGCCTTCGCCATCTTCACCATCTTGGTTGGATAATTGGCATGAACGAACTCATAGAACGCAATACGCGCCGCATAGCGATCGCGCATGTCGAGGTCTTGGGTTTGGTCGGCCAATAACGCCGACACGCTCGGCATGTCACCAGCTTCGACCAATCGCCGGACCCGCCACCAACGCTGTGTGAAGAACGACTGCTGCCCCATCTTGGGATGCAACTGACGCAACACTGCCTTGGCCGTCGTCGCGGCAAGGCCATCGTGAAACCAACCCGGATGGCTGCGGAAGTTTGGGCAAAGCTCGAAGCGAACGATGTGACACGCTTCCCACGCGAGCATCACCTGCGTCTGAAACGGCAAGCCATGCTCCGCGAGGCTACCGTCGTCGCACGGTGGCTGCATCGCAACGTGCGCGCTCTTGCTATCCCAATGCGACATCGCCTGGTTCGGTCCAAACTTGCCGCCAGTCAGCTTCTGGTCTGCCTTCAGGTAGCCGTCAACATCGCGATACAGAACCACGGACAGCCTCTCTTTGGGCCTGGCCCGCTTGACTCCGAACGCGGCGCATACCAGTGGCCAGACCGGTTCGACAACGGCTAGCGCCTGCTTCGCCATGCGCTCGTCACCGCCTTCATAGGTCACGGTGAAGTAATTGCCACTGACGGAAGGCGCTTGCGCAAGAGCCCCCTGCATTGACAGCAACAGCGGCAGCGCCAGCCAGACTGCTCTCCCCCATGGCTTCGTCATGTCATCACTCTAGGACTTGTCTTCGCCATGCGAACTGCCAGAACTGTGCTCGAGCAGTTCCTTCGGAAGCCTTCGCAACCTGCCATCGCGGCCAACGCACGCGAGTTTGGTGCTGCCAGTCGCGCATACCTCGCCATCCGATTCTCGCCGCGCTTCGTAGCCCAGCACAACCGCCGCGCGCCCTGACGACTCCACCCGCACGCGAATCAAAACGACTTCGTCGTAGTCGACCGGCTTGTGGTAGCGACACAAGAACTCGACGACCTGCAGCAGGTCGCCAGCGTCCTCGATCTCGCGATAGGTGCGGCCGCGCTGCCGCATCCACTCGGTGCGCGCTTCTTCAAACCACGCGACGTAACTGCCGTGGTGGGCTACAGCCATGCGATCCGTCTCGCAGTAGCGAACGCGCACGCGGTGCGCGGGGTCTTCGAACTCAGTCATCGGCCTGCCATGGTAACGCGTGGACGTCAGCGCTCCAGACGTTCGCGCGCAAGCTCGAGCGCAACTTGCGAAGGTGGGCGATCGGCGGCCCGCGAACGATGCAGAACTTCCCGAGTCGTGACGCCGATGCGGTGCAGCCGTTCGGGTGCAATACGTTCTTGCTGCAGGTTCCAGATCGCGCCCTGAATCAAGGCGCCGGCGTTGGCGATGAAGTCGGGCACGACCGGCACCGAGCGACGGTGCATGATTTCGGCCGCCGCGTCGTGCACAAACACGTTGTTGGCGCCACCGCAGACGCCGCGCGCTGGCAACGACGCCACCACCGACTCCGTCAGCACGCCGCCCAGAGCGCATGGTGAGAAGATGTCGCAGGCCGTAGTCGTCACTTGCTCAGGCGAAATCGCGGTTGCACCACAGTTTGCAACCGCGTGCTCGACTCGCGAAGCGACCAAGTCAAACACCGACAAGCGCACGCCGAGCGCCGCCAGGCGTTGGCACAAGCCCATGCCAACCGCACCGAGCCCCTGCACGACGCAGTGCAGATCCGACGGCTGCGCGTCGAGCTCTTCCGCCAGCGCGAGCCATGCCGACAGAACGCCATCCGCGGTCGCCGCCGCAAGATCGCCGGGCCCATCATCAGCGTCGGTCGCCACAAAGCGGGTCTCCTCGCCAACCCAACGAAGGTCTTCTGCCGCCGTATTGACGTCCGGACCGGTATAGAACGCGCCGCCCAGCTGCTCGACGGTTCGCCCAACCAGTCTGTAGGCACCTTCGCGATCGAGCCCGGGATGGTCGAGAATCACCGCCTTACCGCCACCAGCCGCCACCTCCGCCAAGGCGCATTTGTGGGTCATCGCCCGCGCCAACGCCACAACGTCGGCCATCGCCGCCTCCTGGGAGGCGTAGGCCCAGCGCCGGATGCCGCCGTGGGCGGGCCCCAGCCGGGTGCTATGGACCGCCACGATCGCCACGACGGCACTCGCAGAGTCCCGCAACACCAAGACTTGCTCACACTCGTCCGCCAGAGATTCACGCATCAGGCGACGGATTGTGGCATCCGAGCCAGGTTGCGGGAAGGATGGTGCCTGATCCCCCCTCCAAGCACCGCCATGAATCGTTCGCTTGCCCTGACGCCCGTCCTCCTTCTGGCGATGTTCGCCGCCTGTTCGACCGTCACCCCGCCGCGCAAAGCGCAGTCTCCTGACTTGGCCAATCGCCAAGAGGACATCAAGGCGCAGGAGAAGAAGCAGAAGGACTTTCACGCTAGCCTGATCCAGCTCGACCAAGCGATCGACGAATACGTCACGGCGCTCGCCAACCGTGGCGACCGACGCGCGGACGACCGGGCGGAGAAGCTGTTCAACCACCTGCGCAAGAAGGTGCTCGACCAAGGCCCGCGCGCCGCGGCCGCCATTGGCGATAACGTGCAGGGCAATGGCTACGTGTTCGAGCAGCTCAAGAGGTTGGCGCTAGACGGCTCCTACCCTGACCGCCAAGCCATCGCACTGACCGCACTCGGCTTCTCGGGCCGCGCGGATGTCATGCAGGACATCTTGCAAGGCGCGCGACTGAGTGATCCCTACGTCGTCGACCACGCCGTGCTCGGCCTCGCGATCCTGCGTTCGCGCGACACGCCGCCAAACGTTCTGGCAGCCATCACCGAGAACCCCAAGCACCCCGAAGATGGTCGCGTGCAAGCAGCCTGGGCGCTCTACCGCGTGCAGACATCGTGCAACGACCAAAGTGAGGTCGCCAAGGTCTGGGCTCGCTACCTCGGCGCGCTGCGCAATGAACTACCACCGGGCGTCATCGTGACCGCGATCCGCGGCCTTGGTTTGACGGCCAACCCGGAGCACGCCGAATTGGTCGCGCCGATGCTCAAGGACCCGACGCCGCGCATTCGCATGTCGGCAGCGTTGGCACTCGGTCGCATGAATGCCCAGAACTACTGGCCAGACTTGCTGGAGTTGCTAAAGCCGCAAGAGTCGGTGCAGAATGTTCGCTTGAGCGCCCGCAAGGCACTCGCTCGACTCGCCGGCAACCACGACTACGGTTACGACGTCGCTGCGTGGCAGAAGGTGTTTGAGCGCGACAGCAAAAAGTGGCCCGAGTAGAGCTGGCCTGAGTAGAGATGGTTACGGGACGCACCCCGCTTGCCGTTGAGGTCGCTGGCCAGTACGACCTTAGGTGTGGCAGTAGAAGCTCGTAGACATCTGCGCTGGATGACCTCGCTTGGCTGCATATGCCTGGCGACTTTGATCTCATGCGCTCCCGATGCTGGGTCGATCGACGCAGGTAATGGCCAGACGGGTGGTTCTCCCACCAAGCCCCCCGTTGCCCAAGACGCCAACGCACAAAAGCCGCCCCCCGGCGCGCGCACAGTCGACCGAGAAGGCATTCTCGCAAAGAAGCTGGTCGCAGCCATTCTCGACGAATGCCATCGACCACTGTCCAAACGAATGGGCCAGGTCAGGGTCGCAATCACATTGCCGAGCAAGCGGCGGCTAGTGGTGCAAGCGGACCTACCTGATCGTGCCCGTGTGCACGAAGGCAAACGCAAGTTCCTCGTGATCGATCAGAAGGTGTATCGGCTCGACAACGGCGCGGCGAGCGAAGCAGCTGCCGAGCGCGAAGCCAATCGCTCGCGCATCCAACCACTGCTGCGCATGGTCGACGCAATCGCGTTCGGACCGCTTTACCGCGCCATCAAGTGCGATCGCGCCGGCGACGACTTCGTCCTAACGGACAAGCACGGCACTACGACGACACTGCAACTACATACCAATACGTTGCTACCACGGGCACTGATCTACGCAGACAACCAGACAGTGCGCTTCGATGACTACCGGCGCACCAATTCGACCTGGGTCGTCAAGAAAGCAACGCTCGCACCACTCGGCACCTGCGAGACGTTCTTCGAAGACGGTGGGCTGACGTTCTCCAGCAACTTCTTCACGCCACCAGGGGCCCAGGCGATACCCGGCGAACAGTTCCACATCACGCCACCCGGCGTGGTTCGCGAAAGCGAGTCGTCTAATCCGATCAAAGTCATCGGCAAAGCTGTGCAGTGGGTCGTGCTCGCGGTCGGCGACGACTGGGCGCAGCGTCATGAGTTGTATGCACCCGTGCACGCGGAACTCGAAGAACAGAACCAGCGCATCTTCGGTTTCCCGATGATCTGGAGACGCGATGGACAGAAGTTGTTGGGCGCGCCCTTCAAAATGCGCGACGGCGGCAAGGCCTTCATTGCGCCTGCCGGATGGGAACTTGCAAGCAGCCCCCAGACCATACAATTGGTCGTATACCCACCATCTGGCAACGTTGCGGAACGCATCGAGACAGGCACCGCGCAACTGCGCCGAGCCGTCGCTAATCGCAAGCTGAAGATGATCGGACCGATTGTCGCACAACCGTTCGTGCACCTGCACGAAGGCGCCCCGGGCAAGAGCAAGCTCGCCAACTGCAAGGTGCGCGTGTCCGTGCGCATCGAATCACCATGACGATCCCGTCGCCCTCGCCGTTCGCCCGTCATTGGGATCTCGACCCCGAAGTCATCTTCCTCAACCACGGTAGCTTTGGCGCGTGCCCGCGCGTCATCATGGAGCGCCAGCACGAACTGCGGCGAGAGATGGAAGCGCAGCCGCTACTGTTCTTGCACCACACGCTCGAAGAGCGCATCGATGCGTGCAAACCTAGGCTGGCCAAACTCGTCGGCTGCGACATCGAAGACCTGGCATTGGTCGCCAATGCGACGACCGGCGTCAACACCGTGCTGCGTTCGCTAACATTCGCCGAGAACGACGAACTGCTGGTCACCGATCACGAATACAACGCCAGCCGCAACGCTCTCGAATACGTCGCAGAACGAAGTGGTGCGCGCATCGTCGTCGTGCCGGTACCGTTCCCGATCGAAGACGCCAACCAGATCGTCGCTGACATAATCGGCAAGACGAACGATCGCACGCGCCTGTGTCTGATCGATCACGTCACCAGTGCGACTGGCGTCGTCATGCCAGTGGCCGAGATCGTTGCCGCGATGAACGAACGCGGCATCGACACTCTCGTCGACGGCGCCCATGCGCCCGGCATGCTGCCACTCGACCTGAAACAATTGAACGCGGCGTATTACACCGGCAACTGCCACAAGTGGCTGTGCACACCGAAGGGCTCGGCTTTACTGTTCGTTCGTCGCGATCGCCAAGAACCGATCCGGCCGCTGTCGATCAGCCACGGCGCCAACGCCGAACGCAGCGATCGCTCGCGGTTCCGCCTCGAGTTCGACTTCACCGGCACCAACGACTTCACCGCGTGGATGTGCATCCCCAACGCGATCGACTTCCTCGAATCGCTGCTGCCAGGCGGCATCGCGGAACTGCGCCAGCACAACCACGACCTGGCGATCACCGGCCGCAACCTGCTGTGCGACGCCCTCGGCACCAAGCCGCCAGTGCCCGACTCGATGATCGGCTCGCTAGCCTCGGTCATCCTGCCGGACCCCGACCCAACGGGCGCTCCCAAGATGGCCGGAGACCCGTTGCAAGCCATTCTGTGGGAACAACATAAGATCGAAGTCCCCTGCATGAATTGGCCCCACCCGAAGCTGCGCCTACTGCGCATATCGCCGCAGATCTACAACAGCATCGAGCAGTACGACTACCTGGCCAAAGCGATTCAAACACTCGTTTGAAACAATCGTTCGGGTTGATAGGTTGGCCTGTTGATGGCCAAGCCAGACACCAAAGACCAGATCCTCGACGCGGCTGAGCACCTGTTCGCCGAACAGGGCTTCGCGGCAACCTCGCTGCGCCAACTGACGGCGCGCGCCGGCGTCAACCTCGCCGCGGCCAACTACCACTTCGGTTCGAAAGACGAGCTGGCCAAGGCCGTACTGCAACGCCGCATTGAACCAATCAATCGCGAGCGACGACAACGGCTCGGCGACATGAGCAAGCCGGCCTCCATCGAAGCGATCGTGCGCGCGTTCATCGAACCGGCGTTGCGCACGCAGCATGTCAGCCCTGGTGCTCAGCCAGAAAGTCGCGGCGCCGGACTGTGCCGCTTGTTCGGGCGCATCAGTGTCGAACAGCCCCCATTTCTCCAAGAGTTCATGAGCGAGCAATTCGGCGAACTGGGCAAACGTTTCGTTGCCATGCTCAGCGAAGCGGCACCGGGAATCGCGGCCGAAACTCTGTGGTGGCGCATGCACTTCACGGTCGGCGCTATGGCACACACCTTGGCGAACGCGCACGTCGTCGGCCAAGTATCGCACGGCGCGTGCGATGCCAACGACCACCAAGGCATCCTCAATCAATTGACCGCGTTCGCGATTGGCGGGTTCTCCGCCACGGAGGTGTCACGATGATTCGGTCGGCTACCAATCTGTTGTTGGCCGCGAGCCTACTCTGTGCATGTGCTGGCGATCCCCCACCACGCATTGACGACGACCTCGGAATCGCAGTACCCGCGGCATGGTCCAACGGCGCGGCGACCAACAAGCCTGACGACGCGCAGGCAGAGCCGCTGCGCATTGATTGGTGGCGCGACTTCGGCGACGAACGCCTCGACACGCTGATCGCAAGCGGGCTCGCCAACAACCCAAACATGCAGGCCGTGATGGCACGCTTGCAAGCTGCCGCAGCAGCGCACGCGATTGCCGGCGGCCCCTTACTGCCAGAAATCGACGTCGGCGTTCAGAATGATCGCGCCCGACGATTGTTCCTCGGCTTCCCGTTCGGAGGCGGCGGTGTGCCCAGCTCAACAGTCACCACGTATGGCTTGTCGTTGGGCGTTCGCTGGGAAGTCGACGTCTGGGGTCGGCTGCGCAACGCAGACTCAGCAGCACTCGCCGACCAACAAGCGGCGGTGCAAGACATCCACGCGGCGCAAATGAGCCTCGCGGCGCAAATCTGTCGCGCATGGTTCGCGGCTATCGAAGCACGCCAACAACTCGACCTAGCCGACGCCACGGCGAAGACGTTCGAGACAACGCTAGCCGATGTCACCGACCGCTTCCGACGCGGCGTGCGACCGGCACTCGAAGTACACCAGGCGGCAACCAACTTGGCGAACGCGCGGGCCAGCGCCGCCCAGCGTCGCGACCTGCAGCAACGCACCATGCGCCAGATCGACGTGTTGGTCGGCCGCTACCCCAGCGGCAAGATGGCGATCACCAAGCAACTGCCTAAGGCGCTACTGCCCGTTCCAGCCGGTTTGCCGAGCGAACTACTGCAGCGCCGCCCAGACCTTAAAGCAGCCGAACGGCGCGTTGCCGCAGCCGGGTGCCGCGTAAGTTCGGCCGAAGCAGCGCTCTACCCACGCCTGTCACTGACGGCGAGCGGCGGTACCCAGAGCCTCGACCTCGAAGACCTCGTCGACAACAGCTTCCGCGTCTGGAGCGTCGGCGCCAACTTGCTGGAGCCACTGTTCCGCGGCGGTGCGCTGCGCGCCGAAGTGCGCCGTCAGCAAGCACGGCGCGCCGAAGCCTTTGCCAACTACGGCAACGCCGTACTAATAGCCTTTGCCGAGGTCGAAAACATCCTTAGTAGTGACGAGCAACTGGCTGAACGTCAGCAGCGCGTCGGCGAAGCCGCAAAACACGCGGCACTCGCTCGCGACCTAGCGCGCGAACGCTGGCAGCTTGGCCTGACGGACTTCTTGACCGTCGCCGACGGCCAACGTCAGGCATTCCAAACCGAATCGGCACGCATCACCGTCGACCGCGAACGAATCGACAACCGCATTGACCTGCTGCTCGCGCTTGGCGGCGGCTTTGGCGACGAAGCCACTGGAGAATCTCGATGAAGTACTTCCGCCTGCTACTCCAAATCTTCCTGCCGCTGTTGGTCATCGGCGGGGGTGGCTACCTCGCCTATTGGATCGTCACCAACAAGGCGGTACCCGTCGTCAAACCCGTTAGCAAAGTCGGCCCACTGGTTCGCGTGCAGACCGCCGTACTCAGCAACGAGCAATTGCATGTCACGGCCCGCGGTTCGGTCGAGGCTCTGCGCACGGTGGACCTGGCGGCCGAAGTTGGCGGCCGGATCATCAAGACCCACCCTGCGTTGCGCGCCGGTGGCAAGTTCACCCCAAACGACGTGCTCGTCGAGATCGATGCAACCGACTACGAACTGCTGATCACGCAGCAAACAGCCGCAGTCGCACGCGCCGAATTGCGCCTGATGCAGGAAGAGGCCGAAGCAGCTGCGGCCATCCGCTCCTGGGAACAAATCGAAGGCAGTGCCCCGATGGACCCACTGGCTCGACGCGAGCCACAAATCCGCGACGCGAAGCTCGCGCTCGACGCCGCCAAGGCACAGAAGCAGCGCGCCGTGACGGACCTGCTGCGAACCCGCATGCAACTACCGTTCTCCGGTCGGGTGCGCAGCGTGCATGCCGACATCGGCCAAACCGTGCAACGCGGCCAGAGGCTGGCGATCGTGCTAGACACGAGTGAGCTCGAAGTGCGGTTGCCAGTCCCGTTGCGCGAAACGGCATTCGTCGACCTACCGCTCGGCGATCGCACCGATGACGGTCCCAAGGTCGAATTGACCGCAGACTTCGCCGGCGCGCCGTGCACGTGGCACGGCTCTATCGTTCGCGTTGAAGGCGAGATCGACCGCCAGACGCGCCAACTCACCGCCATTGCACGCGTCACCCGCAAGCCTGACTCAAAGCCGCTGCTGGTTGGCATGTTCGTCGAAGCACGCATCTTCGGGCGCGAAGTACGGGATGTGTTTCGCGTGCCGAGTTCGGCGCTGCATTCCGGTGACCACATTTGGATCGTCGAAGCCGTCGCCGACGAAGCGCACGGCGAAGCTGGCGAAGGGCAAGCCGGCGAAGTCGAGAAGGTGAAGAAGACGACCTACCGCCTTCGCGACCGCGTCGTCACCGTGGTACGCACCGAGCGCAACCACGCCATCCTGAAGGACGGCCTGAAAGCCGGCGAACAGGTCTGCCTAAGCAATCTGCAGGCACCGATCGACGGTATGAAGGTTCGCATCCGCGCGCCGCAGGGTGAGACAGCTGGCAAAGCGGGAGGCAAGTAACGATGACTCGCGATCCATCAATCCCGCCCGAAGAGGGCAAGGGCTTCTTCGCCATGTTCACGCAGAACCACGTCGCGGCGACGTTGTTGGCGTTGGCCTTCGTCGTCGCCGGCATCGCGGCGTTGATGACGGGGAAGGTCAAGCGTGAAGTGTTCCCGGAGATCACGCCGAACATCGTCAGCGTCGCCGTCATCTACCCTGGCGCCACCCCAACCGAAGTTGAGTTGGGTGTCTGCCAACGCATTGAAGAAGCCGTCGCCAGCATCACCGGCGTCGACAAGGTCACCGCGAGTGCGGGCGAAGGCTCGGGCTCAGTCATCATCGAGACACTGCAGGATGCCGACGTCAGTCGCGTACTCGATGACGTCAAGAACCGCATCGACGCCATCAGCAACTTCCCCGCAGAGATCGAGCAACCGATCGTCTCACGCTTGGTTGTTCGCAAGGCAGTCATCAACGTATCGATCTCTGGCGAGATCTCCGAACTGTCGTTGAAGCGGCTCGCCGAACGCACGCGCGACACTCTGACCGACCTAGCCGAAGTCAGCCAGGTCGAACTGTCCGCAGTGCGCGACTACGAAGTCTCGATTGAAGTCGGTGAAGAGGCGCTGCGGCGCCACTCACTGACGTTCGATCAAGTAGCTAACGCCATCCGTCGTAGCAGCATGGACCTGCCGGCCGGCGCCATCAAGGCCAGCGAAGGCCAGACTTTGCTGCGCATCGAAGGCCAGGCCTACGACAAGGACGCGTTCGAGAAGATCAGCGTGCTTACCCGCCCGGATGGCAGTGAGGTGCTGCTCGGTGAAGTCGCAACCGTCATCGACGGGTTCGCCGAGCAAGACCTACAAGCCCGCTTCGATGGCACTCCGAGCGTGTTGCTCAAGGTCTTTCGAGTCGGCAACCAGGACGCCATCGTCATCACCTCGGCAGTCAAGAATTGGGTCGCCGAACACGGCCAGAACATGATGCCCGACGGCGTCAGCATGACCACGTGGCGCGACGAGTCGGTCATCCTAAAGGGCCGTATCGACCTGTTGCTGAAGAACGCCGGGCAAGGGCTCATCCTGGTGTTCGTCATCCTGGCGCTGTTCCTGCAACTGCGCTTAGCGATCTGGGTCGCGGTCGGCATTCCGGTCGCGTTCCTAGGCGCCGTTGCATTCATGCCGATGGCGGGCGTGTCGATCAACATGATCTCGCTGTTCGCCTTCTTGCTGGTGCTCGGCATCGTTGTCGATGACGCCATCGTAGTCGGCGAGAACATCACGCGACATCGCCGCCTCGGTGCCAGCCCGATGCTGGCATCGCTGCGCGGCAGTCGCGAAGTGCGCAGCCCAGTCTTCGCATCGGTTCTGACCACGATCGTCGCATTCCTGCCGATGCTGTTCTCGGTACCGGGTTCCGATGCGCAGGTGTGGCGCGTGATCCCATTGATCGTGCTGCCGGTGCTCGCGCTCAGTCTGATCGAGTCGCAACTGTGCTTGCCATCGCACCTCGCACTGATGAGCGGCAGCACGCCGGCTCGTCCGTGGCTCGGCAGCCGTATTCTCGGCTGGGCTCAAGGGCACGTGCAAGCGATGCTCGATTGGGTCATCACACGGGTCTACCAACCCGCTCTCGAGACGTGCCTGCGTTGGCGCTACACGACCGTCGCGAGCTCTATCGTCATCCTTGCGGTGGTGGCGGCGATGGTAGCCGCAGGCAAGCCGCGCTTCGTATTCTTCCCGACGGTCGAAGGCGACAACATCGTGGTCTCGCTGACGATGCCGCAAGGCACGCCGTTGACGACGAGCGCCAAAGCCATCGCCGACATCGAACAGATAGCACGCGAGGTCTGTGCCGAATACGACAAGTCGCGACCGAGTGACGGCAACCTGCTGCAGCACATGCTCGCCACTGTTGGCTCGCAGCCCTACGCCCGCGAACAGGCACGCAACGGCGGCAATCGGGATGCGCAGTTTCAGTCGGGTTCACACCTCGGGGAATTGAACCTGCAACTGCTGCCATCCGAACGCCGAGCCCCGTCATCCGACGAAATCATGGCGACGCTGCGCAACCGCGTTGGCACGGTGCCGGACTCCGTCGAACTAACCTACACGACGTCGTTCTTTAGTACTGGCAAGGATATTGACCTCGAGATCTACCACGCCGACATGGACACGCTGCGCGCCGCCGTCTCGGACGTCGAGTCCGAACTGCGCGCGATGCCGGCAATCAAAGATGTCACCAACTCGTTCCGGATCGGCAAACGCGAACTGGAGCTGCACATCAAGCCGTCGGCCGAAGCCCTCGGACTGCGACAAGCGGACCTCGCGCGCCAAGTGCGCCAGGCGTTCTACGGCGAAGAAGCGCAACGCATCCAGCGTGGCCGCGACGACGTCAAGGTCATGGTTCGCTACCCCGAGAGTGAGCGCAAGTCGCTGGCTGACCTAGACAACATGCGCATTCGCACGGCGAACGGCTCAGAGGTGCCACTGCGAATGGTCGCGGACACCGTCAGCGGCCGTTCGTTCTCAACCATCACCCGCGTCAACCAAAAGCGCGCGCTGCGGGTCAGCGGGGAGATCGACGAGAACGACCCCGACGCCGACGCCACCGCAATCAACGAGCGATTGCGCGACGTCGTCATGCCAATGATCATGGCGCGCTACGACGGCCTTTCGTGGCGCTTCGAAGGCGACCAAAAGAAGAAGACCGAGCTGCTGTTCGCACTGGCTGGCGGCTTCGCAATCGCGTTGTTCGCGATGTATGCGCTGATCGCAATCCCACTGCAGTCGTTCTTGCAGCCGCTACTGATCATCACAGCCATCCCGTTCGGATTCGTCGGCGCCGCAATAGGCCACATGCTGACCGGCTACGACCTGAGCATCCTGTCGATGTTTGGAGTGATCGCGCTGTCGGGCATCGTCGTCAACGACAACATCGTGCTGGTTGACTGGATCAACAAACGTAGAAAGGAACATGACTCGCTGCTCGAGGCTGTGCGCACCGCAGGCTCCGCACGCTTCCGGCCGATCCTGCTGACGTCGCTAACGACGTTCTTCGGGCTACTGCCGCTGCTGCTAGAGAAGAGCATGCAAGCACGGTTCTTGGTGCCGATGGGCGTTTCCCTCGCGTTCGGAGTGCTATTCGCAACATTGATTACCTTGGTCTTGGTGCCGTGCCTGTACCTGATACTTGCTGATTTCACCAACAGTGTCACCAAGTGCTGGGGGGGCGTCACCAATAGCTGGCGTTGGCTTTATGGACGTTCCTCGGAGACCGTTGCAAAGCCCAACAGCTAGCTTCTCGACTGGGGCAATCCCTCGTTAAGATCGAGTAGACGCAACTCCGATGTAGTTCGTGTCCATGCCCAGGACGCACCTACTCACGCTACTCCCCCTGCTCGGCGTCCTTAGCACGTCGCCAGCCGCGGCTCCCCTCCCCCATCGCACGCCTCTGGCTAGCAATCCGGGATCAGCATGTAGTCGTGTCGCAATCGTCAACGACGTCGCACAAGCCGCTCCGCAAGACCCCAAGTCGCGGGGCATGCGTCTGCGTGCAGCATACGTCAGCAAGCTTGCGGCCTACATCACGACGACAGCCAAAGCGAAGCAGGCCAAGGAGCCGCATGTGATCGCAGTCGTTGGCAGTGACGCATTCGCCGACGCCATCATCAAGCTGCTACCTGGCAAGACAATCAACAGGCGCAAGGTCAAGGTCATCGTTCTCGACCCGACCATTGCGGCAACGACGACCAAGCATCAACACCAGATGCTATATATCGCAACGAGTGTCGATCCCGCTGTCGTCGCGCGAATCATCAAGAGTCACAAGATGCTCGCGACCCCATTGATGAGTGCCCGATCCGCATTTGCGAGCAAGGGCGGTGGCGTGCAACTCTTCATCAAGGACAACAAGGTCAAGTTCGAGGTCAACCAAAAGGCGTTGAAGGCGCAGGGCATGAAGGCGAGCCCGCATCTAATGAAACTCTCGACTAAAGGGCCGCTCAAGTGAGGTCCAAGAGCATCAGCCTGCGCGTGCAACTGACCGCGCTCTGCTCACTGCTGACGGTGCTCGCATTCGTGTGGACCGGTGCCGAGTCGTACCAGCGCGAACACACCGCGCAAATCAAAAACACCCGAGCCAAGCTGGCAACGCTAGCCAAGATGGTCTCGGTCAACGTCATTAGCAGTGTTGAGTTCGAGAGTCCCGAAACTGCCGCCACGTTCTTGGCGACGGTGCAGAAGACGATGGCCCTGCAGGCAGCCGGTGTCTACATGACAACTGGTCAACTGTTCGCTAGCGCCGGCGACGCGCACCTACTGCAGGTCGACGGCCGGACGCCACTCGACGAGGGCGAAGACTTCGCCGTCACGCAGAGGCTGACCTATCGAGATGCGAACGGCGATGAACAAAATGGCAGTGTCGTCGTACGAACATCTGGACTGCCTGTGCGCGCCCAGCTGTCCGCGTTCTTGTGGGGCATGACGTCGACGCACCTGGCCGCACTGCTGGTCCTCATGCTCGCGGCACACCTGCTGCTGACGCGCATGCTGCGTCCGATCAAGACGCTAGTCACGACGACCAATACCATTCGCCAGACCAAGGACTACTCCCTGCGTGCCGAAGCCGGCTCGGAGGATGAAATCGGCGACCTGATGCGCGCGGTCAACGAGATGCTCGAGGTGATCCAAGAGCGCGACCAAGACCTCGCCGAGAACGCCGATCGCCTGGAGCAACAGGTTCACGAGCGCACCTCCCAATTGGAGCGCGCAGTCGAAACCGCCGAAATGGCGACGCGCGCCAAGTCGACGTTCGTAGCCAACATGAGCCACGAGATCCGCACGCCGCTCAACGCGATTCTCGGCATGAGCGAGCTCGCGATGGAGTCCGACGACCCGCTCGAGCAGCGTGAGTATCTCGGCGTCATCCGCAGCTCCGGAGCCAACTTGCTCGGCGTGCTGTGCGACATTCTGGACCTGTCCAAGATCGAATCGGACAAGCTCGAGCTATCACAGGTCGCCACCGAAATGGAGACGATGGTGCTCGATGCCCTGCGCCCGCTGACATCGCGGATTCAGAGCAAGCAACTTGAGCTCGCCTTCGAATTGGGACCGGACGTTTCACGCGCCTACCTAATCGACGACGTGCGCTTGCGCCAGATCCTGACCAACCTGGTTGGCAACGCGATCAAGTTCACCGCCGACGGCGTCGTGCGTGTCGCCATCTCGTTGGTTGCGAAGCTCGGCGAGGTGCACGAAGTCGGCATCGTCGTGCAAGACACTGGTGTTGGCATTCCAGAGGACCGCCTCGAGGCAATCTTCTCGCCGTTCATCCAAGCTGACAACACCATCACGCGCCGCTTCGCCGGCACGGGTCTCGGTCTTTCGATCGTTGAACGACTGGTACGCTTGATGGGCGGCACGATCCACGTTGAGAGCACGGTCGGTTCGGGCACGCAATTCCAGCTGCGCATCCCGATGACCATCTGCGAGAGCCCGATGCCCCCCATCCCGGCAGCACCCAAGGGTCGCCGCATGGTGCTACTGAGCCATTCAATTGCCATCGCGCGCTCGATCGAGACGATCGCACAGCGGCTCAACCTAGAGTTTATCGACGTGAACGAACCCAAAAAGCTCGAACGCTTCCGGGAGGGCGACATCTTGCTGCTCGACGAACGCGACCCCGACTCCGACTCCAATATCTGCGAGTTCGTTCCGATTGCCGCTAACGGCTTGCGCCCGGTGCTCATCCTGACCTCGTTCCAAGACCTGGCCAGTGCCTCGACGCGATGCCGCGACCACTCGTTTGGCGGCTACGTCACCAAACCGCTTTCCGCTCGCGAACTTTCGGCGCGCATGCGACACCTCGTCAACCCGACGGACTCAAGTAACCGCGACGACAACCCAGCGACGAAACATAGAACGATTGCCAGCCTGCGCGTGCTCGTTGCCGAGGACAACCCCGTCAACCAGAAGCTCATCGAACGCATCCTCGAGCGCGACGGTCACGAAGTCGTCATCGCCGAGAATGGCAAGATCTGTTGCGATCTATGGCACAACCGAACGTTCGACATCGTGCTGATGGATATGCAGATGCCCGAGATGAGCGGGCTCGAAGCAGCCGAGCACATTCGACACGAGGAAGGGCTAACTGGGCAGCGCATTCCCATCATCGCGCTGACAGCTAACACAACACCCGAGGACCTCGATGCGTGTCTGGGATCGGGAATGGATGAAGTCTTGTCGAAGCCGGTCTCGATTCCGCGATTGCGCGAGACCCTCGAACACTACTCCAAAATGCAACCAACGAATCAACCGTCACGGGTGGATGGAGACTCCGAATGATTACCAAGATGATCCCCCTTCTGCTCGGGATCTGCCTAGCTCTGGTTGCACAATCCGAAGCATCAGCCCAAGCCCCCGGTCAAGCGACTAACAGTGATCTAGATCTTGATGACTTGAGCCTCGAAGAGCTGATGGATGTACCGATCGAAGTCGGCTCCAGGCAAACCCAGAGCCTGGCCAAGACGGCGGCATCCGTGTTCGTATTGAACGAACCCGAGATCCGACGTTCGGGCATGCGCTCGGTCCCAGAACTGTTGCGACTGGTGCCAGGCTTGGTCATCGCGCAGGACGTCCCTGGCGCCTACGGCTTCAGCAGCCGCCTCGGAGAATACGGCTTTGCCGGCATGCTAGTGCTGATCGACGGCCAACGCCTCTACACGACGCTGCTGCGCCGCGAATACTGGCAAGCGGTCGACCTGCCCGTCGAGATCATCGAACGCATTGAAGTCATTCGCGGTCCCGGTGGATCCCGTTGGGGCGACAAGGCTTCGCAAGGCGTGATCAACATAGTGACCAAGAAGGCCGGTGACCGAACTCAAGGACTGCGCGTGACGGGTTGGCTCGGCAGCGAAGAGCGCCTCGGTGGTTCGTTCCGCTACGGGCAAAAACTTGGCGAGCAAACTTCGATGTACCTGCACGGCAAGAAGGCCACGCGAGATGGTGGCTTCCCCGACGTGTCGGGTGACCGCTGGGACAACAGCGCACTTGGCGGTCGTATCGACACGACGTTCAGCGACGGTACGACGTGGGCTGTTGACGGCCTCTACCACGACAGTTTCATCGGCGACTCGTATGAGAGTTTTGCGGGCTACTCATCGCTCAACATGATCAAGGCGGGCCACATCAAGTCGAAGCTGCACATCGACCACGGCCCGAACCACTTCACCGAGTGGCGCTTTGGGGCCAACCTCTACGACCAGGACATCAAGGACGACTTCAATAGCGCGCCGCAACAGCATCTGCGGTATCGCGAAGACCTGTTCGACACAATGCTGATGCACTCGTGGAGCCCGGCAGCTAGCCACCAGTTCACCGTCGGCGCCGTGCTGCGCACGCTCAACGTTGAGTTCTATCTCGCGCTCGCCGACTTTGGCCGTGAATACAATGAGACCCGCGGCGACGTCTTCGTGTCGTGGGATTGGGACATCACTGACGAGCTGCGCTTCACCCTCGGTGGCAACCTCGGCTACCAAGACGGCGACACCACAACGGGCGTCGACACGCAGCCCGACATTCGGCTTGCCTACCAGCCTCGCGCCGACACGACCATCTGGTCCGCCATCAGCGCCAACAAGGAACCGGATTCGAAGTTCCGCGACTCGGGGCTGCTCGTTCGTCGTCAAGCGAGCAGTCTGACCGCGTTTGAGGTCGGACTGCGCCGTCGATTCGGCGAGAGCTTCCTAATCCAAGCCGACGCGTACTACTACCTCGTTCGCGACCAAGAGAACGGCCAGGTCGCCGACCCTAGCGGTGCAACGCTCTTCCTCACCGACGGCAAGACGGACGCGTTCGGTGGTGAAATCCACGCTTCGTGGAACCCCACGCCGCAAACCAAGCTGACGGCATTTGGCGCGCAGACCGAAGCGGACTCAAGCAACATCGACCCAAGCCAGTATTTCCTGATCGAAGATGAAGTCCCGCGATTCCGCGGCGGCATGACGGCCGGTTTCGAACCGTGCCCGCGTCTCGAACTGGATGCGACGCTGCTCTACACGCAACAGTGGTCGAACATCCCCTCGTGGTGGCGCCTCGACCTACGCCTCGCCTGGCGCGCGACTGATAACACGTCGATCGAACTCGTCGGCCAGAACCTGACTGACCCGCAGCACCATGAGTATTTCTACGACGAGCAGATCCAGCGTGGCGGCTACGTCATGGTGACGCACCAGTTCTAGGCAGTCTGGATCGGCGGCCGGTTTACCGGCGCGCGATCCAGCGCCGCCAACACCGCCATGTCCGCAACGATGCCTGCGATCGTCGCCACGTCGACGGTCTGTTGCGCATCGGTGTAGGCCGTCGACGGGTCCGTGCGACAA
>JBNMND010000079.1:0-19686 GCA_051274975.1 Planctomycetota bacterium | reverse complement strand
CTTCGGCGATACGTTTCGCGTCGTCGATGGGCTGTTGACGGTTTCGTACGAGCACTACGATGCGTTCAACGGGCGCTTCGGCCACCTGTTCTACAAGGACGAGTTTGCGAGCTACCGGCTGCGTGTCGAGTACCGCTTCGTCGGCCCACAAGTGAAAGGCGGTCCCGGTTGGGCGTTCCGAAACAGTGGCTTGATGATTCACGGTCAACCCGCCGCATCGATGGGCAAGAAGCAGAACTTCCCGGCGTCGATCGAAGTGCAATTGTTGGGTGGCCGCGAGGAGGGCAAGCGCCCGTCATTAAACCTGTGCACACCTGGCACGCACGTGGTCCGCGACAATTCACTGTGGACGCGGCACTGCTTGGACTCGGAATCGAAAACTTACCGCGGTGACGTTTGGGTCACGGCCGAAGTCGAAGTTCGCGGCGATACGATTCGCCACTTGGCCGACGGTCACACGGTGCTCGCGTATGAGCAACCGCAGTTGGACCCGCGCGATGGCGATGCCAAGAAACTGCTGGCCGATGGTCGCGACAAGATGCTGAAGCGCGGCACGATCTCGCTGCAGTCGGAGAGTCACTCGATTCAGTTTCGCTCGGTGGAGATCATGGAGCTCAAGGAGCCGGGTGCGTGGGCCAAGCCGCTTGCTGGGAAGGCACTGTCGGATCATTGTGTGACCAAGGGCAATTGGACGCTCGCCGATGGCGTCGCGAAGTTGACGCCGAGTGACGGCCAGCAGGGTTGGCAGCGTTACGGCCACTACCTCTGGACGGAAGGCGACTACGCGGACTTCGAAGCGGAGTTCGAGTATCGCCTCGAGAAGAACGGCAACAGCGGCTTCTACTTCCATGTTGGCGACCAGGCGAAGCCGGTTGCGACAGGTGTCGAGGTGCAGCTCTACGCGACGCCCGCCGACAAGAAGCGTCTGACCGACCACGATGCTGGTGGCATCATCCCTGGTGGACCGCCGAGTTCGAACGCGTCGAAGCCGGCAGGCGAGTGGAACCACATGCACGTTCTCTGTGAGGACGGCACGGTCCTAGTCACTTTGAATGGTCGCCTCGTGCACAAGATGGCGCTCGATAACAAGCGCATCGCCGACCGTCCGCGCACCGGTTCGATAGGCTTCCAAGATCACTCGCTGCCGCTGCAACTGCGGAACCTTCGCATCCGTTCGCTCTGATTCTGAATCGATTGATGTTGCCTACGCACCTACAGCGCGTCGCGCTGGTTCTCGCCTTCTTCTGCTGCAGTGCCGCGCTTGCCCAGGAGGGCAAGCAAGGTGATGGCGCGCACGAACTGGGCAAGCTGTTATATGGCGCGATGTGCGCGGCGTGCCACGTGCCCGACCGCATGCATGTGGGGCCGTCACTCGTGGAGATCGCTGGCCTCTACGGCGATAAACGCAAAGACTTTCGGGCTTGGTGCAAGGATCCCAAGCCGAAGCGCAAAGGCGTCATCCAGATGCCTTCGATGGCATCGCTGACCGATGACCATCTGAACGCGATCCACGGTTACATCGTCGCTAGCACGAAAGGCATGAAGGAAGTCGTCGTCAAGAACGCCGACAAGTTCCGGGCGTCACCGTCGATGCGGCGCAGGCCTTTGGTCATGCGGCTGTTCATGCCAGAAGCCGGTCCGGCGGCGATTGCCGTCGCTGTCAACGACGACTTCCACTTCTGCTTCGACGCGGGAGCGTGCCGTTTGCGGTACGTGTGGAAGGGCGATTTCGTCGATGGTTGGCCGGTGTGGAAGGCCAATGGCGATGGACTCGCGAAGATCCTTGGCGATGTGCTGATGCGCGAAGCCAAGAGTCCGCTGCCGGTCAAGAAGGGTGCGAAGCGCAAGTTCCTCGGCTACCGCATGAAGCATGGCTTGCCGACGTTTCGCTATCGCATCGGCAAGGTCGAAGTAGAAGAGCGCATCTCGATGAGCGGCGACGGCTTTGCGTTGGCGCGACGGTTTGTCTTGCGCGGTGCGCCTGCCGATTGGCGGATGACGTTCACGGCGTCGGACAAGTTGCACTACTTCAGCGATGACGGCACGTTTGATGGGCTCGTGTTCACGCCGAACAAGGCCAAAGACAAAATGCAGACATTCACCATCATCATGGAGGAGAAGAACTGATGCATATCATCGCAGTATTCTTCGCCTTGCTGGGCGCGTTCCGCGGTGACGTGTGGACGGATGCGTTTTCGATCGAAACGATCGAAATGCCTGCGGGCATCGACCCGCAAATCGGCGGCATAGATGCTATGCCGAACGGCAAGCTGGCCGTCTGCTTCCATCGCGGCGAGGTGATGCTCTACGACCCGGCGACTGGCAAGTGGACGCAGTTCGCCGAAGGTCTGCACGAGCCGCTTGGCCTGCTGGTTGAAAGTGATTCGAGCATCTTGGTCATGCAGCGTTGTGAGTTGACGCGCTTGCGCGATGTCGACGGCGACGGCCGCGCCGATGACTACGACACCGTCTATGACGGCTTCGGCATGACCGGTAACTACCACGAGTTCGCCTTCGGCCCGGCTCGCGATCGCGAAGGCAATCTCTACGTCGCGCTCAACACTGCGTCGAATGGTGCGGGTGTCCGCAAGGAGATCCGTGGCGACTGGAGCGATATCGGCGTGCCGCGCGACAAGATGGACGTTCGCAAGGAGTGGGGCAAAGTGCGCGGCGCGGCCGGACGCATGTATGCGCGGGCCAAGTGGCGCGGTTGGGTCGTCAAGTTGTCACCCGATGGCGAGAAGGTTACACCGTTCGCGTGCGGCTTCCGTTCGCCGGATGGCATCGGTTTCGACGCGGATGGGCGGGTGCTCGTGACCGACAACCAGGGCGATTGGCTTGGCACGAGCAAGGTGCATCACGTTCGTGAAGGTGGCTTCTATGGTCATGTCGCGTCGTTGATCTGGCGCGAAGGCTGGCAGCGTAACCCGCTGCAGGTGCCCGTTGCTGAACTCGACGCGTTGCGAACGCCCGCTGCCGCGTTGCTGCCGCAGGGTGAGCTTGCCAGCTCGCCGACGCAACCGATTGCCGTCCCGAGTGGTGTCTTCGGCGCGTTCGCTGGCCAGACCCTGATCGGCGAGATGAACCAAAAGTCACTCGTTCGCTTCTTGCCTGATCCAGTTGGCGACGTGTCGCAAGGTGCCGCGATCCCATTCATGCGGACCGCAGCGCTCGGCGCCGGTAACCATCGCATGACGTTCACAAAGGACGGTTCGCTGTGGATCGGCAAGACGCACTTGTCGTGGGCGGGAGCCAGCGGTTTGGTGCGTGTGCGCTTGCGCGATAAGGCGCCACTGTTCGCTGTCGATCAGGTCCGAGTGAAGTCTGATGGCTTCACCTTGCGATTCACGCAACCGGTCGATGCCGCGACCCTTAAAGGCTTGAAGGTGCGCGCGCATGGCTACAAATACTTCAAGACCTACGGCTCCCCGAAGGTCGACGACCGTGACGTCGCCATCGTATCGCACAGGCTCGCCGACGCGGGCACAACGCTGCACCTGCAGCTTCCCGAACTGCGGGAAGGCGACGTCTACACCGTCACGCTGGCCGGCATTGCCTCACGTGCTGCAAAACCGTTGCTCGGCAACAAGCTCTACTACACCCTGCTGAAGAAGCGGTAGGTGCGGTGCCTGGCACAGAAGCAACGCATTCGATCCGCATAGGCGAACTGCGCGAGTCACCAATCGAATCACTCCGCGTGGGTGTCTACTAATCGACGCGTGGTGTGTGCGGCGCGATCGCCATACATCTCGTCTGTTTGAACGGGCCGGGAATGCGTTGTTTTTGTTCCTGGCACCGTACAGTGGGTGTCTGAATCGTATGAGTAAGCCCGAGACTGATGTACCGTTTCGCTTGCTCGACTGGGCCCTGCTGCTTGGCTCAGCTCTGATTTGGGGTGCTTCATTTCTGTTCATTGCGATCGGGCTCGAGGCCTTTTCGCCAGGGGTCGTGACCTTCTTGCGAGTGGCAACCGGCGCTGTCTTCATCGGGGTGCTGCCTGGGGCCTGGCGTCCGGTGGAGCGAGAAGACCTGTCGAAGATTGCGTGGCTCGCGGTTACGTGGATTGCGTTCCCGTTGACGATGTTCCCAATTGCGCAGCAGTGGATCGACTCGTCGCTGGCGGGAATGCTCAATGCGGCGATGCCGCTCGGGACCGTGGCGATCTCGTGGTTGTTCTTCGCGACGCCGACGGGTGTTCGCCGCATGGTGGGGGTGGCCGTCGGTGTGGTTGGTGTCTTGCTAATTGGCATCCCCAGTGCAACTACCTCAAGCACGCACGCAATCGGTGTCGCGCTCGTGCTCGCAGCGATCTTCTCTTACGGCTTCGCCATCAACATCGCAGGTCCGTTGCAGCGCAAATACGGCTCGATGCCGGTGCTATCACGCGCCCTGGTCTTCTCGGCCATGTTGGTTTCGCCATACGCTGTCGTTGGTCTGCCCGAGTCGACGTTCGCGTGGGGGTCATTGTTCGCCTGCATCGCGCTCGGTGCCGGAGGTACTGGGCTCGCGCTCGTGCTCGCAACCAAGCTGACAGGCCGTGTCGGATCCGTGCGCGCATCGATGACGACCTACGTCATCCCGGTCGTAGCCACGGTGCTCGGCATTGCGGTGCGAGGCGAATCAGTGACGGTGCTCGCAATTGTCGGCACGGTCATCGTCTTGCTGTCCGCTTGGCTTTCTACCCGCTCAGGCCGCCCCAGCTGATCGCCTACATCTTTGGCGCATGCCAATAGTTACGGGGGGTGGCATTGCACGCGTCCGTTGCACTACCGTTGCGCCTCCGAATCAGCCCAGTCGAGACGAACTCTATGCCCAAGACCACCCGCCGGAACTTTCTTGCAACGTCTTCTGCTGCCCTCGTTGGTGGCGGTGTATCGGCGTCGATGCTCCCTAATGTTCACGTTCGCGGATGCGACGAGATCAAGGTCGCGCTGGTAGGCTGTGGTGGCCGCGGCACCGGCGCCGTTGGTCAGATCTTCAACACGAAGGGCAACGTGCGCTTGGTTGCGGTTGCCGACGCGTTCCGTGAGAAGGCGGAGAGCTCGGTTGCGAATTTGCGCCAGCACGCCGCGGACAAGGTCGACGTGACCGCTGAGCGGATCTTCACCGGCCTCGATGCTTACAAGCGCGCGATCGACAGTGATTGTGACCTCGTCGTCATCGCGACGCCGCCCGGCTTCAAGCCGCAGCAGTTCGAATACGCGGTCAGCAAGGGCAAGCACATCTTCATGGAGAAACCGGTCGCGACCGATGCACCCGGCATTCGCCGCGTGCTCGCCGCCGTGCTCGAGTCCAAGAAGAAGAACCTGATGGTCGGCATCGGCCTGCAGCGGCGTCACGAGCCGAAGTACATGGAGACGATGAAGCGCGTGCATGATGGCGCGATCGGCGACGTCATCCTGTCGCGCGTCTACTGGAACGGTGGTGGCATCTGGTATCGCAAGCGTCGCCCGAACCAGTCCGAGATGGGCTTCCAGTGCAACAATTGGTACCACTTCAACTGGATCTGCGGCGACCAGATCGTCGAGCAACACATCCACAACCTCGACGTCGGCTGCTGGGCGAAGAACGCCTACCCGGTCAAGTGTAACGGCATGGGCGGCCGCGGCATGCGCATGGGCGGTGACGCCACCAAGTCGCAGATCAACGACCACACGTTCTGCGAATACACGTTCGCCGATGGCTCCAAGATGTACAGCCAAGGCCGTCACCTCTCCGGTGGTTGGAACAACGTCGGTGAAGCGTTGCACGGCACCAAGGGTACCGCGGTGCCAGGCGGCCGCATCGAAGGCCCGAACGCGTGGCGGTTCGAGGGCCGCAGTCCCGGTGGTCACCAGCAAGAACAGCACGACCTGATCGAGGCGCTGATGCGCGGCGAGATCTACAACGAAGGCGAATACGGCGCGCACTCCACGTTCACCGCCATCCTGGGCCGCGAAGCTTGCTACTCCGGTAAGGAGTTGAAGTGGGACGACCTGCTGGCGAAGGGTCGCGACCTCGCTCCTGGCATCGATACCTACACGATGGATTCGGTGCCGCCGACGGCGCCTGGTGAAGACGGTAAATACCCGGTCCCGGTCCCGGGCAAGTACAACCCGTTCGCTAGCTAGTAAGGCTCGCTAGCCTCGATGGGTGGCTGCCACCTGACGGGGCGTCTTACGGTTCCATCTCGCGACCAGTGACCCGTTACCACGGGGTGCGTCGCACCACCTGCGCGGCACCGAAAGCGGTGCGAAATGCATTCGCGCGCAGGTCGGGTATGGTCTCGCCATGCGAACTCAGATCTCTCGCGCGTTGTTTGTGTTTGGCGTCGCATGCGCCTCGCTCTCGGCGCAGTTCAATGTCACGGCAGTAACTCCGACCGCCGAAACCACCGACGCCTCCGCGCTTGGTGACATCACTTGGACTCTTAGTGCGCCGATCAACCCGGCCACGGTGACTGCCAATTCGGTCACGGTCTGGGGGCGTTGGAGCGGTGTCATGAATGGCACGCGCACGCTTGAGAGCGGCAACACGGTGATTCGGTTTGTGCCGTCGGACCCGTTCTCCGCGGGCGAACAAATCACTGCGACACTCACGCCCGCGTTGATGAGTTCGGGTGGGCTGGCGTTGTCCGATGCGCACGCAACTGCGTTCTGGATCGCTTCGCCGCCGGCTGTGCAGACCCTTGTGCACCAGGTGACGATTCCAATTCGCTTACCCGGCGAAGGGTTGATTCGTTCCTACGGTGCCTACGCCGGCGACCTCGACAACGATGGTTACTGTGACCTGCTGATTCCGAACGAAGACTCCTTCGACGTTCGTCGCTTCATGAATGATGGTGCGGGTGGCTTCTCGGCGTTCACGGTGCATGCGCTGCCGTTTGGCACAAAGCCGAGTTCGAATGAGGGTGCTGACTTCAACAATGATGGCTACACGGACTTCGCCGTTGCCAACATCTTGGGCGACTCCGCGAGCGTGTTCATCAACGATGGCACGGGTGACCTGCTGCCAGCAATCACCATTCCAGTCGGCAATGGCCCGCGTGGCCTGACCGTGCTCGATGTGGATGGCGACGGCGACGCCGACATCATGACGGCCAACCGCGTCAGCGGCACGCTGTCGCTGATCATCAGCAACGGCGATGGCACGTTCCAACCGTCAGTGAGCTTCCAAGGTGGTGTGTCCAACGAGACCTCGATCGTCGCTGCGGATGCGAACGGCGACGGCATCATGGACCTGTTCGTCGGTGGCTACGGCAGCCAGAACGTTGCGATGTTGCTCGGCGATGGCGCCGGCAACTTCACGGTTTCTGCGACGGTCGCCGCGGGTGGTCGCCCGTGGATGATGGCGTCCGGTGACGTCGACCTCGACGGCGATGTCGACGTAGTCGCTTGCTTGTCGAACGCCGGTCGTATCTCGGTGATGCGGAACAATGGCGCTGGCGGTTTCCTTCCCGCGGTGACCTACAACTGCGGCCCCTTCTCGCTCGCCATTGACCTTGGCGACTTGGATGGTGATGGCGACCTCGACATCCTGTCTTCGAGTTACTCCGGCGGTTCGTTCTACGTCTTCCGCAACAACGGCAGCGGCATCTATGGCACGCCGCAGGTGTTGCAGGCAACAGGCGCGGGTTCTTGTGCGATCTTCGCCGACATCAACGGCGACGAGGACTTGGAAGTCATCGGTATTGATGAGCTCGCCGACCTGTTGTTCTTCTTCGACAGCCCGCCGCTGCCGGTGCAGCAAGAGTCGCTTGGTGCAGCGATGGAAATCAATGGCGTTGGTGGTTCACCTGGCTTCGGCGGTGCCCCGCGGTTGTCGGTGGCACTCGGTTCGACCATGGCGGTCGATGTGAAGGGTCACCCCGGCCAGGCTTACTTGTTGCCGATCGGCATTGGCATCAATCCTGGTGTTCCCGGGCCGGCAGGAACGCTGGCGCTCGCGCCCAACTTGATCTTCCTCGTCAACGGTCTGATCAATCCGGCTTTCGTCTTGGACGCGAATGGTGAGGCGACCTTGAACGTGCCGGTTCCGGCGTTCCTACCGCCAGGACTGCAAATCACGCTGCAAGGCTTGACCACCAATCCGGCCAACCTCGCAATCGGGTTTACGTTCTCGAACCCGATCACGCTCGAGTTGAACTGATGCTTGCGGCGGCCGCTGATCCGCCACGATGCTGGTCTGCCGCGGTGCCGATCCGCCAGCGGTTGGCTGAGCCAACCGCTGTGGACTACTTGTCCTGCTTCTTGACCGTCTGACGCAGCACGGCGAAGTCGCCGACGTTCCACGCCTGGCAGAACAGCGTCACGACGCCATCGTCAACGCATGGGAACACGTTGTGCAGGTGTGTGAACCGGTCGAGTCCGAGTTCGTCCTTGGGCTTGATCGTCGAGACGATCTTCAACGTCTCCATGTCGACGATGTAGATCGCGGCACCGGTATCCTTGCTGCCGCTCGCCTTGTTGAGCGAAGCGGCGACGCCATAGAGCTTGCCGTTCTGCTTGAAGAACTCGAAGTCACATGGCTTCGAACCGTCCGGCATAGGGAACATGCGGACGAACTCGGTGTTCGGCTTGTAACTGTGAATTCGTGCGAAGTAGCGACCTGCAATGTAGATTAGGCCCTTGTGAATCGTGATGCCGTGATTGGTGCCGAACTTGCCTGGCTCGGCCTTTTTGGCGCGGCCACCGAAGATCGTGCCGGTCCACTTCTCTGCATCGAGGTCATACGACATCACGAATTTTGACGCGTAGCCGTCGGTGACCCACAGCTTGCCATCCAAGTAAGCGGTGTCGGTGGGGGCGTAACCCGCCTTCTCTGAGTATGGCTTCATCGTCGGGCGGCCGATGGTGTGCAACAGCTTGCCATCGACATCCGTGATGAATACGCACTGGCCACCGTTGGCTGGCCACGAGATGCGCCCTTCGCCCTTGTGCTCAAAGAACGTCGCGTTGTGCATGTTGAACTTAACCATCTTCGGGTCGGTGGCGAGCAGCTCAATCTTGGACCGGTCGGTGTGGATTCGCATGGCGCCCGCGCCTTGCAAGAACCAGTAGACCTCGCCTTTGCCCTTCCGGTAATCGAAGGCGAAACCGCCATGGGCGCAGTCGAGGATCTTGCGCTTTTTGGCGAACGGGTTCTCGTCGAAGACCTCCTCCGGGAGTTGCTTGGAAGTCACCAGCACATCGAATGCCAGGTCTCCGTCGCCACTGCTAGCCTTGACGAGGTCAAGCGCCGGCAGCATGTCTGGTGCGCTCCGGTTCTGTTCCAGGTTGAGCACGTGCTCGATTGTCAGCAGTGCACTCGCTGAGCCTTCGCCGCTCGTGCTGTGGGAATGTGTCTGCTCGGCGTGGTGGGCGTGTGGGTGTTCGTGCCCTTGCGCGGGCAATTGCACCGATGACGTGGTAAGCACCGCAACACAGGCAGCAGTCGACGAAACCAGACGGAGTGAACTTGGCAGCATTGGTAATCCTTCAGGGTAGTAGATCGGTTGCCACTCTCGCCCAATCTGCCTTTCGGATCCAGGATTGCTGGCGCCTTGGCCGTGAGGCCGGACTAGTCGTGCAGGGGACGGCCAGGTTTTGGCAACGCGACGGGCTTGTTGGTAGCTTTGACGATGGGAATGCCGGCGCCGACCTGTGCGAGCCAGGCCACGAGTTGATCACGAAGCGCCATGCATAGAATTGGCTCGTTCGTCGCGAGGTTGCGTTCTTCACCCAAGTCGACGGATAGATCGTAGAGCTCGACGCGTGGGTCGTAGCCCTCGCCATCCACGACGCCATCGCCGTAGAAGTAGATGACTTTGTATCGGCCTTTGCGCATCGCGCTGAATGGTTCAATGCCTAGACCGGTGCCGACGTCTCGATACCACTGATGTGGGTAGTGCCAAAACAGTGGCGCACGACGTTCGAACGCACGGCCGCTGAGTAAGGGGACAAGGGTCTGGCCATCGCGTTCGTTCTTCGCTACCGGGTTGTCAATTCCGGCGACGTGCACGGCTGTCGCGAAGAAATCGTCCATGTGCACCGGCTCGGTGATTGTCGAGCCAGGTTTAATCGGCAGCGATGCGCGCACCGGTAGCGCGTCTGGCTGCTGGCCTGCCCACGCGACCAGCATCGGCACGCGAATACCTCCTTCATACGCCGAGCCCTTACCGCTTTTCAGCGGGCGGTTGTGCCAGTCCCGTTCAAAGTCTGCGTCGATGACCTTGCCAGAAGTTGGGCGAACGCGAACCTTGCCGACCTTAGCGCGTGTGTGATTGGACAGGCCGCCGTTGTCCGACGTGAAGATGACCAGCGTGTTGTTGGCGATGCTGTCATCGGTGTTGCCGTCGCCATTCGGGTCGCGCAGCTTCGCAAGGATCGAGCCGAGCGAAGCATCCATCGCCTCAAGCATCGATGCGTAATCCGCCTCGACCTTGGGACGTCCGTCCTGATAGCCATCAATGTAATCTGGCGCCGGCGCAAGCCCCGTGTGCACGGCGAACTGCGCCATGTTCATGAAGAACGGCGTCTTGTCGCGGATGGCGTCATCGATGCACTCGACTGCCTTCACGGTGATCGCTCGCGTTAGGTATTCGCCCTTCGGGCGGTCGCCGAGATTGGGATAGACGTCCTTGTGCTTGCCGAGCCACGGCGAAATCCAACCGCCCCAGGGACCGCCGGTATGCGAGCCGGCGATGTTGATATCGAAGCCGAGGGTGGTCGGGTCGGCGCCCGGCGTGCCCTTGCCGCCGAAGTGCGCCTTGCCGACATGAATCGTTCGGTAGCCGTTGCTGGCGAGAATGGTCGGCAGCGTTATGTGTGGCCCCGTTGGTTGCAGGCCGGTCGCGGCCCACTTCGGCGAACGCAGGTAGCTGTTCTTAGTGTAACCGTGGCCAACCCAATCGTCGACGTGCGTGCGCGCTGGGTTCTTGCCCGTCATCATGCTGCTGCGGGTCGGCGAGCAGACGGGGTGCGCCGCGTAGGCTTGCGTGAACTTCGCACCGCGCCGCGCCAAGTCGAGCATGTGAGGCGTGCGGTAGAGTCGGTTCCACGGCGTTGGTTTTTCCGTGAACGGCACTGACGTGTCTTGCCACCCCATGTCATCCACAAAGAACAGGATGATGTTTGGCTTGCTCTCTTGGGCGTGGGCGATCGCACTGAGCGCGAGCCCGGTCGCGAGATTGAAGGCTAGGGACTTCATTGTTCTAGGTCGGAGCTAACGTAGTTCGAAGTGCGAGCGGATCAGATAGTGGTCTGACGGGAAGCCCGTCGGCCAGCTGTTGATGATCCGGGTTGACGTGTGGTGCAGGCCAGCGCCTTTGAAGTAGAGTTGATCGATGCGCCGATTGCTGCGGTGGCTAGCTCCGGGGAACTTCTCTACATTCGGATACATGCTACGGAAGGCGTCGGTGAAGCCGGCATCAAGCATCGCCTTTGAGGCCGGACTGTCGCCGCCATCGGTGTGAGGAATGGCGTTGAAGTCGCCTGCGAAGAACACGGGTGTCGTGGCGGTCGCCGCGAACCGGTCCTTATGAACGTCGAACACGTTGGCGAACTGATTCATGCCGTACCAGTTCGACATGACCCATACATCCTGCGTATCGCTGATCGAGATCCTTGCGGCGACGTTCATGAAGGCAGAGGCGTGCGGCACGCGCACTTCGCGAATCGGGTAGCGGCTGAGCACCGAGATGTTCGCGCCTTGGTTGAGGTAGTCCCAGTCGACCGTCGTTGCGAAGTAGTAACCCAACTCCGCAGCGATGAAGTCGCCACCGGAATAGGTCTCCTGCATCATCACGACGTCGATTTGTTCGCGTTCGATGATCTGTGCGATCGCGACGCGTGAATCCCATCCGTGTTCGTCGACGGTGAAATGCTTGCCGCCATGAAAGATGTTCCAAACGCCTGTCGTGATCGAGTTGCGCTTGCTCGCGGGCTCCGTGGTGACTGGGGCGAAATGGGCCGCGTAGGATGCGTGCACTTCGTCGGCGGATAGTGGTCGGTGCCAGACCGTCAAGTTGTCGAGGTCGAAATTAGTCGGGTGCAGCCGTTCGCGCTTACTGAGTCGTTTGGCGATTCGTTCATCCGTTGTGACCCGCCCGTCGACCAATGAGTAGAGCTTCAGCAGTGGTGCCGCCTCCATGAAGCTGAATGCCTGGTGCACCGTGTACGGGTTGCGCATCAGCTGAGATTCGATGCGTGATACCCGCTTGAAGTCGGCGTCGCGCATTGACTCGACGAACTTCTCGCCGTCATCACCTAGTGCCTTGCCTCGCGCGGCCACCTTCTCGCTGAACAAGCTCTTCGGCTCGACTATCAACTTGACGAACTCATCAGGCGTGACAGGCGCCAGTTCGAATGAGTTGAACGCGTCGATCAGTTGCTGCAGCGTCGCGGCGCCAGCGGGAATCGCGGCGACGACTTGCTGCTCCGGTTGTGGTTTGGTTCCGGCCCACCCAGCTAACAGCGGTTGCGACGAAGTGAAGTCGAAGCCGGTCGAGTCGGAGACGTTGTAGATTGCTCGGTTGGTGCCGTCATAGTAGAGCCGCACTTGCGATAGCCCGGCTTCGTAGGTCATCGTCAGTTGATGCCAGCGACCATCGTTGAGCGGCATGTGCTCGCCGTTGTCGCGTTCGTAGGTCAGGCGGCGTTTGCCCGATCCGATGTTCCACGCCCAGGTGCCGTCGGACATGTAGAACACCCAGCCCGGTGACTTCTGTGCTGCGAGGCTGTTGTCTTCGAAGCTCTTTTGCGAGAGCAACACCATGCGGGTGTCTGACGCGGCGGTTGTTCGGATCCAGCATTGCACGGAGAAGTCTTTGCTTGGACCCGTTGCCAAGCCGGCGCCGTGGATGGCGAAGGTCGCCGCCGCGTCGCTGGATCTTAGGCGAAGCGCGCGACCATCGAGACCACGCACGTACGTTGCTGTGCCTTCGTTCGCATCGGTTGCAGGTGTGCCGGCTGCATTCTCGGAGTTGTCCTCAAATGCAAAACGAACGACTGGCCCGGTAACGTGGATTTTCCCCCCAGGTTGTTGCTGCGCGAGGCTGCCGCAGGCGAAGAGGCTGCCAAGAGCCAGTGAGAGCTGGATTCGAGTAGTGGTGTGCATAGCGTGTCAGACTTGTGATCGCTGATCACTGTCCTGCAGCGATCGGTTGCAGCTTGGTTCGAACATGTAAAACAGCGGTGTCTAGTGCGTGTTCGACGGGGTGCTGAGCTGTTGCTCTCCGCGTGTGGCCTGAGGTCGCATCGGCATGCAGCTTCGCCTTGGTGTTTGGCGCCGGCGCTCGGCTACCATGCTGCGGCACTCCATGTCGCATCGCCTCCTAGTCGTTCTCTTTGCTGCGTCGTGTTCTGTTACGACGCAGGATCGTCCGCCGGACAGCCCATTACTGGCATCGTTCGCGCAATACCAAGCCGCGCAATCTGCTTCGCCATACGCGTTGCAGTGGGTGTCGTTGGGGCCGGTGCTAAACTCGGCGCGCGTGGAGTCGGTGCAGGGTGACCCGAAGTCGCCTGGCACGATCTACGCCGCGTTCGGTTCGGGCAACCTGTGGAAGACCACCAACGATGGTCTCGCGTGGCGCTGCATCTTCGAGCAGCAGTCGGCGATCGGGATCGGCGACATCGCGCTTTCGCCATGCAACTCACAAGTGCTGTGGTTGGGTTCGGGTGAGAGCCTTAAGAAGCCGCGCAACTTTACGATGCCGGGCACGGGTGTCTTCCTGTCGCAGGACGGCGGCGAGTCGTGGCGCAATGTGGGCTTGCACGACTCGTGGCACATCGGGGAGATCGCGGCGCACCCAACGAACCCCGATATCGCGGTGGTTGCTGTGCTCGGACACTTCTGGTCGAGCAATGAGAGCCGGGGCGTTTATCGCACCGCGGACGCGGGCAAGACGTGGCAGCGCGTGCTCCATATTGATGAGCACACTGGTGCAGTCGATGTGGTCATTGCGCCGTCGCAACCGAACGTGCTCTACGCCTCGATGTGGCAGGACCATCCTGGAGTTGGTGGCGCGACGAGCGGTGTGCATCGCAGTGTCGACGGCGGGCAAACGTGGGCGAGGCTTCGAGGTGGGTTGCCCGAAGGCCCGAAGACGGGGCGTATTGGTTTGGCTGTGTCGGCAACTAACGCCGACAAGGTCTACGCCTTTATCGACAACCTCAATCGCGAACAGAATCCGGGCGAGGTCTACCGCAGCCTCGATGGCGGGCAGAGTTGGCAGCGAACGCACGAGCAAGACCTGGAAATTAACTCGCGTATCGGTTGGTACTTCTCGGACTGCTACCTGAACCCACAAGACGACGACGAGATCTATGCACTTGGAGTTCGCATCGCACACAGCACGGATGGCGGGCAAAGCTTCGAGCTGATCGCAGGCGACGTGACGCATCGCGTGCCCAGCCCGGCGCAGACGTTGCACCTCGATCACTGTGAAATGTGGATTGATCCGATGCGCCCCGATCGCCTGATCCTCGGCAACGATGGCGGTCTCTACACGAGCCAGGATGGCGGCCGTTCGTGGTTGCATCACAACAACCTGGCGGTCGGCGAGTTCTATGATATCGCCGTCGACAATGGCGATCCGTATCTCATCTACGGCGGCGTACAAGACAATGCTTCGGTGCGTGGGCCGGCTCGCGAGCGACGACTCGCATCCAACGAACCCGATGCATGGGAATACGTTTGGCTCGATCCGTGGTGCGGTGGCGATGGCTGCTACACGGTGCCGGATCTGGTCGATCCCGATACGGTCTACTTCTCCAGTCAACACGGTGGCTTGCGACGGAAGCATGTGCCGAGCAACCGATCCAAAGCGGTCGGTCCGGGTTTGCCGCGTGACCATGAAGGCAAGCTGCAGCACAACTTCATTGCGCCGTACCTCGTTTCTGCTCACGACCATCGAGTGCTCTATCACGGCGGCAACTTCGTCATGCGAAGTCCCGACCGCGGGGATTCTTGGCGCGCGGTGAGTCCGGATCTGTCACAGTCGAAGTCTGAAGAGCGCAAGGGCACGGCAGCTGGTGCGCTCGCCGAGTCGCCGACGCAAGCAGGCTTGCTTTACTGCGGTACCGATCGTGGCGCGTTCTGGGTCACGAAGAACGATGGAGAGCAGTGGCTAGAGCATTCCGAGGGATTGCCGCCGTTCTACATTCGCAGCATCTGTGCCTCGCGTTTCGTGGCATCGCGCGTTTACGTCACCGTTACGGGCCTCAACTACGACGACTTGCACGCGCATGTGTTCGCGTCCGAGGACCATGGGGCGACCTGGAGTTCCATTCGCGGCAACCTCCCGGATGAGGTGGCCTATGCGATCGCCGAGGACCCTCGTCATGAGGATGTGCTCTACGCGGCGATGTATCGCGGCGTGTACGTGTCGACGGATCGCGGCGAGAGCTGGTCCTTGTTCGGTCGTGGCATGCCTGGTGTTGCGGTTGCCGATTTGGTCATTCAGGAGCGCGAACTGGACCTGATCGCGGCGACCCATGGGCGTGGTATCTACCGAATGAACCTCGCGCCGTTGCATTGGTTGCTGGCCAACGAGCGGTTGTCGAGCGAACTGTTGTCAACTCCAACTGCCTATCGTCCCCGGTTGCATGATACGACGCCGCGGCCTCGCAGGAGCTCGGAGGAGCGCGTGCCGATCACGTTCTATCTGATCGAGAAGGCTGCCGTGACGGTGACGGTTACCGACTCCAAGGGAGCCACCATGTTCACGCATGAGATGGCGGCGAGGCGCGGCCTGAACCAGTTCCGTTGGGACTTGGTGACGGCGCGTCGCACGAGCCCGAAGCCGTATTTCCTTGGCCAGGTCACGTTCTTACCAGTGGGCACCTATCAGATTCGCATTGCCGGTTCGGCTGTGGACTTAGCAGGTCCACTTAAAGTCGTGGCGCGTTAGCGCGCACCGAGCTGTGCGTTAGCGGCTTCCAGCACGAAGACACCGCGGCCGTGCGTGCCGATGACCAGGTCGCCACCGCGAGCGACCGCGAGATCGTGCACGGCAGTGGTCGGCAGGTTGCCGCGCAATGAGTGCCAGGTGCGTCCTCCATCGAGTGATGCATGTACGCCGCGATCGGTTCCGACGTAGAGAAGATCTGCGTTGTCCGGGTCTTCGCGGATGACGTTGATTGACTCGGATGGCAGCCCGTCGCTGATCGATCGCCAGGTCTGCCCGCAGTCATCAGAGCGGAACGCATGCGCGCGGAAGTCGTCTTCCCGATAGCCGGTCATCGTGACATAGACTCGCGAAGAATCGTCGGAGACGACGACCCGGCTGACCCACTTGCGCGGCAGTGTGTTTGTCACATCCGTCCAGGTTGCACCGCCATCAAGGGTGCGCTGCACGAGTCCGTCGTCGGTGCCCACGTAGATGCAGTCAGGAGTGTCGCGGCACTCGCTGATGGTCGTGATGGTGCCAAACGGCACATTCCCGCGTCTGCTTGGTCCGGGGTCGCTCGTGAGGTCCGGACTGATTGCCTGCCACGTGTCGCCGCGATCCGGCGATCGGTAGAGGCGATGAGCTCCGTATAGCAGTGTGTTCGAATCGTGCTTGGAGACCAGATACGGCGTCATCCAATTGCGGCGCAACTTCTGCTCACCAGGTTCGGCTCGCGGCGCAATCGAAACGGTCTTGCCCGAACCCATGCTCTTGCGCCGCAGTTCGCCGAACTGATGTTCGTAGTAAACCGTCTCTGGATCGCTCGGGTCGGGGTAGGTGAAGTAGCTGTCACCGCCACCCCAGCGATCTTGGTAGACGTACTGCCACGTCTCCGGTGCATCAGATGCGACACTGCCTGTCGCGGGGCCGAACAACGCGGCGTTGTCCTGCGTTCCGATGTAGATGTTGTAGGGGTTAGCTTGGTCAATCGTCAGGGCGTAGACCTCGGCGATTGGCATGTTGTTAAGCCGTAGCCAGGTATCCCCTCGATTCTCTGAGCGATACAGACCGCCGTCAGTGCCAAGCAGCAAGTGGTCGCCGTCTTCTGGATCGATCCAGAACTCGTGGTGGTCGAGGTGCAGCATCTTCGCTGGGTTTGGCAATACGTTGCGAACCTCGCCGCCGACGCGTTCGAAGTTCTTGCCGCCGTCCGTGGAGTGCAACAGATAGTGACCCGGCACCCAGACTTCGTCGGGATTGTCGGGCGATACGACTACTTCGCAGAGGTCGTAGCCGATGCGTGTTGCCAGTGGCGCGGTGTTGGTTTGATTCCACGTGCTGCCACCGTCGTCGCTTCGATACAAGGTGCCACCGATGCGGCGCCCAGCGTCTCCGCGTTCGTGGTTGTCGACGATCGCATACATGGTCTGTGGTTGTGATCGCGCGATGGCGAGCCCGATCCTGCCGATGTCACCCGTTGGCAAGCCGCCCGCAAGACGCTGCCAGTTGCTGCCGCCATCGGTTGAGACGTGCACGCCACTGCCCGGTCCATACTCAATATTGTTCCACGCCTTGCGTTCGCGTTCCCAGGTCACTGCGAACAGAGTCTGTGGATCGTTCGGGTGCATGACCACTTCGACTGCGCCGACGCGTGGCGAAACGCACAGCACGTGCTGCCAGTTCTTGCCGCCGTCGCGAGTGCGAAAGACACCACGTTGCTTGTTGTTCGTGTAGTTGTGGCCGATCGCGGCGACCCACGCGACGTCGGCATCGTGGGGGTGCACCACGATTCGTCCAATGTGGAAGCTGTCCGTCAAACCGACGTTCTGCCAGGAAGCGCCGGCGTCGGTAGACCGGAAGACGCCGGTGCCCGCATACGAACTACGCGCCATCAGTACTTCGCCGGTGCCAACCCAGAGCACGTCGGGGTTGGATGGCGCGACGGCAACTGCGCCGATGGCGAACGACGACTCGTGGTCGAAGATCGGCGCCCAGGTCAGGCCTCGGTCGTCACTGCGCCACAGATTGCCGGATCCCGCGCCGGCGTAGATCCGTTCTCCGTGCACTGCGATCGCTTCAATCCGGCCACCGCATAGGCGCGGCCCGATGGCGCGCCACTGGAGGTCGACGAACGTGGGGTGTTCAAGGCTGGCACAGGCCGCTGTGGCGATCGCCGCGAGTAGACCGAGAGTGGCGCGCATGGCGGGCAGCATAGCGCGAGTATTGATGCATCAAGGTATGCTCATGGCGCTCGTCGAGGACGGGCGCCCCGACGCACCATGATCGACGTGAGAAAAGCCTTCGCCTTCGTTTGCTTCACCGCACTGTTGTGTGCCTTGAGTGACGTGGCTTTCGCCCAGTCGCTCAAGGAGCTCAAGGCCGAGGGGGCGCGCCGCTCGACGTACCAGAAGCAGGTCACTGCTCGCGTTGCCGAGGCGGCGCCCCAGGCGGATCTCAAGACTTTTGCCACCGACATTCAGCCAATCCTGGCGAAGGCATGTTTCGAGTGTCATGGCGCCGACAAGCAGAAGGGCGAACTCCGCATTGACACGCTCAACGCGGACCTGTTCGCCGGCAACGACGTCGACTGGTGGTTGGAGGTGCTCGCGGTGTTGACCAACGGGGAGATGCCGCCGGAGGACGCTGGCGAGCTTGCCGACAAAGATCGCGCGCGTGTCATCGAATGGTTGGCGTCAGAGATCCAGATTGCGTCGTCGGCTCGGCGTGCCACGACCAAGCACTCGTCGTTCCGACGCATGACGCGCTACGAATACAACTACGCACTGCAGGACTTGCTCGGGTTGCCGTTCGACTTTGCGGAAGACTTGCCTCCCGATCCGACTTCGGAGGACGGGTTTAAAAACAGTTCCGAAGTGCTGCACGTATCGAGCATGCAGTTTCGCGCCTACCTCGATTCGAGTCGTCGGGCGCTGCGTTTGGCTACCGTGCATGGTGACCAACCAGAGGCGTTGTATTGGGACATCGCGATGGAGACGGCAGCTGCCGTCGAGTGGCAGAAACAGGACCAGCAACTGGCGAACCTGCGCAAGAAGCATGCGAAGGACCCGGAGAAGCTGACTGTCGAGTTGACCAAGCACACAGAGCGCTTTGTAAAACGACCGAACGGTGTGCACTACCGCAATGCAACCACGGGTCGTATGGCGCGGCAGTCGTGGGGCTACAACGGTGCAAAGTTCGCGTGGGCGCCGAGCAAAGAACGCAGTGAGGTGCCGTCGGTGTCGCAACACATCGCGATCATCCCGCCGAAGAAAACTCTGATCATTGAGCTCGGTGATCAGTTGCCCGAAAAGGGCATGCTTCGCGTTCGCGTGCGAGCGTCCAGCGAAGAGTCCGGCACGCCTAATATGCAGTTGTTGTTTGGCTGGCAGGCAAGCAACGACTCAAGCGCCTCCTTCCTGATTAGCGATGCGGATGCTGTTGTAGTTGCCGCGCGAGGCGCGCCGCAGTTCTACCAGTGGGATGTCCCGCTGAGTCAGGTCTATCCGCGCAACCTGGTGCGCAAGACCGCCAAGATGGGCGGCCTACCGAGCCCGTCGGAATACCTCAAGATCCTCAATGCCTCGGCTGCCAGCGGCGACATTCATGTGGACTACGTGGAGGTGACGGCGCCGTTCTACGAGCAATGGCCGCCGGCATCGCACAGCCGTATCTTCATCGAGAGCCGCAGTAAGGCGGATGAGAAGGTCTACGCACGCGAAGTGTTGAGACAGTTCTTGGCGCGAGCATGGCGCCGCGAAGCGACGGGTAAAGAAGTGCGGCAGAAGGTGCAGCTGTTCCGCAAGCTTCGAGCGAGCTGCGAAAGCTTTGAAGAGGCG
>JBNMND010000078.1:0-19736 GCA_051274975.1 Planctomycetota bacterium | reverse complement strand
TGGTGGTGCCGCTGTTTGGCGAGAATCGCATCCACGTCGAAGGCCTCTGAGCGAATGGGGCGTCGTGTTGCCTGACCTGCGCGAGGCGCGGGTCGCCAGCGCCTAGGACATGGAGGCTTCAGGCGTTACAGTCCCTGGCAACCCATGGCGCGCCCGGCAACCAAAGAGAAGACAGACACCAAGACGGACACGAAGACGAAGCCCAAGACGTCGCTGGCGACTCCTTGGAACGTCATCGTGCACGATGACCCGGTGACTCTGCAAAACTACGTCACCAAGGCGTTCATCAAGGTGTTCGGTTACAGCGACAGCAAGGCCAATCGCCTGATGATGGAGGTGCACAAAAAGGGCCGCTCCATTGTTTGGACCGGCGCGCGCGAACAGGCCGAGATGTACGCGCAGAAACTGCAGGCACATCATCTGCTGACCAGTCTCGAGAAGGTCGAGTCTTGAGAGCTGCCCTGATATCGAGAGTGGCCTTAGCCGTGAGGCCGGCCCCGGCCCGCATAGAAGACTCGGTTCTCAAAGATACTGTGGCAGCTTCGCACCCGCATCGAACCGAGGCGAGTTCCCGATGAGCATGTGGGTCGCCCGTGTCGACGAAGGCTTCATGTTCGGGGATCTCACGCCATCGGCTGTCGAGACTCTGAAGGGCGTGCCGATGCTGATCGAGAGCTCGGATTCTCGCGTGCGAGACCGCTTGCTGCCTGAGACCTGCTCGAAGGAAGAGGACGAGCAGCACTGGCGCGAGCACGCGGTGCCCGAGCTTGAGCGGCTGTTTCTGTCACGCGCGCAATTGGTGCGGCGCGACCTCGACTCGCTGCGCAAGATGCCCGAGTCACAGAACTCGGTTTTGCTGGTTCTCGACGTGCACGTCAATGCATGGGTGGCGGCGCTGAACGCGGCGCGCCTGGCACTGTTTGCGCTCAACGACATGACCGCCGAACACCTCGATGTCGAGGGCTTCGAAAAGGCCACGCCGAAGCAGCAGGAAGCGATCCTGCGCCTCGACATGATGGCCGAGATGCAGGCCGTGATGCTTGGGGATTTCGAAGTCGACGACGAGGATGGTTCGTTCGAAGACTTCGTCATGGACTAGACCCCGACGGGCTTGGCCCGGCGGCGCGACCCCGACGGGCTTGGCCCGGCGGCGCGCCCCCGACGGGCTTGGCCCGGCGAACTAGCGACCTTCGTCGCCGCCGCCTTCTTCCTTTTCTTCGACCAGTTCCTCGCCGGGGTATTGGCCGATCACCGCCGAGCCGCCGCTGCGGTCGTGGACCGTGAACGGTTGTGTCGAGGTGGTGGTGCCGCGCGAGATCCGCACCGCGAAGTCGCCGGCGCGCTGGCCGCCGCGACCACCGCCACGTCGTCCAAAGCCGCCGCGGCCAGCGCGGCCAGCGCGTGCAGTGCCCCAGGTGACTTCGTGGTAGCCGGCATCGCTCGGACCATCCTTTTGCCAGACTACTTTGCCGGTTGCGTCGACTACCTCGACCTTGACCGCGTCTTCGCTGTCTTGCGACAGCATGTAGCGGAACGTGGCGGTGGTGAACGGGTTGGCTGCGCGCCATCGGCGGGCGCCGACGTAGCCGCGGTCATACGCACCACGCAGTAGCACGCCGTCGCTCGGCGGCAATGCGAGCAGCGACTCGCGCACCGTGCTGGCAGTCAGCTTCTCTAGGGCGCTGGCATCGAGTGCCCATATTCCGCGGCCGTGCGTGCCGACGATCACGTGGGCGTGCGTTGGGTGCACCACCAAGTCATGAACGGCGACGCGGGGCAGGTCGTGACCTAGCACGTTCCAGTGTGCGCCGTCGTCAATCGACACATACGCATGCGTCTCGGTTCCGACCAGTAGCACACTGCTGTTGCGCGGGTGTTGCTTGACGACGTTGATCGGCTCAGCCGGCAGGTCATTGCTGATCGACAACCAAGTCTCGCCGGCATCGTCGGTGCGGAACACGTAGGCGCCACGGATATCTTCGCGGTAGCCGGTGAAGCTGACGAATGCCGTTTGCTGCTCGTGCGGCGAAGCTTCGACACGCGAAACCCACAGGCTGCGCACCTCTTCCGGGAAGCGCTGGCTCATGTCGATCCATCGACCGCCGCCATCCTTGCTGAGCCAGACGTTGCCGTCGTCGGTGCCGACCCACAACATGCCTTCCTTCTGCGGCGATTCGCTGATCGTCGTGATCGTGCAGTGCGGCACGTTACCTCGCTTCTTGGCGGCATCGTTGCGACTCAGGTCTGGGCTGATCGTCGCCCACTTGTCGCCGCGGTTGCGCGAGCGATGTAGGAACTGGCTACCGGTGTAGACCGTGTGCGGCGCGTGCGGCGACACCACGATCGGGGTGTTCCAATTGAAGCGCAACGACTGCTCGCCCTTGCGGCTGCGAGGCTTGATCGACTTGGTTGCGCCGGTGCGCCGGTTCTGGCGCATCATGCCGCCGAATTGTGACTCCGAGTAGACGACATCGGCATCGCTTGGATCGACGACGCAGTAGAAACCATCGCCGCCACCAATCTTGAAGGCGTCGAGTGCTTCGATACCGGCGCTAGTTGCGCCGTGAATCGGGAAGCCCCAGCTGCCGTTGTCTTGCAGGCCGCCGTAGATGTTGTAGGGCGTCTGATTGTCGACGCCGATTGCGTAGTACTGCAGGATCGGGATGTGGGTGAGGTGGTCCCAGTTGCTACCTTGATCCCACGTTACCGAGATGCCGCCGTCGTTGCCGAGCAGGCAGTGTTCGCTGTTCTGCGGATCAATCCAGAGTGCGTGGTGGTCGACGTGCAGGCCGCTGCCAAACGACGCCGCGCCGCGTCCGCGTCCGCGACCACGGCCACCGGGAGTCCAGGTCTTGCCGCCATCGCGGCTGCGGTAAACCGGCACCGACAGCACGTAGAGCGTGTCCTCGTCGTTTGGGTCGACCCGCACCTGGCCGTAGTAGTAACCGGGGCTGCCGCCAGCGGAGGTCGAGTCCTTGTGCGTCTTGTGCCACGAGTCACCGCCGTCATCACTGCGGTAGACCTCGCCGCCGACGATGCCGCGGCGGGCGCGGCGCTTCGGATCCTGCGCTTCTTCGGGGCCTGCCTGCCACTGCATGCGTGCCACGGGGTCGGCGAGGATTTCGGCGGTTGACTGTTCTTCTTGGCCCTCGTTGCGTTCGTCTCGACGGTCCGGTTTGCGCGGCGTGTCGTCGCCGCTCGGTTGGGTTGCGGGCAGCGGCCTGGTGCCAACTGGGTTGCGGTTCTCAATCGACGCGTAGAGCACATCGCCGTTCTGCGAGAACGCGTCGATGCCGATGCGCCCGAGCACGCCCTCCGGCAAGCCGTTGGTCATCTTGGCCCAGGTCGCGCCGGCATCTTCTGATCGCCACAGGCGTGAACCGGTGCCGCCTTCGTGGAACGTCCAGGCGCGGCGACGCCGTTCGTAGGACGTGGCGAACACGGTGGTGGGGTTCTGCGGATGCAGTAGCACATCGACGAAGCCGACGTCCTTGTTGACGTGGTGCACGCGCTGCCAGTTCTCACCGCCATCGCTCGTCTTGTAGAGACCGCGTTCTTCGTTGCTCTGGTAGAGCGCGCCGAGTGCGGCGACGTAAACGATGTTTGGGTCTTCGGGGTGCACGACGATGCGACCGATGTGGTCGGTGCCGTTGAGGCCAACGTGTTTCCAAGTCTTGCCGCTGTCGGTCGACTTGTGCACACCGTTGCCCCAATACGAACTGCGTTGATTGTTCGCTTCGCCGGTGCCGACATAGAGCACCTTGGGATCACTGGGGGCGACGCAAATGTCGCCGACCGAGATCGAATCCGCGTGTTGGAACTGCGCGGTGAATGAGATGCCGCCGTTGGTGGTGTGCCAGACGCCACCATTCGCCGCGGCCAGCCAATACTCTTGCGAACGGGTTGGGTTTACCGCGATGTCGATGATGCGCCCGCCGCTTTGCACCGGGCCTAGTTCGCGCCACTTGAGGTGTGCCAACACGTTGTCGCGCAGATGGTCTTGGTCGGTTGTCTGCGCTTGCAGCGTTGCCGTTAGCGACACCAGCGCACCCAACGCAACAGTTAGTTTGGTCGTAGTCATCAGCAGGTGTCCTCAGCGGTTGGTGGCGGGTTGGGTCGGATTGCTGCTGTTGGGCAGCGTGTTGGGATCGGCGCGCAGCACGAACGCTTGGCGCTCGCCGTCGTCGCTTTGCAGGCGCACCGAGTAGGTGCCCGCCTTGGCTAGTTTTCGGCCCATGCGTGCGCTCCATTGCAGCACCTGCATGCCGGCAGTCTTCTTGCCGGTGACCTTGGCGATTTCCTTACCCGTGATGTCGTGCACGGTTAGCACCGGCTTCTCTTCCGATTCTTCGCGCAGCCATAGGTGGAAGGTCGCGCCGTAGGCCGGGTTCTTGGCCTTGAACTGCTTGTGGCCTTGGAAGCCGCGGCTGCCGAGCTTCCACAGGTAAGCCGGTTGTACGCCAAACACGTGCGCGTCCTTATTGGCGATGTCTTCGGTTAGTTGCCTTAGCCCCTCGATGTCGAGCACCAGGATGCCGCGACCGTGGGTCGCGGCGACCAAGTCGCTGTCGCGGTCTTGGATGACCAGTTCGCGTACCGACGAGGTCGGCATGCCGTTGCTCAGGCGCAGCCAGTTGTAGCCGCGATCGAGTGACGCCCAGCAGCCGCGCTCCGTGCCGAGGAACAGCAGCTCTTCGTTGCGCGGATCTTCGGCGAACGAGTGACACACTTCGAGGCCAGGCAACGTCGCGCCGAGGGTGTACCAAGTCTTGCCGCTGTCCTCACTGACGAACACATGCGTGCCGAAGTCATCGCTGCGGTGGCCATCGAGTGTCATGTAGACGCGGCCGGTCTTGAAGTGCGACGGCACGATGTCGGAGACGTAGAGCAACTCGTCGATTGGCAGGTTCTGGTCGATGCGTTCCCAGTCAGTGCCGCCGTTGTCGGTGCGCCATACCGCGCCGTCGTCGGTGCCGACGTAGATCAAGCCGCGCTTGAGCGGGCTCTCTGCGATCGCCGTAGCGGTGCCCTTGTCGGTCGCGCCGAGTGCCGGCGAAATGCATTCCATGCGCATGCCGCGTTCGTTCTGCATCGGACCGAGTTCAGGTCGCGAACCGCGATTGTCGAGATACGCGTGGCGATCGCCGCGGAACACGTGGTTGCCCGCGTGGTAGAGCGTCAGTCGGTTGTGCGGCGACAGGATGAAGGGCGCGTCCCAATTGAACTTCGCCTGACCGCCGCCTGGCACCGCGCCGCGTTGCAGGCGAGCTTGGCGACCAGTGCGGGTGTTGACGATGCCGGCGTTGCCGTTCTGACTGGTCGCATAGACGATGTGCGGTTCGATCGGATCGGCTTGCGCGCCGAAACCGTCACCGCTGTAGATCTTGGAGCAGTCTGCTTTGGTGATGCCATCGCGATAACGTGTCTGGGAAGGAATGACCCAGGTGCCGTTGTCCTGCAGGCCGCCAATGACGTTGTAGGGCAACGCGGTGTCGACCGCGCAGTCGTAGAATTGCGCGGCAGAGAAGCCGTTGTGCAGTTGCCACGAACGGCCGCGGTCGTAGGTTTCATTGACGCCGCCATCGCAGATTGCGACGAGGTGGTCGCTGTCATCGGGATCCACCCAGGCGCCGTGGAAGTCGACGTGGATGCCGCGGTGGATTGCGGTGAACTTCTTGCCGCCATCCTCAGTTCCCCAGAAGCTGGTGCCGACCGAGTAGATGTTGTCCGGGTTGCGCGGATCGACGCGGATCACCGAGTAGTAGAACGGCCGCTCGGTTAGGCTGTTGAGGCGGGTCCAAGTGACGCCGCGGTCGTCGCTGCGGAAGATGCCGCCGGTCTCAAAGCCAAGCTCGCCTTGCAACTTCTGCTTGTTTGCCGCTTGGCCAAACAAGCGACCGGAGAACGGGCCGTTCGGGCGGCCTGCTGCGCGTAGCAAGTTGTTCTGGCGCTCCCCGAGCTCCAATTCGAGTTCCTTCTCCTCGCCGTCGCGGACGTAGTTGATCTTGATCTTCTGGCGCGCGCGCGAGTCGTTGACGATCTCGATCAGGTCGGCGTAATTCGCGACTGCCTCATCGTCAATCTTGGTGATGCGGTCGCCGACTTTCAGGCCGAGCTTCTCGGCGGGGCCGCCTTCGGTGATAGTCGTGAAGATCGCGCCGGGCGCCTCCTCCGTGCCATTGCTGCCTTCGGTGCCGATGCCCATGACGGCGGAGCCCCGCGCTGCGCGCTGCGGTCGTTGCCGCTGGCGACCCTGGCCTTGGGCGCCGGGGTCGACCGGGTCGCTGCTGAGGCGGTCCTTGCGGTCGCCCGTTTGCCAGCCGCTGCGCTCGGTTTCGATGATCGCGAACATCGTGTCCGGGTTGCTAGCCAGCAAGTCGATGCCGCTGCGGCCCCATGTGCACGACGGCAAGCCTTCAACCACCTGTTGCCAGTTTTCGCCACCATCGATGCTCTTGTAGAGTCCGCTGTGTTCGCCAAAACGAACGATCGGGTCGTTGCCGTCGAAGCGGTCGCGCTTGCGTTCATACATGCACGCGAACACCGTCATCGGATCGTTCGGGTGCACGCGAACATCGATACAGCCAGTCTGCTCATCGATGAACATCACGCGTTCCCACGAGTTGCCGCCGTCCTTGGTGCGGTAGACGCCGCGTTCTTCGTTGTCGCCCCAAAGTCGCCCGAGCGCGGCGACGTAGACGATGTCGGGATTGGTCGGGTGCACTTCGATGTGGCCGATCTGGAACGTCTCGGCAAGCCCCTTGTGCTGCCACGTCTTGCCGCCATCGTCGGATTTGTAGACGCCGTCGCCCCATTGTACTGAGTTGCGACCGTTCTCTTCGCCGGTGCCGACCCAGATAACATCGGGGTTGCTCGGCGCAATCGCGACATCGCCAATCGAGACGGTGCCCTGGTTGTTGAAGACGTTGTCCCAGGTCGTGCCCGCGTTGCGTGTGCGCCAGACGCCGCCGCCGGCGGTGCCGACGAACCACGTGCTTTGTCGGTCGTCGTGCACGGCAATGTCGGTCATGCGACCCATTGGGTTGGCGGGACCGATCTCGCGCCAGGCCAGCTGTTCTACGGCGTTGCTATAGAACGTTTGGTCCTGCGCCAGCAGGGACGAGGCGAGTGAGAACACGGCAAGCGCCGTGACGCGCATTGGGGATCGCATGGGTGTCTGCGGAGTGGGCACTCCGCGCGCAGCTTACGATGTCAGCAGGGCTTGTGTTTGCGAGACTGTCTGTGCGATTGTCGCAACTTGGCAACGCGTGACAGCCGGCGGTCGTGTAGTCGTCGGGCCGGGTGCTCGTTAGCGCGGTGCCAACTGCAACTCGAACGGCGGGGCTTCGTCGTTCGTGTAGGTTATCGTGCGATTGGCGGCATACCCCTGCGGCGTAACGGCGGCCACTTCGTATGTGCCTGCAACCATCCACGTGTCAAACTGTGCGAAGCCGGGCGCGCCGGGGTGGGCGCGCTGCACTTGGCTGGATGAGATCCAGTTCGTTGCTTCGCCCTTGATGCGCATCGCGAGAGTCACCCGCTGGCCACCGTCTGGCGGCACGCGCACCCGTACGCGGCGGTACCAACCGGCCAACAGTTCGATGTCGCGTGGCAAGTCGACGCCCGCTTCGATCGTGATCGAGAACGATGCGCCGGCTAGCCCTTGGCCGTTGACTTGCAAGGTGTGTTTGCCTGGTGCCACCCCAGCGAAGCGGTAGGAACCGCCGATGCATTCTGTGGTCATCCCCTGGTCGGAGCCCGCCATCATCAGCGTTAGTACGCATTGCTGCGGCGCGCTGCCGCCGGGACTGAGCACCGTGCCGTAGATGCCACCGCCGAGGCTGAGTTGCACCGAGCCGAGGTCGACGGGCACCGCTGGCTGCAGTTGCAGTTCGCCAGTTTCGTGCGCCACATGGCCGGTGTATTCGATGGTCAGATTGACGGTGCCGATTGGCGCGTTTCGAATCGTGAAGCGGCCGTCAGCGTCAGCGGTGTAGCGGGCGTATTCACGGTTCTGGTGATGCGTACAGCCGATGGTCGCCGGCACACCGTTTGCGCCACTGCCGAGCACGCGGCCCGCGATGGTCGTGTGCTTGAATTGCCCGGTCAGCAGTTGCACGTCAGAACCAGCCTGCGCGTTGCGATATCGGGCGTCGGCGAACGAAGTGGGTGGCCGACCGGGTGCATAGCAACGCACGTCGAGTCCCTTGGTTTGAGTGACGGGGATCGCGAAGCGGCCATCTTCGCCGCTTGTCATCCCGGTTGGTTCGCGACCTGTTTGACGAACGACGACTTGCCAATCGGCGAGCGGGCGCTTGTTAGCGTCGAGCACGATGCCTTGCAGTAAATTGCCATTGTCGCCTAGTGCCAGTTCTGCTCGCCACTCGTGGATGGAGTCGGGTAGCAGGTGTTGCTCGGTCTGAGCGACAAGCTGTTCGAGTTCCGCGCGTAGGGTGGTTGGTCCAGAACCCAAGTCGTCGAGGATGTAGCTGCCATCCGGCCGCGTCTTGGTCATGCGGTAGCACAGCGTGCCCGGCTTGCCGGCGCTGACCGTGGCGCCCGCGATGGCTTTGCCGGTGGCTCTACTGACAACGAAGCCGTCTACGCCAGCGGCTAGCGACAGTTCGATGTCGAGTTGGTTGCCGTCATGATTACTCAGCGATGCGGTGCCCTCACGCCATCCGTAGTTGCTTGCGCAAGCGGCCCATTGCACTTCACCAGCTGCCAGCCCGGTGATGCGAAAGGTACCGTTGGCGTCGCTGTGGGTTCGATGCGGCGGGCCGACCAGTTCGGCGCCGACGGGGGCAGCAGTTACTGAACGCACTTCGATCTCAGCATTGCCAAGGGGTAGACCCGCCTCATTGTGCACCAGCCCGACAATGATGGCGGCTTCTGGGCGCAGCAGCAGTTCGAACACCTGGGTCAGTGGCGGTTGCGTTGCATCGCGATTCGGCCGCAGCATGAACATCGCGGACGACACGTAGTTGTCGTGGGTGGCGGCAATCTGGCCGCCGACCCCGACCGGTATTTGGAACGAACCATCGCGACCGCTGCGGCCAATGCGCCACATCGAGCCGATGCTGTGTTTGTTGTTTGGCCAGCGCAACAACACGATATCGGCTTCGGCGATTCCGACGCTGCTACGGTCGATGACGCGACCGGTCGCGATGACTTTCGGCCTAACGAGGATGGTTGCGTGCACCGTGGTTTCTGAGTTCAGCGTCACGGATTGGTGGCCGCCGATGCCGGCGACGCAGCGAACCGCGTGGCCGTGTCCGCCGACGAACGTGTATTCGGTTACGCCACGTGCGTCCGTTCGGTTGCTTACACTCGCCAGATCGAGGCCCGTCAGCACCGCGGCGACGTCGGTGAACGGCACCGGGTTGTTACGCCCTTGGTGCTCGGCGACAACCGTGACTACAAGGTGGCACAGTCGCTGGTCGCTTCCGGAGGACGCGCCGACGTCGACGCGGATTGGGCCCGAATCAGGGGTGCTGGCGCCGCTCTGCTTGCCACTGTCGATGTCAGCGGCTTGCACGCCCTTGCGACCACCGGAGGCGGGATCGAAATGGCCGGTGCTGTTGGCTTGCCCGACGTCGTTCGGAATCGGTGGAGGTCCGGTCTGTCCGCGCAGAAACCACGCCGCAACGGTGGCCCCGATCATGGCGATCAGCAGCATCCCCAGTAGTGCACGGTTCTTGAGCACGGTAGGACACTCTACGCGCTGGGGCCGAGCACGGGTTGCAGGATTTGTCCGTAGCAACTTTCGGGGCTCCGCCTGGAACGCTTGTCGAGGCCCTCGAGGCGGCTTTGCCGGTGCCTTCGAACGATCGCTAAATGCGTGCCTTGCCCTGCCAAAGGTTGAGGAACCGTTGACGGATCGACCGCTGCGCAAAGCGCTGGCCAATCGTGCGAACTAGCGAACGCGCCGAAGCCGGCCGATCGAGCAAGCCCAGGGCGCGCAAGTGCATTGGCAACGGCAAGTCGGCGTTTTGCAGTAGCGCGTCGATCTGCTCGTGGGTGTTAGCAACTTCGCGGCCGCTGCCAGTCATCGCCAGCAGCCAGTTGGCGCGCAGTTCGGGCAGGTCCAGTTCTTCGACGAGGGCTTCGAGACCGGGGTCGTCGGCGCCGAGGCGAAGCAGATGGCTGCGGGCCACGGCTTCGCCGAGCCGGTCACTCGCCTGGTCGGTTAGGGCTAGAGCCTGCTCGAAGCGATTGCGGGCCGCGTCGTCATTGCCGCGCCAAAAGTCACGCTCGCCCAGCAGCACGGCGGCGCGGGCACCGTAGACAGGCAGGCCCAATCGCTCGGCTTCGTCGAGTGCTAGGCGCAGATCCTGACTGGCATCCGGGTCGCCGAGCAGCAGTCGCAGTTGGCCGCGGTAGAGATGGAAGCGCAGGCGGGCTCGCGGGAAGTGGCGCACTGGATGTGCCTTCTCGATCTCGCGCAGCGTGCGCATGGCTGTTGCATAGCGGTGGGCGAGTGCCTCGGCGCGGGCCAGGTCAATCCAAACGTGGCAGCGTAGGTCTTCTTGTCCGGGCGGCACGCGCTTCTTGGCGGCAAGCAGGTGCTTAATGCAATCCGGAGCTTGGCCCAGATACAGCAGGACGCGGCCATGTAGCGCGTGCGCTTGTGCGGCGAGTGCTTCGGTTGACTCGGAGGCCTCGTGGTGACGTTCGTCGGCGAGGTCGTCGTGAACGGTTTCAAGCAGCGCAATGGCGGACAGTAGGCGGCCGTTGTCGAGATCGGCGGTTGCGAGGCCAATGCGGGCCGCGGCCGACGCGTCGAGATTGTTGAGCGTGCGCGCCAGCCGTTCGGCCTTCTGGAATGACCGCGCTGCCGTTTTGAGGTTGGCGTTTTGATGTGCCTGCGCCGAGAGCAACAGGAAGCGCAGGTGTCGTTGTGAGTTTTCGTCGGACTCGGCTACGTGCCGCAGGTGCACGGCGAGTCGCCCGATCAAACGCAGGGACGTGCGTTGCGAGCCGGCGTGCACGCGGTTGTCAAGTGCTTCGAGCAACGGGTCGAGGCAGCCTTCGTGATCGAGTGCTTGCGAGCGGTGCATGCCCACGACCAGCGGCCGCGCGCCGCGTGCTTCGAGCAGCGATGCCGCCGCGGCGTGCAAACGTTGCACTTCTTCCGGCTCGGTTCCGCGCAGCAGCGCCTGGCGGAAGTCGCGGTGGCGGAAGGTTACTTCGCCACCTTGCGCGCGCACGATCCTGCCGCGGAACAACGACAGCGTTTCGAGCAGCGACAGTTCGGGTTCGAGTATCAGTGCCGAGAGTTCGGACAGCGAACAGCGGTCGCCGAGCACGGCGGCGGCTGTTAGCGCAGCACGTTGGTGCGGCAACAGGATGCGTACGCGATTGCGGAATCGTTCGACGTGGCTCGGTGCGGGGCGTGGTTCAGCGTTCTTGGCCAGCTGGTGGTAGTCGCCGACGCGGCCGCGCAACTCGCCGCGTTCGACCAGGAAATCGAGTGCCTCAAGCAGGCCACCGGGCAAGCCGGTGAGCATTTGGTGCGCTGCGTTAAGGAAGGTGTCGACGTGCGCCGGCACCGGCGCCTGGAACAGCGATCGGCCGAAGTTACGGAAGTGGCGTTCATCCAAGCCGGCCAGTTCGAGGCGCGGCTGATCGTCGACCAACTGGGTGTCGGGGCCGGCGACCAACAACACCAGCAAGTGGTGCTTGCTGGCGGCGTTGCTGAGTTGCTGTAGTACCAGGCGGCCACTGGTGTCGAGTTCGTCGGCGTGGTCGACGCGCACGACCAGTGCTCGCTGCTTCGATGGCAAATGCAGGATGGCGGAAGCCATGCGGTTGGCGCGCACTTCCGAAGGTTCGGTGCTGTCTCCGAACGCGACGGCAACCAGTGCTTCAGCATCCGGTTCGTTGAGGGCCAAGCGCACGATTGCGTGGGCGACCGCACGCGCTTTGGCATTTGGGCTGTGGCGATCATCGCCGCGCAACAGTAGATCGAGCAGTGTGCTAGCAAACGGTTCGCCGTGGCCGAGACCACTGTCCGCGTCGCCTCCGAGGTAGCGTGGCGGTTCACTGTTGTCGAGCCAGCGCTGCATCGCTTCGTCGAGCAAGCGGCGGCGGCCGGTGCTTTCAGGCGCGACGACCGCGAGCACACGACCCTTGCCCGAACGAGCGGCAGCTAGCGCGGCATCAAGTTGTGCTGACTCCGGCCGGCGATCGACGAACGGCGCTTCCGCCGGCCGACGCATTCGCAATAGACGACGGCTGCTGGCGAGCACCGGTGCCTTGGCTTCGTGCTTGCGCCAGTATTCCGACCGCGCGCCCTTTTCAAGAATGCGAGCGACCTCGGCGGCGCCGCGCGGTCGATCTTCGGGGCTCTTTTGCATCAGGTCGAGCAGGACCTGTTCGAGCAGCGGCGAGACCCGCGGTCGCAAGTGCGATGGCAGCGGCGGCAGGCGGTAGAGATGCGCGTGCATCATCTCGTCGGCACTGGTTGCGTCGGCGAACGGATGCTGCCCCGTAGTGACCTCGAACAACACGATACCCAGCGCATACAAATCGCTGCGCGGACCTGCGCGCTCGCCGCGCAGCATCTCGGGCGCGCTGTAGGCGACGCTGCCGGCCAGGCCAAAGCCGGAGGAGGTTTCGCTGCCGCCCGCGCTCGGCGAGTTGCCGGGGGAGGCTCCACTGCCGGCCGTTCCGAACGGGCGTGCCAGGCCGAGATCGACGATCTTCAGCTCGCTGTCGGGCGTCAGGATTAAATTTTCCGGTTTGATGTCGCGGTGGGCGAGACCGCGGCGGTGCAGCGCGGACAGGCCGCGGGCGGCGTCGGCGCCGAGCCGTCGGGTCAAGTCTTCGACCGGCGCGCCACTGCGCAGTAGCATGTCGCGCAGGGTCGTGCCCTGGACAAACTGCATGACCAAGAAGGTCGTCTCAATGCCGAGCCGCTCCTGGGTTTCGACGCCGTAGACTTCGGCGACATTGGCGTGCCGGACCGTCTGGCCCATTTCGCCCTCGGCAAACAACCGCGCGCGGGCCCGTTGGTTGGCCGCCAGCTCGGGGCGAAGCAGTTTGACGGCGACCTCGGTGTCCGCCGGCAGCCCTTTGTAGTTTTCTCGCAGGCGGGCCCGATAGACAGTGCCCGAGGAGCCGCTGCCGACCACATGGAGCAGTTCTAGTCGGCTATCGACCTGTTGCAGGCCCGCGGCCGCCCGTTTGGGCGTTGGCAGTTCGCCCTCTGGCGGCCCAATTTGGTTGTGATCCTTACCGTCCACTACGTGTTCCTTGTAGCGGTGTTGTTGCACCTGATCGAGGCCTCTGCGACTCTTCCATCACATGACGATTCGTCTGCACAACTCGTTCACCCGTCAACTTGAAGAACTGCGCCCAATCGTCGATGGCAAGGTGACGATGTACCACTGTGGGCCAACGGTCTACAGTTCGCCGCACATCGGCAATTTTCGCAGTTTCTTGTTCTCAGATGTGCTCCGGCGCTTCGTCGAGGATCAGGGCTACGAAGTCACCCAGGTGATGAACATCACCGACGTCGGCCACCTGACCCTCGATGACATCGAAGGCGGCGAAGACAAGATGGAGGCCGAGAGCAAGCGCACCGGCCGAACCGCGTGGGATATCGCCAACGAATACATCGCCGAGTTCCACGAGTGCCAGCGGCAGCTGCAGGTGCGCACGCCGCACCACATGCCGCGGGCGACCGACTTCATCGAGCAGATGGGAGCGATCATCGACGACCTGTTGAAGAAGGGCATCGCCTACCAGGTTAACGGTGACGTCTACTTCGAGGTCGCGAAGTTCGAGCCATACGGAAAGCTGTCTGGCAAGGTGCTCGACGATCTCGAGGCCGGTGCTCGCGTTGCGGTCAACGCCGACAAAAAGGATCCGCGCGACTTCGCTCTATGGAAGGTCGACGACAAACATCAGATGCAGTGGGACGGTCCGTTTGAAGGCGGCCAGCGCGGCTTTCCCGGCTGGCACATCGAGTGCTCGGCGATGTCGATGCACTACCTCGGTAAGAGTATCGATATCCACACCGGTGGTGAGGACAACGTTTTCCCGCACCACGAGTGTGAGATTGCGCAGACGGAGGCGCACACCGGCGAGCGCTTCGTTGGTCTGTGGATGCACGCGCGCCATCTGCTCGTCGACAACACCAAGATGTCGAAGAGCCTGGGCAACTTCTTCACAGTGTCCGACATCTTGGCGAAGGGCTACACGGGACGCGAACTGCGTTTCGCGCTGATCCGGGTTCAGTATCGTCAGTCGCTTAACTTCACGTTGGCTGGCCTGACCGAAGGGCGTGCCGCGATTGCCCGTGTCAACGTGGCCCGCAAGAGTCTGGTGCGCATTCGCGATGGCGCCGATCGACCAGGCGCTGACGATTTGGCGGCGGCTGTGCAAGCGGCCACCGACACGTTCACGGCGTCGATGCAAGACGACCTGAACGTCTCCGAAGCGCTCGCCGCGATCTTTGACTTCGTCACGGCGTGCAACAAGGCAGCGCCCAGTGTGGTTGGGGCAACTGCGGCGCTAAAGGCGTTCTTGCGCTTCGAGGATGTCTTGGCAGTGTTCGGTGACGAGCCGAAGGCGACCATCGACGCGCCGGCCGAGTTGTTGGCGTTGCTCGACAAGCGCAAGGAGGCGAAGGCGAGCAAGGACTGGGCGGCTGCCGACCAGATCCGCGACGAGATCGCGGCTGCCGGTTGGAAGATCGTCGACACGCCGGCGGGTGCTCGTTTGGAGAAGGCGTAGGCGATGCAACCGAACGCTCGGCCGATGACCCGGATGCAGTTGCTGGCGATGCGATTGGCGACGATGCCGATGATCGTTGGCTTGGTGCTGCTGATTGTCTGGCTGCAGGTCGAATGGCAACCGTTGATCTTCATGGGCTACGGCTGCCTCGGGATCGGCGTGCTGTCGGCGTTGTTCGCGCCATTCTTGCTGCTGCGCAGCTGGTCCGATGCTCCCAATGTTCGCAACACGGTGCTGATCAGTGTGCTCGCGGTCGCTAACGTTCCCGTCGCATTTTTCAGCATGCTGCAGGGGGTCTTTCGCTACACCAGGTTGCACGTCGAGATCCGCAACGACGCTGATACCGAATGGCAGGATGTTCAGCTAGTTGGCGGTGGCATCCTCGGCGACGCGACTCCGGTGCCCAAAGACTCGCTGGAGACCCGCAACATCTGGGCGACCCAGGACGGCCGGCTGGAATTGCATTACATCGACAACGAGGTGCCGTGCCGGGTGATCGTTGCAGGATACGTGACGCCTAGTTTCGGCGGCGACTACACGGTAACTCGCGATGCCGCCGGGGTCGTGACGGTCGTTGCACACCCCAAGTAGTCGTGCGGTTAGCAGTCGGCTCGCCGTGTCGACCATGAGCGATTCCCCAGCTATGTGACTCTCGCCGTTACGATGTCGGTGCATTGTCGTAACATGGGCGCTCGCGTCGCATCCGGTGACGCGGCTTATTGACCTTCCATCATGCGATACCTATTCCTGCCGCTGGTTGCGGCGCTTGCGTTCTCTTGTTGCGGCCACGAACTGGCAGAGCAGCGGGTTTCATCTGGTGACGGCGGTGTTGCGAAGACCACGGCTAGCAACTCGATCGGCGACAAGCTCCCTAGCAGCGATAAGAACATGCCGGTCGAAAGCGCGAAGGCGCTGGCCGCCGAAGCAACGAAGCAATCAGAGTCCAAGTCAGACAACCCGAAGCAGAAGCGCGCGATGAGCTACAACAAGTTGACCGACGACGAAGCCCTAGTCATTCAGAGGAAGGGCACCGAACTACCGAATGTCGGCGAATACACCGATCACAAGGCCGACGGCCTCTACATCTGCCGTCAGTGCAACGCCGAACTATACCGCAGCGAAGACAAGTTCCACGCCAACTGCGGCTGGCCGAGCTTCGATGACGAGATCGCCGGTGCGGTCGATCGCCACGAGGACAACACGCACGGAATGGCTCGTGTTGAGATTGTTTGCAGTAACTGCAAAGGCCACCTCGGCCACGTGTTTCACGGCGAGCACAAGACCGCGAAGAACACGCGTCACTGCGTCAACTCGATCTCGATGAAGTTCGTGCCGGCTGGCGCCACGGTGCCGCCGATGTTGATTGTGACGCCGAAGTAGGCGGCGCGGAGAGCCGACGCCGCCGTGCAAGTCGGCTCGCGTGTCTGCAGCACTTCGTAGCTCACGGGTCGGATGCGGGCGAGTTGCGCCTCGATGTCCAGCAGTAGCTCGAGGGTCACCTGGCTGTCAACCTGCAGGTAGGCGGCCTTGATGCCGTGCTTGGTGTTCTCGGCTGCACGTTGCTTCGCCTGCGCGCGCCGATCGGATAGTTCCTGCTTGCTCTCCTGGAGACTACTCAGGTGGGCGCGGCCCCGCTGCAGTGTCAGTTCGCAGGTCGGTAGTTGCTCGAGTTGGCCCTGGAGGCGGTTGATCTTGGTGGTCAAGACACTGTGATTGCGCAGGGGGTGGGTGTTTGGACTGCGAGCATTGCACCCGTGACACCGTCGTAAGCAGGAGGCAGCGGAACGCATTTTTGAATTTTTGACCGTTCTGGGCCGGCGGTCTCGGGGCTGAGGGCACGGTTTTACCTTCGGGAACGCGCTGTGAACGCTGGCCATCGTTGCCTTCCAGTCTGCGACTGGTTTGCATGGCGACAATGCACGACGTCGAGATGACCACGGCTGAAGAGGGCCAACGACTCGACCGCTATCTGCGCAAGCTGCTGCCGGAGACGCCGCTCGGGGCGATCTTCAAGATGCTGCGGCGCGGCATCATTCGTGTCGACGGCAAGAAGGCCAAAGAGAACTTGCGTCTGGTCGCGGGTATGCACGTGACGCTGCCGCCATCGACGATCCCTGTAACGTCGGCGCAGGCGCCGCAGCCAACTGCACCGCGCGCGTTGTCGGGCGGGTCGCCGGCGCTTGTGCCGAGCATCGTACATCGTGACGACGATCTGCTGATTGTCATCAAACCCGCTGGCCTCGCCGTGCAACCCGGCAGTGGCCACGACCACCATGTGCTGTCGTGGTTGGATGCTCAGCCGTTTGGTACCCGAACAGCCACCTATCGGCCCGCCCCAGTGCACCGTTTGGATCGCGGCACGTCTGGCTTGCTGGTGATTGGGTTGTCGCCAGTCGGTTCTCGTGCCCTGGCCGATGCGTTTCGCGAGGACCAAGTTCAGAAGTCCTATGTTGCGGTCGTAGAGGGCGTTCCCAAGCCCGCGCAGGCCACAATTGATGCGCCACTGTGGCTGCGAGAAAATGCGCGCGCTCACCAGCCCAAGGTGCTTGTCGATGAGCGTGGTAAGCACGCCCGCACTGATTACGAAGTGCTTGAGGCGGGTGGCAATCGAGCGTTGTTGGGCCTGACACTACATACGGGCCGTACTCACCAGATCCGGGCTCATCTTGGCCACGTCGGCCACCCGATAGTTGGCGACCGCCGCTATGGAGCTGCGGGCAAACAGGGGGACGATTTCTTCCTGCATGCCTCCGAGCTAACGCTGCCACATCCTACGAGTGGGAAACGAATCACATTCCAGTCCGCGATCCCCGATCGCTTTCGCGCGGCTCTCAATCTGCGGTGATGCCTTCGGGCTCGGTTACGGATACACCGTTCGGTAATGGCTGAGCGTGCGAAGAACGAACGGGTGCGTCTGGAGCAGATCACCCAACGGGAGAAGAACTGGTTGCGGTGGGGACCCTACTTGTCTGAGCGACAGTGGGGCACCGTTCGCGAAGACTACTCCGATGACGGCAACTGCTGGGAGTACCTGCCGCACGAACATGCTCGCAGCCGCGCCTACCGTTGGGGCGAAGACGGCTTGCTCGGTTTGTGTGACCGGCAGGGGCGTCTGTGCTTTTCATTCGCGATCTGGAATGAGAAAGATCCGTTCCTCAAAGAGCGCCTCTACGGGCTGACGGGGCCGCAGGGCAATCACGGCGAAGACGTCAAGGAAGAGTATTTCTATACCGACGCGCTGCCGACCTCCTCGTGGCTGTGCGCGCTGTACAAGTATCCGCAGTCGGCGTTTCCTTACGAGGACCTCGAGCAGGAGAACGCGCGCCGCGGCCGTGAAGAACCCGAATACGAACTGCACGACACGGGGGCGTTTGCCGACAACCGCTACTTCGATGTCGAAGTGACGTATGCGAAGGCCGAGCCCGAAGACGTTTGCGTGTTGTTGACGGTGCACAACCGCGGGCCGGACGAAGCGCGGCTGCATGTCTTGCCGCAGTTGCTGTTCCGCAACACGTGGTCGTGGGGTCGCGACGGCGAAGGTTACTGGCCACGAGGCGCGATCCAGGACGTTGGCAATCGATCCGTTGTGGCCAATGGCGCTGACCTGCCGCCGATGACGTTGGCGCTCGACGATTTCGATGGCGAGTACCGGGGCGTATTGCTCACCGAGAACGATACCAACACGCAAAAGCTGTTCGGGTTCGGCGATAAGAAGGCGCGTGTCAAAGATGCCTTTCACGAGCATGTGGTCGACGGCAAGGAAGACGTTCTGTCCGACGATGGTCGCGGTAGCAAGGCTGCGTTCCACTGTGTGCTGACCGTGCCAGCTGGCGGCCAGCGTCAGATTCGCTTGCGCATGCATCGCTCGGTGATGCGGCGCGAGACCTTCGGCCCGCAATTCCAGGACGTCATCGATGAGCGTCGCGCCGAAGCGACCGACTTCTACACCGAAGTAATCGGTGAGCACGCCAACGAGGAAGCGACCCGCATCCAACGCCAGGCGTATGCCGGCTTGATCTGGTCTCGCCAGTTCTACTGGTATGACGTGCGCAGTTGGTTGGAGGGAGACCCCGCGCAACCGAAGCCGCCGGCTAGTCGTCGAGACGGTCGCAACTCGGACTTCTCGCATCTCTACAACCGCGACGTCATGTCGATGCCGGACAAGTGGGAATACCCGTGGTACGCCGCTTGGGATTTGGCCTTCCACATGATTCCGTATGCGGCGATTGATCCAGGCTTCGCCAAGCACCAGTTGCTACTGCTACTGCGCGAGTGGTTCATGGCGCCGAACGGTCAGATTCCGGCCTACGAATTTGCGTTCCACGACGTCAACCCGCCAGTGCATGCCTGGGCGTGTTGGCGCGTCTACAAAATGTCGGGTGTGCGCGGAGAGCGTGACACGCTGTTCTTGCAGCGCGCGTTCCACAAGCTGCTGCTGAACTTCACGTGGTGGGTTAACCAAAAGGACGTCAGCGGCCGACATGTGTTCGGCGGTGGTTTCCTCGGTCTCGATAACATCGGAGTATTCGACCGCAGCCAGCCGCTGCCAACGGGCGGTCACCTGGAACAAGCGGATGGCACGGCATGGATGGCGCTTTATTGCGCGACGATGCTCAGCATCTCGCTTGAGTTGGCTGGCCACGACAAGTCCTACGAGGACGTTGCGACCAAGTTCTTCGAGCACTGGGCCGCGATCACGCATGCCATCAATACACTGGGTGGCACCGGTCTGTGGGACGACGAAGACGGCTTCTACTACGACCAGATCCAGACAGACGACGGTGCCGAGCGCATGAAGATTCGCTCGTTGGTGGGGCTGCTGCCGATCTGCGCCGTCGAGGTGCTTCCGCTCGGTCGCTTGCAAGCTTTGAGCGGCTTTAACAAGCGCATGCGTTGGTTCCTGCAGAACCGCAAGGAACTCGCCGAACGCATCCAATTCACCGGAGAAGGTCCGCGAGCGAAGGCCTTGTTGGCCATTCCGTCGCGGGACCAAT
>JBNMND010000077.1:0-19999 GCA_051274975.1 Planctomycetota bacterium | reverse complement strand
GCGGACTTCGGCGACTTCGCGCAACTCGACGTCGGCCCGATGACCGAGACGCGCGAGCTGAAGGTGTTGGGCGAAGGCGAAGAGACCGACCTGCATCTCTACGTTCCCAAGAGCTACGACCCAAGCCAACCGGCGCCGCTGTTGTTGTGGGGACATGGCGCGGGCGGCAATGGCTCAGGGCAATACCAGCTGTGGCAGGAAGTGGCCGAGAAGGTCGGCATGCTGATTCTGGCGCCGACCGAGCCGATCGCGCAGGGTTACAGTAAGCAGCCGCGCGAACGTGCTTCGACGCTCGAGGCGTTGCGTTGGGCGCGCCGTTTTGCCAACGTCGACGAGAACGCGATCTTCGTCGGTGGTTGGTCGCGTGGCGGCCACCTCGCTTGGGATCTGGCCCTGCGCCATCCAGACTTGTTCGCCGGCATGGTCGTCTGCGTCGGCGGGCCGCTAATGGAACTCGGACCAGCCAACAACATGCGCTACTTGGAGAACGTCGCGCACTTGCCGATTCGCGACCTGCAAGGCAGTGGTGACGACCCGCGGTTGTTGATGAACCTTCGCCTGGCCTTCAAGAGCCTGAAGAAGCTGAGGGCCAAGGACGCCAAGTTCATTGAGTTCGCGGACCGTGGTCATGACGCCGATCTTTCGGTCGTCGATTGGCCGGCGTTCTTTGCCAATCGTCGCGATCCGTGGCCGAAGAAGGTCGTGCGCATCGCTGCGGACCCTACCGAGACACGAGCCAGTTGGGTCGAGATCACCGGCATGCGCAAGAAGGTGCAGGTCGAAGCGCAGCCGCAAGTGGCGTCGCGGTTGTGGGAAAAAATGAACGGCGAGGCGAAGCGCGCCTACTTGTTGAAGGCGTTGGCGAAGAACACTGCACGGGTCGCCGTGCATCGCACGGGCAAAGGGCGGTTCCGCGCCGAAGGCTTCGGCATCACTAGGTTCTCGTTGCTGTTGCCAGCTGACCAACTCGGCAAAAGTGGCAAGGTCGATGTGCGGTTGGCCAACAAGCCCATGCGCAAGGTGGCAAAGCCGTCTGCGCAGGTGCTGTTGTTAGACTTCGTTGAGCGCTTCGATCGCACCCGATTGCCGGTCGCGCGCGTCGACTTCCAGTAGTTGGAAGATGACCAGTTCGGTCGCGTTACTGACGGTGCAGCCCGTCGCTGTGCCTGGATCCAACAAGAACACTTGCGTGTGGGCAAATGGCGCTGTTCCAGCGCCTGCGTCAACCGCTCGCGGCCCGGTTGCAGGGCCGCGCCGCGAAAACGGCGGGGGGGGGCAGAATCCCGGAACTCTCTATGGCACCGACGATTCGCTCCTCAGCAGCCGCTCCCTGGGCGGCGCGCTGGACCTTAATGAGAAGGAATCTCAACTCCATCTATTGAGAACGCGTCTCAGTAGCGATAGAGATAGTGACCAACATGCGAGCTTCCCTGAACATCTGTGCCCTGATTGCCGCTTCTGCGGCGGGGGCTGGGTGTGCCTCGCAGGCGAATCGCAACGCGGTAAACGCGGACGTCTCTGCACCGGCAACCGTCCAGCGGATCGTGGTCGCGATGGCGACCAACCTGCATCTGCAGGTGACCGCGGCATCGCGCGGGCAAGCTCTGCAGGCCTCTGAAGCCGGGCTGCAAGCGATGGAAGCCGTCAACGCTCGCTTATCAACGTGGCGTGACGACTCCGAACTATCGCTGCTGAATCGCGTGCGTGTCGGTGGCTACATGGACTTGTCGGGCGCGTTACTCGAAGACCTGCGCAAGGCGCGTTGGTGGCAGCGTGCGACCGGTGGTGCCTTTGACCCGGCAGTCGGCGCGTTGGTCGATCTCTATCAGTTGCGCGATGGTGGCCGTTGGCCAACGGACCAAGAGGTTTGGGCGTGCCTGCCGCATTGCGGCCTTGATCAGTTGCAAATCATCTACAGCAACGCTGGCCGACTCAGCGCGAAGTTGCGACTTGAGGAGGGCGGCTTTGGCAAAGGTGCTGGACTCGACGCTGCCGCGCGCGCAATGCTCGCGGCTGGGGCGACTGCGGTCGCGATGGATTTCGGTGGTCAGATACTGCGTGTGGGGGAGCACGATGTTGCGGGCGACTACGACATTGCCGATCCGAACGAACGCCTGCGCGGTGTTGTTCGCGTGCGCATCGAAGCCGGCAGTTTGGCGACGACCGCTAACAGCGAGCGTCGCTTCCGCGTTGGCGACCAAGAACTTGGCCACATTCTCGATCCTCGCACCGGTCGTCCGGCGAAGGACTTCGGCTCGATCACTGTCTGGGCGCGCGACGCCTTTGCCGCGGACTGCTTGTCGACCGGGCTGTTTGTCATGGGGCCGGTTGCAGCGATCGCCTGGGCTGAGAAGCAGGAAGGCATCGAAGTGCTCGCGCTGGTGGCGAGCCGCGATGCTGCCAAGCCACAACTCACCGCGCGCATGACCTCAGGCATGCGCGGCCGGGTCACGGCACTGGTGCCGGACATCACAATCCAATGATTCGTTCTCTGACACGTTCGGCGTGCGGCTTGGCTGCACTAGCAATCTCTCCTGCGCTCCTTGCCCAGGAAACCGTGGAGCAGCGCCTCCAGCGCCTCGAGCAGCAAAACCGTGAGTTGCAAGAGCAGGTTGGCGCGCTGTCATCTGATGTTGAGAGCATCGATCTCGGTGGCGTTGTGCCGCCGTTGAGCACCGCCAAGCGAGGTGTTGGTCAAGGCGCCGCGAAGGTCTACGACGTTGCGCAGGGGCTGTCGATCGGTGGCTATGGCGAGTTCCTGTTCCAGCAGCGCAGTGGTCGACTGGACCAGGCGGATGCGCAGCGCGCGATCCTCTACGTCGGCTACAAGTTCGACGAAAGGTGGGTCTTCAACTCGGAGATCGAAGTCGAGCACGGCTCGACGTCCAACGCCGGCAGTGTCTCGTTGGAGTTCGGCTACCTTGAGTATCTCGCCAACGACGCCTTCAACCTGCGCGGAGGCTTGTTGTTGTCGCCGCTTGGATTGATCAATCAACTGCATGAGCCGACGGCGTTCCTGCCGGCGAGTCGCCCCCAGACCGAGAATCGCATCATCCCGACGACTTGGCGCGAGATGGGCATCGGTGCCTATGGCGACTTTGGCGACTTCAGCTACCAGTCGTACCTGATGACGTCACTCGATGGCGCGAACTTCAGCAGCAGCGGTCTGCGCGGTGGCCGCCAACGCGGCAGCAAAGCCGAAGCCGATGCTTGGTCCTTGTTGTCGCGTCTCGACTACGTCGGCGTTCCCGGCCTCACCGTCGGTGGGTCGGTGGGCTATGGCGACACGGGCCAAGACAACCTCGACGATACGCCCACCACGGCGATACCGCCTGGCCCGTATGTGGTGCCCGCGATGCGCACGACGATCCTCGAAGCGCACGTCGACTACCGCACCGGTCCGTGGCAACTCCGGGCGCTATTTGCTACCGCCAAGGTGCAGGATGCTGCGGCGTTCAACCGGCAGACCGGCAACAACCTCGCCGACCGCATGACGGGCTACTACGGCGAAGTTGGCTGTGACGTGCTGAACTGGCTGCACCCGCAGTCGGGTGCGCAGTTGACGCCGTTCGTGCGATACGAGCACATCGACACGCAACACAGCGTGCCGACCGGCTTCACCACCGATCGCAGCAAGGACAATGAAATCCTGACGCTCGGTATCAATTACAAGCCCATCCCGCAAGTCGTCATCAAGCTCGACTATGAGAACTGGGACAACAGCTACAACCGCTTCAACGTTCTGTTCGGCTACGTCTTCTAGGCATTATCGATGCGATCTGTGATCACGTGTTTGTTTGCCTGCCTGCTGGCCACCGCGATGGTGCCAGCGCAAGGCAAAGTGTTCTTGACGACGGACGAAGCGCTCGCGCTCGCGTTCCCCAAGTGCAAGATCGAGCGCACTAAGCACGTACTCACCACCAAGAAGAAACAGCGCGTGTTGCAGCTGTCTGGCCACAAGGCCTGCCGTTCGATGGTGTATGCCTACGAAGCGCGTCGCGAAGGTAAGCTGATCGGAACCGCCTACTTCGACCGCCACCGCGTGCGTTCGAAGCAAGAACTGGTGATGGTCGTGGTCTCACCAGTGAGCTTGGTGCAGCGCATCGAAGTGATCGCGTTTGGTGAGCCGCTTGACTACTTGCCGCGCGGCAACTTCTACCAGCAGTTCCTCGGTCGTGGCCTGAAGGACAAGCTGACTACGAAGGGCAAGGTGCGCAGTGTGGTTGGCGCGACCTTGACCGTCAACGCGACGGTTGCTGCCGTTCGGCGACTGCTAGCCACGCATCAAGTCGTCTTCCCCAAGCAGGTCGAGAAGACTGTGAAAAAGGCCGTGAAGAAGGCCGCGAAGAAGGTTCCCGGTAAGACTAAGCCACCGATCACGACGTCGTGAGGAAGAGCGAAGCGCGCGTTACGCACCTGTCGGTGTTGCTGGCAGCAGTCAGTGGCTTCGTCTACGGCGCGTTGCTGTACTTCGGGGAGACCGAGGACGAGTTTGGCCCCGTCGCGCACTCGTGGGTGCCAACGCTGCATACAGTGCACGTCGTCACCGTGCCGTTGTTCGTTTTTGCGCTCGGTATGCTGTGGCAGCACCACATTGTGCACAAGCTACGCAGTGGCGCGAAGGCGCGGCGTACGACGGGAGTGATCTTGCTGTCGCAGGCCATCCCGATGATCGCGACTGGCTACCTGCTGCAGGTTAGCATCGACGAAGTGTGGCGCGAGACCTGGATCTGGGCGCACGTCATCACGTCGACCTTGTTCTCGCTTGTGTTCGTCGTGCACCTGTTGGTACGGGTCAGGCCGGTGATCAAGCCGAGTCGAACGTGACAAACAGTCGGTCATTCGTGCACAGCAAGACGAACAGTTCACGAAGCGTGGCATCGTCGTAGTGCTTGTGCGGTAGTTCGCTGTGTTCGGACAGTAGATCACGCACGCGCTGTAGCGCCTGCGCATCGCCGCGAACGCGCACCTGCTCGTAGTTGTCGGCTGCCGGCATGACGTCGCGCTCAAGGTGCTGCGCGATGTTGACGCGCATGCGTTGCATGGTTGCGTACGGTGTCAGGCCGAACGCGATTGGTCGTTCTTCCAGCGGGTCGGCCCATGGCAGCCACCGGCCCATTTGGCTTTCGAGGTCGCGCAGCCCGAGTTCTGGGTGCTGCTCAGCTAGTGAGAACGCCGCGAACAAGTGTGCGTAGAGCGGGTTCGGCGCGCGCGGCCCGAGCCGGATCGCTTGGTAGTTCGAAAGCCACGTGGCTTCGTTTGCGAAGTCTTCGTGGGCTCTATTCTGTGAACCATGGTCGACACCACCGAGCACCAGTGGGTTGTTCGCCGCATGCACGCGACCCGAACGCAGGTTGCGGGCCGCTTGCGGCTTGAGCACAACGGCTCCATCACCGGTGCGCGTCGGCACCGAACCGCCAAACCACCTCAGCCGTTCTAGTCGCACACGATGGCGCAGCGAACCGCCTCTGCCTTCGAACATCGGGTGAGCCGCCGGTTCCTGCACCACACGTGGGGGGGCATCGCTGCGTCGCGCGCACACAACGAAGTTCGTGCGCAGTTCCTGCCACAGGTCGAGGTAGTTGAGCACGAAGCTCTGGCTCTTGTTGCTCAGCTCCAACCGTTCCGCCATGCGATCCGGTTGGGCCCATGGGCGATGGAACCAAAACGATGGTTCGAGGTTCGCGTTCTCCATTAGCGAGCCGAGTTCGAACGCCGTGAAGCCGCGGTCTCCTTGGTGCAGGAAGCCATCGACAACCCCAGCATCGTTCTTGCTGTCGGCGTAGGTCGTGAACGCGTAGCGCAGTGGATGATTGCGATCGAGCTTCTTGATGAACTGGCGCAGCACCGACGGATGGTTGCGTTCGTTCGCGGTCAAGCCGAGCAGCTTGGCGACGCGTTGCACTTGGAAGATGCGTTGCCGCGAGTAGTGCGGGTAGACCATCAGGCGCAGCACGCCGCGTTTGGTCAGGCGTTGCTGCAAGCCGCGCAAGGTTCGCTGCGGGTCCGGCAAGTTCATCAAGACGCCGTAGCATTCGATCAGATCGAACTCACCGTCGGGCCATGTCGATTCGTCGGCCAAGTCGACCGGCGCAAACTTCACGTGCTTCTGTCGATGCCACGCGCAGCGGCGACGCGCCAGTTCGAGACTCGGCTCACTCAGGTCGGTCGCGATGATCTCGGCGCGCGGGTTGGCGACCGCCAGTGCATACGGTTGGAACGTTCCGCAGCCGGCGATCCAGATGCGTGGCGATGTTGGCGCGGCACCGCTACCGCAGCGATCCCACAGCCACGACACGTGCAGTTCCCACGGATGCGTGCTCGGCAGCTTGGCCAGCATCGGCACCTGTGGGTAGGGCCACGACGCATACTGCGCCTTCATCACCGAGGACTTCTCCGATGTCGTCATCCACCGCTGTTATCGGCAGTTGCCCCGCCCTGTATCGAGTCGAACGAAGTCGACGGGCTACAAATGCGAGTGAACCACGTCGCTAGATGTCGTCTTCTTCGTCACTGCCGTCGTAGATCTCGGCAATTTCCTCGAGCGCGGACTGCAAGTCGTCCGGTGTTTTTAGCGGCAGGAAGCGCGTGTGGCGGCCATTGCGGCGGACCTGCAGGAAGTTGGTCGACAAGTGCGCCGTCATTTCGCCGATCAGGTGCTCGACCTGCACGGCGTCGCGGTCTTCGACCTTCTTCTCGACGTAATACCAACCGAGGTCGAAATCGCGGTCGAGGGCCTTGGCCGAGAACGTGAACGTGTTGGTGTTGAACACATCGACAACGTTCGGATCGAAGCCCTCGGGGTAGCGTAGTTGTTCGATCAATTGGGTGCGGCCAAGGTATTGGAACGGCGAGCCACCAACGTCGTCTGGCCACTTCGGGGCCAGTTCCCCAGTCACATCGCAGCCGCTCTTGATGTGGTGGCCTAGCACTAGCGGGTCGATGCGCGCGCCGAGGTTGTCGACGTTGCGTACCAGCAAGTAGCGGCCGCCGCTGTCGAGGAATTGTTGCAGCGCGCCACTGTTGCGAAACGACGACGCAAAGTCGCCGTGGCCGGGGCCGTATGGCGATGGCTCTCCGTTCTCCAGTTCGAACAGCTCGCCATTCTTGGTCATGCGCACCGCGACCGACTGGGTCAGATGGTGGATGCAGTCCTTGGACAGTCCGAACTGCGCATGATCCTTGAAGTGGGCCTTGGTTGCTTCGTCCGTCGCAAAGCTGTTCATGCAATAGAACGGCACGTTGCAGTCGGCTGACTTGCGATGCATGAGTACATCGGAGACCGCCAGACCCAAGAACGTGCGGGACTTGCCAAGCACAGGCACGACGCCCTTGACGACTCCGCCAAAGCGCGTCGCCATGCCGCCGTTCAGCACGACGACTCCGAGCTCGCCGTTCTTGATCGCGTCGCGACCGAGCTGCTCGAGTTCCTTGTGGGCCTTGGTGTCGATGCCCGGCAACTTGTGAATCGTGCCCGAGGAAGGCACCAACAAGTCACCACCCACCGCATTGGTCGCCTTCGAAAGGCGACCTTCGGCGATGTCGTTCTGCCAGCGGCTCTGCAGTTCGACATCGAAGCCGAAGCGTTGCAGTTCCGAGAGTTGCGACTGTGTGAGCTCGTTCAAGCGAGCACAACCTACCGGACGCGGCGTTCCGTGGCGAGTCGAAGTCGGCTACACCATAGTTTCATGGGCGGATCTGCAGAACGTGAGACACCAGCTGACGACGCGGCACAAATCGTGGCATCGCGCACTGCCAGCTTGGCACCGGAAGCTTTGGTCGTAACGGTGCCGGGAATCGGGCCGACTACGGCGTGCCGCCTTGCAGACGTATCCGTTACGTCTGTGTTCGAGCTGGCCGCATTCTTCCCACGCCGCTACCGGGCGCTCTGCGAACTTGACGCTCCGGACGAGTCGGCGATTGGCCAGTTGGTGCGCATCCAAGGCGAGGTCGTTAGCGTCTCGATGCAATGGTTGCCGGGGCGCCGTTCGATGGTGACCGTGACGTTTGCGTGTGCCGATTCGAGCACGTTCCAAGCGGCGTTCTTTAACCAGCCGTGGTTGAAGAAGAATTACACCGCTGGCCAGAAGCGTTCTCTCGAGGGCACGCTGCTCAAAAAGGGCAAGCGGTTCGTGATCTCGGCGGCCAAAGTCTTGCCGCAGGGCGCCGTCGCCGACGGCGAGGTGCAGTTGCGCTATCCAGTGGTCGAAGGCATCTCATCGCCGCGTCTGCAGAAGTGGATTGCGCACGTGCTTGATGAGCTCGACTGGAACCGCGTGATGTTGCCGGCGCTGCCGAAAGGGCTCGAGGAGATGTCGTCGTCACCGCGTGATTTGTTGTTGGCGATGCACCGGCCGAAGAATGTCGAGCAGCACGAGCAAGCGCGTCGCCACTTCGCCGTGCGCGAGGCGATCAAGTTGTTTGAGGCGGTCGAGCGGGCGCGGCGAACGCGCGAACAGCGGCCGGCCGCGACCTTCGCCGTCGATCAGGAGATGGCCGAGCGCATCCTGGCTCGCGTGCCGTTCGAATTGACCGGAGAGCAACACGCCGCCGTCCAGGCGTTGTGGCACAAGTTGGCTGGCCCAGGGGCGATGGGGGTGTTGCTGCAGGGCGACGTGGGTACCGGCAAGACGGCCGTCGCGATCGCCGCTGGGCTGGCTGTCTGTAGGAAGGATGGCATGGTTGCGTTCTTGGCGCCAACCGAGTTATTGGCCGAACAGCACTTCACGACCGTGTCGAAGTGGCTCAAAGGAACCGGTGTCGACGTTTCGCTGTGCACTGCGTCGCACCGCCGCGAATTGCCCAAAAAGGGGCCGCGCATTGTGTTCGGTACCCATGCGTTGATTGCTGGTGATGTCGAGATGCCGGGTCTCGGTCTCGTGGTCGTTGACGAGCAGCATCGCTTCGGCGTCAACCAACGCATGAAGCTCGTCAACAAGGGTGACAACCCGCACGTGTTGGTGATGACCGCGACACCGATCCCGCGCACGCAAGCGCTGGTGTCGTTCGGCGATTTGGATGTAGTCACACTTGCCGGCCGACCGCCCGGCCGCGAACCGGTGCGTGCCTTCCACCTGCCAACGGAGAAATGGGCTCGTGCGATGCGAAGCATTGCGCGCGCGGTCAAACGTGAGGGACGCGTCTTTGTTGTGTGCCCCGCGGTCGGCGAAGAAGGTGAAAAGGGCGGGGTCGTGCGGGTGCACGAAGCCTTGCAGAAGAAGTTCCGCTGCGCGTTGGTGCACGGCCGCGTCAAGCAAAGCGAGCGGCAACGAGCCTTGGCGTTGTTCCGAGACGGCATCGTCGATGTGCTGGTCGGCACGACCGTTCTTGAGGTCGGTGTCGATGTGCCCGAAGCAACGTTGGTCGTTGTCGTCGGTGCGGATCGCTTCGGCATCGCTACGCTGCACCAACTACGCGGTCGCGTTGGTCGTGGCCGGCGGCGCGGCCTGGCCCTTCTGTGTGGCCCGCGAACAGAACGCGTCGCAGCGGTCTGCGCAACAACCGATGGCTTCGAGCTGGCCGAACGGGACCTTGCATTGCGCGGCAGTGGTGAGTTGCTCGGCACCCATCAGAGTGGCTTCCACGAGCTGCTTGCCCTAGATCCTGTCGAAGACCTCGATGTGCTCCGTCGCGTTCGTGAAGCGGTGCGAAACCAGGAGCCCAAATGACCAAGAGCCAACCCGTCTTGTCGGTCGCCGAAGCGCGCGCCATCGACCGCGAGGCCGTCGAACGCTTCGGCATGCCGACGGTGTTGCTAATGGAGAACGCAGCGCGAGGCGTCGCCGAAATCGCGCGCACTCTCGGCAGTCGCTTCGTCATCCTTTGCGGTCCCGGCAACAACGGTGGCGATGGCCTCGCAATCGCCCGCCACCTCGGCTTCGCCCGCTGCGCGCTGTATCTGCTGGCTGCGCCCGATCCGCAAAAGGCCCCTGATGCGGCCCTGCAACAGCAGATCCTTCACCGGGCCGGCGCCACCTTGCGAATCGGCGTCGAACCCGATCTCAGCGAACACTCTGGCGCCGTCTGGATTGACGCATTGTTCGGCACCGGCCTCGACCGAGACCTACGCGATCCCGCGCGTGCCTGGGTGAATCTCTTCAACCACGCTACCGGCCCCAAACTCAGTGTCGACATGCCCTCTGGCCTGCATGGCGACACCGGCGAAATCCTCGGTGCCGCCTGCCACGCCGACACCACGGTTACGTTCGTGGCCAAGAAAAAGGGCATGCTCACCGAGAACGGCGAAGCTCACTGCGGTCGCATCCAAGTCGTGCAATTGGGACTGCCCTAACTTGGTTTCTGCGCGGCCGGAATCAGAGTCGTTACTACGGTGCCTGGCACCGTGCCTCGGTCATACGACTGGTTCTTATGCGTCTTTGAGGCGCAGCTTGGCGACGGCTTCGACGTGGTAGGTTTGCGGGAACATGTCGATTGCTTCGACACTCTCCAGCTCGTAGCCGCCATCAACTAGCGAGCGAAGGTCGCGTGCCAACGTCTGCGGATCACATGACACGTAGACGATGCGCTTGGCTTTCAGCTCGAGCAGCATTGGGATCGCGGGCTTGGCGCCGAGGCGCGGCGGATCCATGACGACTAGGTCCGGGCGCTCGTTGTTACTCGCCAAAAACTGCTCGGTCGTCTTGCGCAGGTAGTGCACGTTGTTGCACTTGTTGGTCTTCACGTTGACGCGACCGAGGGTGCAGGCGCGGCGTTCGTCTTCGACCGAGACGACGCGTTCGAAGTTCTTGCTCAATGGCAGCGAGAACAAGCCTACGCCGGCGTAGAGGTCGAACGCGAGGCCGCCTTCTTCGCCGTTGATCGCGCATTCGACTAGGCGATGGACCAAGTGGCGGTTGCCTTGGAAGAAGCTCTCTGGCTCGATCAAGTAGCGGAAGCCAAGCACTTCATGCTCGACCAGGTCCTTGCGCATGCCGGGCATGTCGGGCGAATACGATGCGCCTTCGACGCCGCACGAGCCTTCGACTTGGTAGGGCCATTCGCGACGTGGCATGCCGGTGATCGCAGTGCGGATCTTCTCGATGCCCTTCTCCAGTTCGGGGGCGAGCACCGGGCACTCCTTGACGTCGAGCACGCGGTCTGAACTGGCGTAGTGGTAGCCGACGACGGGGGCGGGCGGGCCACCGTTCTTTTTGTCTTCGGCGATGTCCTTTTCCGCTTGGGCTGCCGCCATGCGCTTGCGGTCGCGCTTGTCGATGCGACCACGCGAGCCGTCGGGACGTGTGCCAGCGGTCGCCTTCAACTTCAGTTGCGTGCGCGAACGGTAGTTCCACGGTTCGGCTTGGTGCACGACGATTGGCTCCGACCATTCGAACTTGCCGATGCGCGTCAACGCGTCGAACACGAACTCACTCTTCGCTGCGACCTGCGCCTCGTAGGTGATGTGCTGGTAGTTGCAGCCGCCGCATTGCCCAAAGTGTTGGCAGCGTGGTTCGATGCGGTCGGGGCCAGCCTCGAGCACTTCGAGCACCTTGGCGCGCGCGAACGTCTTCTCGACGCCGGTGATCTCAACCCGTACGAGTTCGTTCGGAGCCGCGTAGGCGACGAACACCGCGCGGCCTTCGTGGCGGGCGATGGTCGAGCCACCGAATGCCAGGCGTTCGGTGCGCAGTTCAAGAGTCTGTCCGGGGGTCAGTTCGGTAGTCGATTCGCTCATTGGAGGGCGAGCAGGCTACCCGAACATGGCGCGAAAACCGTTACGGATACGGGCTCTCCGTCGTCAGTTGCCGAGCTTTGCGGTCGCCTGTCAGCCACAACCCAACCGCCCGACGACTGTCGCCACGATCAGCGTGCACGGCATAGTTTGTCGACTGTGCCGCGTTCACCCCGTGCGGCGCAAGTCGGATCAGGTCGCGTTGGTGCCGCCGTTGACCTGGAAGCCGGTCAGCGACTGTTCGATCGCCTGGGCGCGTTCGCGGCTCGAGGCGGCCGATGCCGTCAGCTCTTCCGCGGCGCTGGCGTTCTGCTGGGTCAGTTGGTCGATCTCGGAGGCCGCGGCGTTGGCGGTCACCAGGTTGCTGTTTGTCTGTTGGATTAGGTCTAGCACCTCGGCGTTGAGGTTGGCGACTTGCTCCGACGACTCCAAGATGTTGACGAACGATTCTTGCACGAGTTGGGCTGCGGCCGCGCCGGCGTTGGTGCGTTCGGTTGACTCGTTGATGCGTTCTGACGTTTCGCGCGCGGCGGCCGTGCAACGATGCGCCAGGCTGCGGACTTCATCGGCGACGACCGCGAAGCCCTTGCCGGCTTCGCCAGCACGAGCTGCTTCGACGGCGGCGTTGAGTGCAAGCAGGTTGGTTTGAAAGGCGATCGTGTCAATGGTCTCCAAGGTCTTGGCGACACTGGTAGCAGCTTCCTGAGCCTCGGTCATGGCAGTGGCCATTTCCTGCGTGTGCTTGCGACCGTTGGCCACCGACTCCTTGGCGGTTTGCGACAGCCGGTTGGCTTCCGCCGAACGGTTTCCGCAGTTGCTGCTAAGTTCTTCAATCTCTTGCAGCATGGCGCGCATCTGTTGCAGACTCGCAGCCGTGCGGCTCGCGGTATCCGCCAGCGAGTTGCTGGTCGAGAACACGTCGCGGGCACCGGCGTTGATGTCGGCGACACCTGTCTGGGCGGTCGCCACCAGGTCGCCAATGGCGTCGAGGGCGGTGTTGAGCGACGTTCCCATGCGGGCGATTTCGTCGTTGCCAGCAACCTTGAGGCGTTGGCGGAGGTCGCCCTTGGCAACGGCTTCGAGGAGGACTGCGCCTTCGCGGGCGGGTGTCGACAAGCGTCGTGCGATCCAGACCCCGGTGATGGCAACGCCAACCGAGAACAGGATGCAGAGAATCCAGGAGAGCCACAGGAAGCTGGACAGGCGTGCCTCGCCAGCTTTTTTCAGCGCGACCGCGGTTGCGTTTGCTTCGAACTCCTCTTGTTCGACACACAGTGCGAAGCTTCGTTCGAAGAACTTGACTGGGCAGTAGGCGCCGATGACTGCAGTGTTGTGGTAGTTCTCGGCCACTGCCGTGAATAGCTCACCGCCCAAGGCGCGGTCGACTTGGGCTGTATCAACACGCCCGGTGCTCGGGGCGCGGAAGCTTTGCACGACGCTGTGGTGCTCTAGGTCTTGCTTGGCGTCACTGCGCATCAGGTGGTCCTGGCCGACCAGGTAAGCCTCACCCGTTTCACCGAGGCCACTCAGCATGCCCGTGACCTGACTGATGCTATCGAGTGGCAGTTGCACGACGACGGCACCGACTCGCGTGTCCCCGTCGAAGACCGGCGTCGCGGCGAACGCGGCGGGTGCTTCGTAGGACGGCGAGTAGGTGGCGAAGTCGCTGGTCGTGATGTCGCCTTTCCCGATGGTAAGTGCGGCCATCGAGGCTTCGGCCAGTCCCGAGTTGCGGTGCACACCCGAACTCATCGAAGTGGCGTAGTCGAGTTCCTTGAAGACCGAGTAGACGATGTTGCCTTCGAGGTCGACGAGGAAGACGTCGTAGTAGCCAGCTTGTTCGACCAAGACGCGAAAGGCGGGCTGGTAGATCGCGTGTGCCTTTTTGTAGTCCGACTCGATACCGGGAACGTCGAGAAGGTGCTTCTCGCCGAGAGGATGAGCATTGGCCGCGATGAACGCGTGCTGGAGGGCGAGGCCAATCGGCTCCAGTCCATTGAGCCAGTTGGAGTCAGGGCTTGCCCCATTGGGGTTTTGCCGCTGATATTCTTGGCCGAATTGACTCGAGTAGTAGCTAGCCAGATCGTTGCGCCATCGCTCACGGTTTGCCTCAATGCCGCCGGCTTGTTCGAGGTATGTGCCATAAGCAGCTGTGAAGTCTCGGAGCCCCGCACTGGTGTAGGGCGCGGCTGCAAGGATCTGCAGGTCGACTTGAACGCCTTGCGCATAATCCTCGACGGCATGACGAACGGTGTCCCGCAGTGCGGTAACTCGCTCCGTTGTCGCCGTTGCCAAGGCAGCTTCGGCAGCTTCGCTCGTTTCGCAAAGAGACTGGCTGCCGTGGTTAGTATTCAGGATCTGCAGTAGTGCCAGCGGTAGGCAGCCGCAGATCAAGCTGAACGCGATCAGCTTCTTTTGTAGTGAGTTGTTGGGCAAAGTCTCTCGTCTCCATCGCAGCCCATCGACCCGCCAGGCCTTGCGGCATTAGGGGGCCAAGCGCTTGGGGCGTAGGACTCATGCCGAGGGGAAGGATTTCTACCTAGGGGGTGTGGTTCTCGACCCCGCGTTGGCCGGACCGTGTTACGGGGCTATAGTCCTCGGACGTCCCTGGCATCGGTTCGACCCCATCGAATGCCTCCCCACCCGCGGTCCTGCCTAATGACCCTCGCTGCCACAATCCTCCTATCCTTTCTGCCCCAGGTTTTCCCTGGTGGTGACTTAAAGCTTCCCCCAAGAACGGCGGCGGCAGCAAAAGCTACCGAGGTTAGACCTCTAGAAGAGATCGAACGCTTCCGTCGCGACCTCCACGAGATGGCTGGTCCGCGAGTCAAGGTGCAGGCCAAGCTCGAAGAGATGGGCCGCGCCTATCCCAAGATCGAGCAGTTGATCCTGCAGGTTGCGCGCACCGCTCGTTCGACCGAGATGCGCAACCTGATGCCAGTGGCACGCCGCTTCGGCCGCACGTCTGGCACCGACCGCGTCGCCGATGAATTGCTGTTCCAGTTGCTGGCGCGTCCAGTTGGTTCCGCAACGCGCCAAGTCATTGACACCATGGCCGTGCTCAAAGGGGCCAAAGCCAAAACGTCATTGAAGCAGTGCATGCGCGCGAGAATCCCCGCAGTACGGCGCCACGCCGTGCCGGTACTTGCTCCGTTGTGCACCAAGGAAGACGCGGCGTTTGCGATGCAGTTGTCACGCGAACAGTCGCTCGACTTGCGCTTGCGTGGCGTGGACTTGTTGGAAGCCATCGGTGATGAGGCCGCGAACCAACGCTTGGTTGCGCTGCTCGCGAAGGATCCCGCATTGGCCGCCGCCGCATGTCTGGCACTCGTCCGGGTTGGCTCGGCAGCAGTGCCTGTCCTGCTTAAACGCGTGAGCGCTCCGGCCGTCGATCGCAGCTACGTCTATGCCGCATTCGCGTTGGCACAGATTGGCGAAGAGACTGGCGAGAACGTGTTGCCGGCAGAATTGCTCGAGCCGTTGGCGAAGCGCTTGCGCGCCCCTGAGGCTTTGACGCGGGTGCTTGCGGCAGTGCCGCTGGCCGACTTGGTCTACCGCGCCGCTCCGGGCGAAGGGCGAGAGTTGCCTGATGCCGGATTGGTCGATGCCTTGTTGTTGGTGGTGGAGCCGGCGCAGTTCGTGCCCAACATCGACATGCTGCGTGCTACGGCCGAGAAGCGGTTGTTGCGCCACACGGGCCGCGTGATCGCTGCTGAAAATGCCTTGTCGTGGCGCGCCTGGTGGCGTGATCAAAAGGACACCTTCCTCGGCGTGCGTTCGCAGCTTTCGGTGGACATCCGCAATGCCGGCGTGGCACTCATCACATTGCGCCAAGAAGATCGCACGGTCCGAATCATCGGCGAAGACGTTGCAACCGTTTTGGCGCTGCCATCTGCGATCGAGGTCGTGTTGACCTCGCAGCAGATGCTGGCGTTGGTCAAGGCGTTGGAAAACGACGGCTACGGCAACGCCGGAGCGATGCGCGTCGATAGCGCGCTGCCACGCGTGCGTTCCCTCGAGGTTCGCGTCGACCAAAGCCGCAGCAGTGTTGCGGTAACCGAGTCGGCGCACTTCGCGTTCGACAGCATGGTGGCGACGATCGACAACACGATCGACGACGAGTTGTGGCAACTCTACCGCGTCGCCGCGCGCGACTCTGACCGCGCCGCGTTCTGGCGTGCCGAGCAGAAGTGGCGAGCCGCGAATCCGAGTGAAATCGATCGTGCGCGCCACTTCCTGGGCCACGTACTTAGTGGCTGGAGCACTTGGAATCCCGAAATGCAGGCGCGGGCCATCGGCTACCTCGTTGGCCACAAGAATCGCAAGGACATCCTTCGTGAGCAGGACGGCAAGGCCATCGTGACGACGCTGTCGGCGTTGGCCGCGCTTGGTCCTTACGACTTGCAGCTGCTTGAGGTCGCCGCGTCGAGCCCAGGCGACGACGTCTGGCGCGAGTGTGTCGCCCTTGCCGTTAGTGCCGAAGGTGGGGGCCGCAAGGCGGTCACGCAGGTCTTTAAGGTGCTGGGGCCGGATGCTGTGCTCAGCGCGCTAAAGGACGATCGTCCGTTGGTGCGCCGCGCGGCGCTCGACGAAGTTGTTTCGGTGCGCGATGTCCGCGCGGCACCGTCGCTGATCCGTCTGTTGCAAGACGAGGACTTTGATGTGCAGCGCGCGGCGGTGTTCGCGTGTGGCCACCTGAAGGTCTCGTCGGCCAGCCGTCCGTTGGTGGAATTGATCGCTGCGGAAGACACCGACCCGACGATGCGTCGTGAGTGTTTGCGCGCGATCGGCAGTGTCGGTGGCCAGCTCGCGTTCCCCGTCTTGGAGCAAGCGATGGCGTCGCGGTCCCTGGACGATAAGGCCGCGGCGCTTCGTGGTCTTGGCGAGCTGCGCGATCCTCGTGCGGCGCACCTGCTGGCGGAGTTCGTTGTGGTCGGATACGGCAAGGACTTTGGCAATCTCGCGAAGTTCCACCTGCAACGCCATGGCGCGCCGCAGGCGGTTCCGGCGCTACGTCGCCAGATCCCGTTGGTCGCGGATGTGAAGATTCGCGCCGAGTTGGTGTTGTTGCTTGGGCTCTACCAGGATCCGAAGAATGTGCCGGACCTGATGGACTTGTTGCGCAACCCGAACTTCGCGGCACGGACGGTGTCGGTACTCGAAGGGTCGACTGGCGTCAACTTGAAGGCCGTGCCGGATCGCATCACGGCCATCGAAGGCTGGTGGCGTGTCAATAAGGACGTGTCCCAGTGGCAGTGGTTGCTGGATGGCCTGAGTCGTGCACAGGTGCCGACCACGCTGACCTTGGATGACTTTGCCAGCGATGCGGGTATGTCGTCGGTGCCCGAGCTCGCGCGCCTGATGGTGGATGTCGAGCAACCGCGTTTGTGGGTGCTCTGCTCCGCTGTGCTGCGAGCGATTACCAAGAAGGACTACGGCGTGGTTTCGGAGCAGACTCCACCGGACAAGCGTCTAGGCTTTGCGGGTCGTTACCGTTTGGTTGCCGAAGCTGCGGCAGCTGACAAGAAGTAGTGCCTAGCCGGCGCGGTTCGTGGCCGGTGCTGCTCGCGCTGGCCACCGCGTTTGTGCTGCTGTTTTACTGGCAGCGCAGCCGGTCGACGTTCTTGCTCATTGAGCAGGAGCGACCCGCCGCCGTCGAGCTTGCCGGTCGCGCCGGCGTCGACGTTGCCGATGTGCTCGCGTTGCGGGACATGATTGGCCTCGGCGCCTCGGCGTCAGAATGGGAGGCCCTCGTCAACGAGTTTGCGTCCTGGCTCCGCCGCGTACCAGCGGCCAGCCAACCGCTCGATCGTCATGCCGAGCCAGTTTGGAAGCCGCAGCTGTCTGGGCGACCGTTTGCCGCCGGGAAGATTGCGCCGGACGCCCTGGCGGCGCGCCGGTTCTTGCTGTTGCGCGAGCGATTCGCGGCGCGGCGGTAACAAGCGTGTCAACAGCGCCCGCATTTGCCGCTGACAGGGCAGAGGAACAAACTCACCATTGAGGAGTCTTGGGCAGCATGTATCGTTGTCGGCCGATTTTTGACTCTGGTAGCCCATGACTGACGTCGTCGCCATCGCCCAACGTATTCAAGCCGAGAGCCACACTCTCCAGGCCGTTCGGTCGTCGCTGCAAAGCGTGATCGTTGGCCAGGACGCCCTGCTCGACGGACTCCTCATTGCCCTGCTTGCCGACGGCCACGTGCTGCTCGAAGGCCTGCCGGGCCTCGCTAAGTCGCTTGCGGTCAACGCCCTGGCACGTTCGATCGGGGGCGAGTTCCGGCGTATCCAGTTTACGCCGGACCTGTTGCCGGCCGACCTGGTAGGCACGCACGTCTACAACCCGAAGACGGGCGATTGGCAGGTCAAGGAAGGGCCGGTGTTCGCGAACTTCGTGCTCGCCGACGAGATCAATCGTGCGCCCGCCAAGGTGCAGTCGGCGTTGCTCGAAGCGATGCAAGAACGCCAGGTGACGCTCGCCGGCGATACGCGAAAGCTGCCCAATCCGTTCTTGGTGTTGGCGACGCAGAACCCGGTTGACCAAGAGGGCACGTACGCGTTGCCCGAGGCGCAGGTCGACCGCTTCTTGGTCAAGCTGATCGTGGACTACCCGACTAAGGCCGAGGAACTGCAGATCATCGACCGCATGGCGAGCCTGTCGGCGACGACTACGGTGCAGCCGGCGACTACACCGGAAGAACTGCTGCGCATGCGCGCGCTGCTCGACACGATCTACCTCGACGACAAGGTCAAGGGCTACATCGTCGACCTGGTGTTCGCGACCCGTGAGCCGGAGAAGGTTGGCTTGGCCAAGCTGAAGCCACTGATCCAGTATGGCGCGTCGCCGCGCGCGTCGCTGGCCTTGGCCCGCACGTCTCGCGCTCGCGCGTTCCTCGAAGGGCGTGGCTTTGTCACCCCGCAGGACGTCAAGGCGGTTGGCTCGATGGTGATGCGTCACCGCGTGTTGACCACCTACGAAGCCGAGGCCGAAGGCATCAACTCCGAAGAGTTGCTGCGCACAATCTTCGACACTGTTCCCGTTCCGTAAGCGTTCGATTCGTCGGCGATAGAGAGAACGGACAAGAATGGCCCGCGCACTCGATCCAGAACTGCTGGCCGAGGCCCGCCGCATCCAATTGCGCGCGGACCGCATGGTCACGGACGTTATGTCCGGTGGCTACAGTTCGGTGTTTCGTGGCTCGGGTATCGAGTTTGACGAAGTGCGTGAGTTTGCCGAGGGCGATGAGTTGCGCAGTGTTGACTGGAATGTCACCGCGCGCGTTGGCCGCCCGTTCGTTAAGAAGTTCGTCGAAGAGCGCGAGCTGACCGTGATGTTTTTGCTCGACGTATCCTCGTCGATGGCATTCGGAACTAAGCCAAACCGGAACGAGCGCCGCAGCGTTACGTCGACGGCCGCGATGTTTGTTGGCTGCGTCGCGTTCGCCGCGGCGCGCAACAACGATAAGGCCGGGCTGATTACGTTCGCGGAAGGTGTCGAACGCTACGTGCCGGCCAAGAAGGGCCGCAATCACGTGCTGCGTTTGATTCGCGAAGCGTGCGAAACACCTGCTGCCAACCAGAAGACTGACTTCAGGGGAGCGCTCGACTACGCCGGCCGGGTGCAGCGCAGGCGTGCGATCGTGTTTGTTGTCAGCGACTTCCTCGGCGCCGATTGTGAGCGCGAATTGCGGTTGCTGTCGCGTCGCCACGAAGTGATCGCGGTGCGTTTGCGTGACCCCTTTGCTGCCGGACTCGATCGCGTTGGCGGCGATGTTGCGCAAATGCCTAACGCGGGCCTGTTGCACTTGTTGGATCCTGAGACCAACGAGAGCATCGTTGTCGACACCACGAGCCGGCGCGTGCGCGAGGAAGTCCAGCGCCGTTGGCTTGCCGAACGCACTGATTTCCGCGATTCCTGTCGTCGGTGTGGCGTCGACTTGCTTGACGTGCCGACCGAAGGATCCGTTGGCGAACCACTGATCAAGTTCTTCCGCATGCGTGAGAAGCGCGCGAGGCGCCGATGATGCCACGCGGAGCAATGTGGTTGATGCTGGTGTTGTTCGTTGCTTGCAGCAGCGACACCGCGGTGCCGTGCCCATGGTTAACGCCGCCGACGTTGCCGCTCGATCTGCGCGTGACGATGGGTCAGACCGAGGTTGGCTTGTTGCAGCCGGTCATGGTTACCGTCGATCGCTTCCGCCTGCAGGGCATCGAGGTGTCGTTCGTGCCGGTTGTGGCCGATAAGCAGTTCGTCACCAAGGAGTCGAAGACCAGCGACGAACGAAGCTACGGCGATGGTCTTTGGCAGCGCACGACGCTGATCCTGCTGCCG
>JBNMND010000076.1:0-20297 GCA_051274975.1 Planctomycetota bacterium | reverse complement strand
GCAACTGATTGCGAGGGAGCGGGCGAGACTGCCGGTCGACTTACTGCCTTTACGTGCCATGGTCTTGGTGGCGGCCCATGCTTGGGGGCGACGATATGTCGCGGGCCGTCGAAATCATGGCGAGGGAAGGGCCCGGCGTCACGAGCCCATTCGCGATCAAGTCACGATCGGCAACGTCAGCCACAGCAAGATACCGGCGTAGATACCCGCCATCTGGTCATCGAGCATGATTCCCCACGCCCCGGGCAGGCCTTCCAGCCATCTGGCTGGCTGCGGCTTCCAGACGTCGAACAGGCGAAACCAGAAGAACGCGCCGGCGTGACCCATCGCCATCGGCATGTCGCCGGTGATCAGGGCGAAGGTGATCAAGGTCACCAGGTAGCCGACGACCTCGTCGAGCACGTATTGGCCCGGATCCTTTCTGGGCCAGGTGCGTGCGACGTAGTCGGACTGCAGGCAGCCCCAGAAGCCGAGCACCACGGCGGCAATGCTCCAAGCCAGGATCTCATTGCCGGGGCAGAGCCATTGCAAGGTGATCGCGAGGGCGACGCCGCCGAGGGTGCCGACGGTGCCGGAGGCGAACGGTGACAGCCCCAGACCACCTGAGGTGATCAGGAACCAGCGGATCGGGTCTAGCGGGGACTTGCCCGAAGGTGAGGTCTCGGCTGGTGAGTTCGCGTCGGACAACTCAGAGCCCTCCCTGCACGATGACGTGGCGGGCCTTGGCGACGTAGTTAAGGCCGCTGACGATGGTTAGCACGAGGCTGAGCCAGTAGCCAATGATCGCAGGCCACTCAAACCACTCGACGCCGCAGATCAGCAGCATCAGCGCGCCGACGGTCCAGCACTGCGTGACCATCTTCCACTTGCCGAGTTGGTCCGCGCCAAACTCCTGCCCGCTCGCTTCCATGACGCCGCGGATGGCGGTGACCAAGAACTCGCGACCGATCACGATGACGACATACCAGAACGTCAGGATCTCGGTGGCGGCCTCAAACTGCAGCAGCATCACCAGCGTGCCGGTGATCAGGATCTTGTCGGCGAACGGATCGGCGATGCGACCAAACGCCGTCACCAGGTTCCATTTGCGCGCCAGGTAGCCGTCGAGGAAGTCAGTCACCGAAGCGATGATGAACAACCAGAACGAGAGCCAAGCGAGGGTGATGTTGACTGGCTCAGCTGAGACCGCGACCTGCATGCACACAAACACGAGCACCGTCATGAAGAGACGGGCCATCGTGATCATGTTCGGGATGTTCATGCTGTTGGTGACGGACTTCGAAGGTGAGTTACAGGCCTGCCAGTCGACTAGTCGTCGCTGAGGACCTCGGCGGTCCACTCATAGTCGCCAGCAGCGGTGATCTTCGCACGCACGAGATCGCCAACCTTGGCGGAATCCTTTGGCAGCAAGACGCGGCCGTCGACTTCGGGAGCGTCGGCATAGCTGCGTGCCACCATGCGCTCGGCGTCCTCGTCGTAGCCGTCGACGAGCACCTGCATTGTCTCTCCGACCTTACTCTCGTGGAACTCGCGCATGACCTTCTGCTGCATGGCCATCAGTTCGGCGGCGCGCGCTTCGGCGACTTCCGCAGGAACCTGGTTCTCCATGTCATGCGCCGGCGTGGTCTCTTCGCGCGAGTAGGTGAACACGCCAAGCCGCTCAAAGCGGTAGCTCTCGACGAGGTCCTTGAGTTCTTGGAAGTCCTGCTCGGTCTCGCCGGGGAAGCCGGTGATCAACGTGCTGCGGACGGCAATGCCGGGCACTTCGTCGCGCAGGCGGTCCAGGATGCCGCGCACTTGTTCGGACTTCACGCCGCGCTTCATGCCGCGCAGCATCGGCGAACTGATGTGCTGGATCGGGATGTCGAGGTATTTGACGGCACGAGGGTTCTCGCGCAGGAACGTCGTCAACTCGGGCAGCACCGTGTGCGGGTAGGCATACATCAACCGCACCCACTCGATGCCTTCGACCTCGGTCAACTGCTCGAGCAGCGTGTGGATCTGGCGCTTCTTGTTGAGGTCCATGCCGAAGGCAGTGCTGTCCTCGGCGACGACGACCAGTTCCTTGATGCCGGCAGCGGCGAGGGTCTGCGCCTCTTCGACCAGCACTTCGATCGGCTTGGATCTGTTGCGGCCGCGCATGCTAGGAATGGCGCAGAACGTGCAAGTGTGGTCGCAACCTTCGCTGATACGCAAGTAGGCGAAACTCAGGGGCGTCAGCAAACACCGCTTGGTGTCACTACGCGGGCCCTTGGGCTTGCCACCATCGATCGTCGCTGACCAACGCTTTTCGCTGCCGTTGACGATCTTGCGCACGACGGTCGGCACGCCCGAATAGTCCGACAGGCCAAAGACGCCATCGAGCTCGGGAATCTGGTCGGTGAGTTGTTCGCCGTAACGCTGCGCCAGGCAACCGACGGCGATCACGCCCTTCAGGTTGCCTTCTTTCTTGAGCGCCGACACCGACAGGATGGTGTCGATCGACTCCTGCTTGGCACTGTCGATAAAGCCGCAGGTGTTGACGATGACAACGTCAGCGTCTTCAGCGTTTTGCACAACCTGCAGACCTTCCTCGACGACATGGCCCAGCAGGACCTCAGAATCGACGAGGTTGCGGGCACAGCCGAGGCTGACCAGGGAAACACGGATGGCTTCGTTCAAGGTTTAGCCTCAGCTGCGCGCCACTTGCGTGGCGCGTTTGGGTTTCGGGCTGCCCCATTACTGGGGCTTCTATTACTGGGGCTTCTGCTACTCGGGCTTCTGTTGGACGACCCAGACCTTGATCTTCGACTCGACTTCTGCGTGCAGATGCACGATCACGTCGTAGACGCCGATTTCCTTGATCGGGGTCTCAAGGCGGACCTGCTTGTCGTCGACCGGCACACCCTTCTCACGCAGGCTAGCTGCGATCTGGGCGGCAACAACCGAACCGAACAGGTGACCTTCGTCGTTGGCCTTGCCTTCGATCGTGACCGAGACTTCGCCAAGCTTGGACGCCATGTCCTTGAGGTCCGCGAGGCGGGCCACTTCTTCGGCGAGGGCGGCGGCGCGAGCGCGATCAACCTGGGCCATGTTGCCCTTGGTGACCATGACGGCCAGACCGCGCGGCAACAGGTAGTTGCGAGCGTAGCCAGCCTTGACCTCGACGACGTCGCCGGTGCGGCCCAAGTGCTCAATCGTTTGGTTTAGAAGTAGTTCCATCTCTTACATCCTCCCGACGAACGGAAGCAACCCGACAATGCGGGAGCGCTTGATGGCTGTTGCCAACTTGCGCTGGTTCTGACCGGAGAATCCAGTGCGCTTGCGCCCTTGGATGCGGCCATTGGGGGACAAGAACTTCGACAGGTAGCCGACGTTCTTGTAGTCGAGCGGCTCTTCCGGCTCGACGAGCTTCTTCTTGGCACCGAAGCGGCCGAAGCTCTTGCGGCGTCCTGCTGGAGCTCCGCCATCGCTCGAGGAACTGCTGCTTGCACCGGTATCTTGGCTAGTCATTACTTGGTCTCCTCGCCATCAGTGGCGGCAGCTGGAGCAGCGTCGCCTTCGGCGGGCTTATCTGCAGCGGGCGTATCCGTAGCGGGCTTGTCTTCGGTCGAAGCTTCAGCGGTCTTGGCTTCGCCTTCAGCGGTCTCAGCTTCGCCTTCAGCAGGCTTGGCATCGCCATCGGCTGCCTTCTCTTCGCCATCCTTGGCCTTGCCGTCAGCAGCAGCCTCTTCGGCGGGTGCCTCTTCGGCGGGTGCTTCTTCGACTTCCGGCGCGTCATCCTCGGGGATCGCGTTGACGTCGAACTCTTCTTCCGGCTCGTAGGCACCTTCCGGCACATCCGGGCAGTCGCTGATCATGTAGCGGAGCAGCGAGTCACTGAACTGCAGGTCACGACGGAGAACCGGGATGTTGCCGGTTTGGATCTCCATGTAGATCAGCAGGTAGGTCGCGCGAACCTGCCCGTTAATCGGGTAGGCGAGGCGACGCTCATCCCAACGGCGGCTGCTGAGAATCTTCGCGCTGTGCTTGGTGAAGATGGCTGCGACGGAGTCCTTTGCTGACTCCCAGCCCTTGCGTACTTCTCGGTTATCGAGAAGACACATGCATTCGTAAGTGCGGGTACGGTCCAAATTTCTATCTCCCGGGCAATGCCCGTGACTGTTCCAGACGACGCGTCTGGGTATCAGAATGTTGACGGCAGAATGTGAGCAACTGACGAACTACGGGCGCAGCAGTAAGGCACTGTTTGAGTGTCACACTGCTGCAGCAGCAAATCAGTTGTAGGTTCCCATCAGGGATTTCAGGTCCTCACCATCGAGCCACGCTTGCGCGCAGTCGGCGGCTTGAACCAGAACACGACTCAGAACCTCACGTTCCTCCGGGAGGAATGGAGCCAGGACGAAGTCAGGCCAATCGCGCCCCCTCAGCTGTTGTGCTTTGGGCTGTTGTGCTTTGGGATCGGCGGCCTTCTTTCGACCTTCGGAGTCCGCACCATCCTCATTACTGGATGTTGCAGGTGGTCCGATACCGAGACGGAGACGGGGGTATGCGTCCGTTTGCAGCATCTGCTGCACGGATTTGAGGCCGTTATGGCCCCCTGCACTGCCCGACGGCCGGATGCGAATCCGGCCCAGCGGTAGGTTCAGGTCATCTACAATTACAAAGAGCGAGTCCGGTGTGCGCTTGGCATACCGCAGCAAAGGAGCTGCGACTTCACCGGTCAGATTCACGTAGGTCTGTGGCTTGGCGAGCAAGAACGATTTGCCCTTGCGACGCCCTTCACAGGCCTGCGCCTTCACCTTGCCTGAGAATCGCTTGGAGCCATCAGGCCCGTTGCGATCCAAACGTGTGAAGGAGAGTTCCATCCGCTCCGCCAGGAGATCGAGCACCATGAACCCGACGTTATGTCGGGTGGATTCGTATTCGGGACCGGGGTTGCCGATGCCGATTGCGATCCGATGCCAACCCATGACGGTGTTGGAGGGGCGAGAAGGTTACGCAGCAAGCCGAAGTGGAACAAGTCCCCCATCGACCCGAAACGCTACTTCAAGCTACTTAGCCTCTTCCTCGTCGCCTTCGGCCTTAGCCACTGGCGCCTCGGTGACGTGACAGATGGCGTCTTCGGCATCCACGGCCAGCGCGACACCATCGCTCAGGACCAGGTCCTTGGCGCGGAGGTAGTCACCGCAGTTCAGACCACTGATCTTGACCTCGAGGATTTCCGGAAGCTTGGTCGGCAGGGCCGTAACCTTGATCCTCAAGCGGTCCTTCACGAGCACTCCACCGCGGGCGAGACCAGCGGGGTGACCCAGCAGGGCGATCTCGAGCACTGTTTCGATCGGCTGATCGAAGCTGATGCGCAGGAAGTCGGCGTGCAGCGGGCGATCGTTGGTCGTCTTGTAGGACACGTCCTGCAAGAAGCTCTCAATCTGGGTGCCAGCGACATCGAGGTTGAACACCTTGTGACGCGACTTCAGGTGTTGCTCCAGTTCCCACTCGGAGATCTGGATGGAGATCGGCTCACCACCTTGTCCGTAGACAACGGCCGGCATCCAGCCTTCCGCACGCAACTTCTTGATCTGATTACGACCCAGCGCACTCCGGCGCTCTGCCTTCATTTGGGCGATTTCCATGACTTACCTCTAACTACGTTCGAACTGCGATGACTAAAAATGCGGTTGCAGTGCGATCAGCGATCACTCTCGAAGAGCATGCTGACACTCTCACTGCGGTGGATGCGGTCAATTGCGCGTGCCAACAGCTGCGCCATCGAGACGACTTCGAGTCGCTCAAGGCCGCGGTCGTGCAGCGGAATCGTGTCGGCGAACAGGATCTTCTCGACGTCGGCGTTGTTGAGACGCTCGACAGCACTGCCGGCGAGCACACCGTGCGTCGCGACCAAGAACACTTTGTTGGCGCCCTTCTCTTTGACGATGCGAGCGGCGTCGACAATCGAGCCGCCGGTCGAGACCATGTCGTCGACGAGCACGATGTCGTGGCCTTCGACTTCGCCAATGACGTGCTCAATGACGGTTTGCTCACCGCTGATGCGGCGCTTGTCGATGATCGCGAGGTCGCAGCCAAGGTCCTTGGCGTAGGCGCGCGCGAGCTTGGTGCCACCGATGTCCGGCGACACGATCTTGATGTTCTCGGCGCCGAGTTGACGCACCTGGTTGATCATCACCGGGCGCGCGTAGAGGTGGTCGACGGGGATGTCGAAGAAGCCCTGGATCTGGGCGGCGTGCAGGTCGACCGTGACCACGCGATCGTAGCCAGCCGTGACCAGCATGTTGGCGACCAGCTTGGCGTTGATCGGGACCCGGCCCTCGTCTTTGCGATCCTTTCGGGCGTAGCCGAAGTAGGGGATCACCGCCGTGATGCGATCGGCCGATGCGCGACGCAAGCAGTCGGCAAACGACAGCAGTTCGAACAGGTGCTCATGCACGTTCGGACTGGTCGGCTGCACGACGAACACGTCGGCTCCGCGCACATCGCACTCGACCTTGAGGTTGATCTCGCCATCGGGGAATCGCTGCAGCGACGCCGCGCCGAGCGGAACACCCATGAACGAACAGATGTCCTGCGCCAACCGCGGATGGGCGGTGCCGCTGAACACGCGCAGACGTTCGCCGCGCATCCTCATTAGTTCTTTTCTCCAGTCACGGGTGGTACTGCTGACGGTGGTACTGCCGCTGGCAACTCACGTTGCTTCAGGTAGCGAGCCGGGACGCCGAGCCAAAGCTCCTGCGTCTTAATGTTGGATCCTGGCTTCACGACTGCGCCCGCCGCCGTCATGGCATCGTCGCCGACCTGGGCCGGGGCGCAGAGCACCGTGCCACTGCCGATGAAGGCGCGCGCACCAATCTTGGTCTGATGCTTGTTCACGCCGTCGTAGTTGGCGGTGATCGTGCCACAGCCGATGTTGGCCTTCGCCCCCACCACGGCATCGCCGAGGTAGGTCAGATGCTTGGCCTTGGCGCCAGCACCCATGTGCGTGTTCTTGGCTTCGACGAAGTTACCGAGTGCGGCGCCATCGTCGAGCACCGTGCCGCCGCGCAGGTGCGTGAACGGACCAACTTCGCAGCCGTTGCCGATCTTGCAACCAATGCCGATCACGGTGCATGGCAGGATCTTGGTGTCGCTACCGATCTCGACGTCGTGATCAATCCACGTCGCCGCAGGGTCAGAGATCAACACGCCGTTGCTCATGTGCTCGAACAGGATGCGTTCTTGCATCACCGACTGCACCAGCGACAGGTCGGCCAACGAATTGACGCCCATGATCTCAGCGATGTCGGCGGCCTCGGCGGTCGGCAGCACTTCGCCTTGCGACACGAAGTCGGCGATCACGTCCGTCAGGTAGTACTCGCCCTGCGCGTTGTTCGGCTGCAATCGCGCCAATGCCGGGCGCAGCTTCTCGCTGTCGAAGCAGTAGAAACCGCAGTTGGTCTCATCGATCATCAGCTCTTCGTCGGAGCAATCCTTGTGCTCGCGAATGCCAACGAAGTTGCCTACCTCATTGCGAAGGATTCGGCCGAGTCCCGCCGCGTCATCCGGGTAAGCGGTCAGCGCCGAGCACGCGGAATCGACGCGCAGGTCGACCATGTCTTGCAACGTCTCAGCGGTCATCAACGGGCAGTCGCCGTAGATGACAATGACATCGCCGACGAAGTCCTTGAGCGGCTCCATGCCAACTTGCACCGCGTGACCAGTGCCCTTCGGCGCGCCTTGGTCGATGTAGTCGATGCTCTGGGAGCTGCTGTCAAACTTGCCCGCGAGTTCCTTCTCCAACGAAGCTTGCACGCGCTCCATCTGGTTATGCAGAACCACCACGGTGCGGGCCGGCTTCAGCTCAGCCGCCGCCAGCAACGCCGACGACACCAAGGTGCGACCACACAAAGGCAGCAGCACCTTGGGCATGCTGACTTTGGTGCGTTTGCCCATGCCGGCGGCAAGGCAAATCACAGCGAGTGGTCGGGTCATCGGGGCGGGACGGAGGGGGATCCGGGAGAAGAATGGGGGCAAGGATTGTGCGGATCTGCCCCGGGGCGGTCAAGGGCGGAGGTGGTCTGAGCGACGAGATACCCGCCGCACCCATCAACTCCACGCTCCGACCGAGCCCCAATCCGCCGCCTCTCCCCTAGAAACCGCCGACGGCGATCGTCTGTAACCGGGAGAACGCGAAGCCGACCGGCAGGGTCGCACAGAAGGCAACATTCTGGCTGTTCAGGAAGGATCCGATCGGTGCACCCGCCAATGACAACGGCAGGAAGATGTCGCCAGCGGGGTCGGCAGTGATCAGGGTCAGCGTGGCACTGAGGGTCAGGCCGAGCGGGCAGCTGCCCAGCGGCGCGCACAGCACGGACCCGGTGACTGTGTCGAATCCGAACAGCCCGAACGTTCCTGGTGGCATGCCCCCCATTCCGGCACTGAATCCGCCATTGCCGGCCGACATCACGCTGGTGGTGAACGCGGTCGGGCCCAGCGACAGGCCGGGACAGCCCTCGCAGCCTGGCAGCGCCGGCCTTGCGCCGGATGGTTCATGAACGCCAGACCCTCGCCCATCGGCCCCATCACGGCCGAGAACGGCACTGCGCCCAGGTCGTTGGTGTCGCAGGCGAATCCGCCGGCTAACACGTGGCGCGGACGTATGCATAACCCGTTAAGGGTGAATATCTTATCGATGGAAATATCGCCGGACGGGCCGACCATCGGGATCGGCGGGAACACCTTCGGCGGCTGCATCTCCGAGACCGCGCCACCGAGCGCGTCCCAGCTAAACAGCCGCTGGGAAATAGCGGAGCCGATCAAGAGACCGCCGCACAAGAGACTTAGGAGGGTCTTCATGCCCCCCAAACCGGCAGCCGGGCTGGCCAGCGGATGAGTTTTTTTGCCGTTCGCTTGAGTGCGAGCTACTTCTTGGCGGCCGACTTCTTGGCTGAACCTCGCTTGATGCGAGCCAAGATCGCCGGCTTTTGCAACTGCCGCACTGCATCCTTGCCCACCCACCGCTGTGCCTTGCCGTCGGACTTCGCCAACTGCTTCGCCAACGTCATCGCCGCGAGGTGCAAAGCCTTGCTGCGCTCGCCAATGCCACGCAGCGCCCAGTTGACGCCCTTCATGACGAAGTTGCGGTCGTCGTCCGCGCACTCCTCAATCAACGGCAAGCACGCGAGGAACGGCTCGTCGGGCGCCTTCTTATCGTGCTGCGCGAGGCTGGCCAGCAGCGCGAACGCGGCGCGCTTCTGGAACTCACCTTTGCGCTTGCTCCACACCTTCACTTTAGCGAACGCATGCGGCGTGAGATGCCACAAGCTGAAACACGCCGTATCGCAGAGCGCCCAGTTATCGAAGTCGCGGCACCACGCATCCATCAGCTTCGGCGTGACCCGCCTTGGGTCAGCGACCATCGTCGCGAGCATGCGCGCCTCGTAAAACTCTTCGTGCCAGAGCGCTTCGGCGAGTTCGTGATCGCAGCCCAACTGCTTGGCAAGCTTGCGCATCTCGCCAACCGGCACGCCGATCGCGCGGCCGTTCGGAATGCCAAACCGCGACATGCCATCGCGCACCTTCTTGGTGCTCATCTTGTTCAGCGAGGCCAACGCCTCCGCGACACGCTTGTTCGCAGCCATGTGGCAAGCAGACCGATTAGCAACCGAGAGCACAAACGCAAACAGCCTCGAACACCGTGAGGTGGCCGAGGCTGTTTGCTTAGCGATTGCGCGCTCGAGAGCGCGCTCTCACTCAGGCGGCGTTCTAGAACTGCTCGAGTTCGCAGTTCGTGCGGAACCAACCGCTGACCGGGTCAAACCCGACTGCTTGGAAGCGCATCTGCTGGCCGGCCAGCAGGAAGTTCGGGATACCCGAGTAGAGCCAGGTCTTGCTCGGAGTGCCGATCGCACCGCTACCGGAGATCGAAACACCGCCGAAGGCGCCAGTGCCATCTTCGAGAACCACCGTCAACGCGTAGCTCGGATCTGTGCAGATCGGGCCAATCGGAGTCGGCACGGTTTGCGAACCCGGGAACGACATGAACACGATGTAGGGGATCTGCGCCGGAACAGCTTGCGTCTGGTTGACCGTCGACAGGATCAGCAGCGTCGACGTCGACATGATTCCCGTAGCCGTCAGCTTGCGCGAGAACATGCCGAACTCAGCGTTGGTCTGCGAACCTGGCGTGCTGCCGGTGACCGTGAAGGCTCCTGCAGCAATCGGGTTTCCCGTGACCGAAGTCTGCGCGAAGCCGTTGCCGTCCGCGATGACCGGGTTGGTCGTCGACAGCGTGTGGCCGCCGGTCACGGAGAAGTTGATCGTGCCGTTCGGCAGCGGTTGGCCGTTGGTATCCAAGACCTGTGCAACCAACGGCGTCGGGTAGACTTCGCCAGCAGGACCGATCTGGTCGCCACCACTGATGGCCGTGACACTGTTGGTCGGGCCGAGCGGACGGATGCGCTTGAAGCTGCCGCCGTTGGTCGCGTAGGTGCCGTTGTGCTGCAGGTAGTAGATCGCGCCATCGGGGCCCTGACGCATGCTGACCGTAGCCGCCATGCCGTTCGCCCAGTCCGTTGCGTTCACTTGGCCGGGAACGGCCGGGGCCGCACTCCAGCTCGCACCGTTGTTGGTGATGCGTCGCACCTGACCGGAGAAGTAGTCCATGTAGAAGGCATCGCCTTCGTAGCTGGCGCCGAAGTCAAACGCGCCGCCTTGGTTGCGGTAGCGCGGGCCACCGACGATTGAGTTCCACGAACCGGACGTCACCGCCGCGATCGGGTTGAGCAGGCCGCCGGGGGCGCCACCGCCACATCCGCCGCCACTGCCAAAGCCTTCGCGCCACGGCCAGCCGAAGTTGATCAGCGAGTAGCTGCCGCCATTGATGACGTATTCGCTGTATTCCTCGGATTGGCTCAAGCCAACATCACCGATGTAGCAGTTGCCGGTGACCTGGTCGATCTCCATGCGGAACGGGTTACGCAGGCCGTAGGCGATGACCAACTGGGTCCAGTTGGTCGCCGCACTCATCGGGTTGTTGCCCGGATCGATCGACGAATAGGACGGCTCCGAGTTGCTCGGCGTCGACGCCAAGCCCGAAAGATCCATGCGCAACAGGCAGCCGCGCTTCGACGTCAGGCTCTGCGCCGAGCACGAGCTCGCGTCATCACCAATCGACAGGTAGAGCATGCCGTCGGGACCAAATCGGCAAGAGCCACCGTTGTGGTTGAAGGCCGAGTCCGGAGCCGAGTTAATGATCACGCGGCGCGAGGCCGTCGAGAACGACAGGCTGGTGCTGGTCGGGTTCGACAGTTGGCCCGTGCACGTGAAGCGGTCCAGGTGCATGAAGCTGTCCGAGTTGCTCGACCACCAGACGTAGAAGTATCCGTTCGTCGCGAAGTTCGGATCGGCTTCAATGCTGAGTAGTCCGCGCTCGGAACCAGTCTCAACAGAGGAGACGGTGCCAACGGTGACGGGGTTGCCGGTGCCAGCCCAGACTTGCACGAGACCACCGCGGTTGGCAATCAACACGCGGCCATCAGGCAAGAATGAGAAGTCGTGGCCAGCCTGCAGACCACTGGAGATCAGCGTGTCGGCAACGAAGTTGGTCGGCAGATTCTGCGCAACACCAACGGTTGCCAGAGTCATGCCAGTGACAGCAGAGAAGATGACGGAACGAAGCATAGTGGGAAAGGTTCTCGACCAAGTAACGGGCCAAACTGCTGTTGCGAGTCACAACAGAGGCGCGGCAAGGGGCCGAAGGAGTGTAGCGACAGAATCGCGATCGCGCAGCGATGGAATCCCGCGGTTGGGCTCGCTGTAGCGTAACGCCGACGTGCACTCGCTGACGGGTCAAGCCGGATGCCACAGCCTGTCGATAAGGCCCCCACGGCATGGGCCACATAGTCTTCGCAGCACCGAGCATCGGCAGATTCCACCTGCACCACCGACTACGCCGGGATCTGCTGCGCCGGGGCCACCGAGTTTCCATCCTGTGCGCGGACCGCTGCCGATTCACGTTCTGGCGCCAGCAAGTGTCGGATGTCGATCTAGTCGAGTCGGGCACTCGGAAGGAATGCCCGACGGCGATGCGAGAGTTGCTAGAGCAAGTGCAAGGGCCCGATGAGCGCCGGCAACTACTGGGACTTGCGCCCGCAATCAGCGATTGGTTCGCACGAGAACAACCGGACCTGGTGCTGTTCCACGACGAACGTTCGGTGGCCGCCGCATGCATGCAATTCTCTGCGCGTGTGGTCGGTAGCAAGGTGCTCTGGACGGGCGAGGGGCTGCTGCCGCACACAATGCAAGTCGACGAACGCGGCCTCGACGCCGATGCGAGTTGCCGGCGCTGGCAGGCGAAGGATTTCTCGGTCGTCGCACCCGACAAGGCGCTGCTGGATGCGGCGCTCACTCATGCCCTTGCTGGCGGCGAGCCGCTGGCCCTACCACGTGCGCCCGTTCAAGTACCGCGACTGAGTCGGCGCATGGCGGACACCGTCAGCTACTTGCTGCGGGGTCGTCTCCAATCTGCCAAGAACGCGATGCACGGCTGGCGCGCCCCGTTCACGAGCGACCGGTTCGAAGCGATGGCCGCACCGGTGCCGGACCTGAAGCCGCCGTTCGTCGCCTTGCTTCTGCAGCATGCGAAGGATCCTCGAGTCGTGCTCGACGCGACTTCGCCGCCGGATGCCCGCACGCTGATGCACCACGCGCTGCTCGCCGCCGACACGATTAGCAGCGGCACGCAAGTCGTCGCCGTGCTGCCCGGCAATGCCATTGAGAGCCAAATGGGTGCCCACGCGCTGGCTGGCAAACATAGCGATCGCGTTCGCATTGCCGCGCCGAGCAACGCCGCGGTTCTGGCGTCCACGGCAGCTGCCACGATCACGATCAACCATCCTGCGGCGACCGTTGCGCTGCTGGCCGGCACGCCAGTCGTCAACCTCGGGCGGGCGCTGTATGGACTTCCCGGCGTGACGACAAACACCACCGTCGAGGACCTTCCCGAAGCGATCGCCCAAGCTCAGAAGATCGATCGTAAAGCCCTGCGCCAGCGGTTCCTGACTTGGGTTCTGCGCCACGGCCACGTCTGGTGCTCGGCCACAGCACCCAACCACAACGGCATGCTCGGCATGGTGCAAGCGGTCGAACGGCGGCTGCAAGGCGATGAAGAATCCAACACTCGGCCGCTGCCGTATCGCCCCGGGCCGACCTGGCCACTGGCGGCCACCTAGCCGGCCGACACGAAACTACGCGTAGGCGCCACAAATGCCGATAAGACCGACGTGAAGCACTCGGTCCGCAGCACCCTGCTCTGCCTAGGCGCAGGAGTCGTCGTTCAGCGCGTGCTGCAGCTGTTGGCATTCGTCATCGTCGGGCGAACGCTCGGCGTCGCGGGTCTTGGCATCTACGCCGAAGGCATGGCCGTCGCAGCGATGCTCGCCGTGCTCGCTGGCGCTGGCGTGCGAAACCTGGTGGCGCGCGCCGTCAGCAAGCAACCTGATGCCGCTCGCGCACTCGTCGGCCACGCCGTCTACATGCGATTGCTGATCGGCCTGATGCTCGCGATCTTCGCGGTCGCCATTGGCTTCGTCACCTCGGTGCGGCCGTGGTTCTGGCTGCTGTGCGCACTGCATGTCGTGCCCGCCGCGTTCGACCTCAAGAACCTCATCGACGCCGCCGGTCGCACGCGCAGTGAAGTGCTGCTCGACTCGGCCGCGGCCGTGCTGCAACTCGCGCTGATTGGCGTCTGGGCGCTGCTCGGCAACCAACATCTCGAAGTGTTGGCCGGCATCAGCCTCGCCTGCCGCTGCGTCTACGCCGGCGGCGCTATCCTGCAAATCCGCCGCCTGCCGCTCGAACACGAACCCGAGCAACAACCGCTCGGGCTCACCGCCGTTGGCGCCGGCCAAACCGCCCACGAGCTGCTCGCCATTGGCGACATCGCGTTGATCGCGCTGATGTGCGGCGACGTCGCAGCGGGCTACTACGCCGTAGCAGTGCGCTTCGCAGCAGCTGCTCTATTGCCGTCGACGCAATTAGCACGGTTGCTGCTACCGCACCTGTTGCACGCCGGGCAGAAAGGCGATTCTAAGAAGACCTTCGGCACCGCAATGCGCGCAACGCTGTGGCTGACGGCACCGATCTGCGCCGGCGGCCTGGTGGTCGCCGATTCGCTATGTGCCCTGAGCGGTCCCGAGTTCGCCATGAGCGGCCACGTGCTGCGACTGCTGCTGTTCGCCGGCATCTGCCAACACGTCGGTTGGCAATGCAGCCACTCGCTGCTCGCCAGCCAACGCGACCGTTCGTATGCCCACGGCCTCGGCTGGCCAGCCGTGTTCCAGGCTTGCGCGCTGCTCACGCTCGTTCTGATCCCCAACATGGAAGCCGCGATGCTGGCGACGCTCGCCGCGACCGCGGCCGCCGTGGCCCAAGCCGTATATCTGGTCAACGGCCTGTCCGCACTGCAAGTCTCGCACGCGTTCCTGCGCTCGCTCGGCGGCCCGCTGGTCGCCGCCGCGGCCACCGCCGGCGCCGCCTCGCTACCGGTCGATTGGCTCGCCCCCCACTGGCAGCTCCCAGCGCGCATCTGCTTCGGTGCCGCGGGCTACGCCGCCGTGCTCTGGCTGCTCGAACTACGCGGCCGCTTCACCCAAGTCGGCGACGGCCTAGCAACCGCCAGCGGCTTCAACGACTAGGCCCAGAGGCCCAATCTGTGTACCGCCAAGTCCCAACGGAGTTCACGCACTGTCCCCGGTTCAAACCACCAGGCCGCGCCAGTGCTGAGGAGTCTCAACTGGTTGCGGCCAAAGGTCGATAGGAACGAATGATGCTGACCAAGAAGCCATGGCGCCTCGGAACCCGCGCCAAACTGCTGATGCGCGGGCTGCGCTACTCGCGCATCTTGCCGTATGCGTCGATCGACGGCTGGCTGACGGTCGACGAAGCGATCACGCTGTTTGAACTGGCCAAGGGCCTTACTGAGCCCGAACCGCGCGCCGTCGAAATCGGGTCATGGCAAGGCAAGAGCACCGTCTGCATCGCTCGTGGTCTACGCGCAAAGAACGGGGCAATGCTTACCTGCATCGACCCGTTCGATGCTTCCGGTGATCACGAAAGTAGCGACGAATATGGCGACCGGGCCACCGACCTCGGTGGACCGCTGCGCCGCGCCTTCGAGGAGAACCTGGCTGCGGCTGATGTCCGCGACCTCATTGACGTTCGACCTGGCCTTAGCCACGAACATGCGGCATCCATCAAAGAGTCCATCGACCTGCTATTCTTGGACGGCAACCATAGCTACGAGTCGGTGCGCCGCGACTTTGAGGATTGGTCGCCGAAGATCCGAGCAGGCGGCTTTCTTGCCATGCACGATGTCGTGCACCCGATCCACTCTGGCCCGCGGCGAGTAGTCGACGAATTGATCGTCGACAACCCAGACTGGATCAACGGACGCTACGTTGACAGCATGTTCGTCGCGCAAAGGGCCTCGACATGATGGCTGAGACCGAGACAACCAACATCTCGGAAGTCTCAATCGTCATCGTCACCAGCGACCGCTACGACGACCTGCGTCACTGCTTGACCGAGCTGCACGCGCACCTCGCTAAGCCGGGAACTCCGAGCGCCGAAGTGATCACTGTGCACGGTCCCAATGACGATGCCGCGGTCGCGATGGTCACCAGCGAGTTCTCGACCGTGAAGGTCCTGCACTCGAAGACGCGTCACATCAGTCGACAACGCAACATCGGCGCACAAGCCGCCCGCGGTGCTGTGTTGGTCTACCTCGACGACGACGCGTGGCCGCGAAACGACTGGCTGCGCGAACTGCACGCCGCGTTCACCGACGAACGCGTCGTCGCGGCCAGCGGCCCGGTGTTTCGCGGCAATGGCTCACTGCAATGCGAGCGCTTGGCTGCCTCACGCATTGGCCGACTGATACCAATCGCCAACGGCCAACCGACTCCGGCAGGCATGTCGCCGAGCTTCTCCGGCTGCAATCTAGCCATCCGCAGGTCATCGCTGCTGCAGTGCGGCGGCTTTGACGAGAACCTGCCCTACCAACCGGACGACATGGACGTGTGCTATCGCTTGTATGCACACGCCGATCAATCGCGCCACTCCATGTGCTATCGCGAGCATGCCGCGGTTACGCACCAATCTTCACCGGGACCGTTCCGACGCTCTCTCGAGGATCGAGCTTGGTTCACCGTTGCCCGCGACAATCTGTACTTCGCAATCAAGCACGGTGGTCTCATCTACGGTTCCGTCTTCGGCACCTGCATGCAAGTTCCCAAACTGACGCGCTTCTTGACATGGATGCTGCGCGGCAAACTCAGGCCAACCGCGTTCGTGCGCTGCTTTACAAAGCATGCCTTCGGCACGATTGCCGGTATCTGGAAGGGCATCACGCACGACCCGCAATTGCCACTGCAGGCGGCAACCGAGCCCGCGCAAGTGGCCAACCACAGTAATCAGGAGGAAGCCGCGTGCCAGCCACCGCAACGCAGCAAGCAGCACTCCTGAACACGTCCGCCGTCGGTGCCACCTGCACCGCCGTCGTCGTGCACTATCGCAACGCGGAGGACACCCTCGCGTGCATCGCCTCGCTGCGACAACAGGCAGAACGACCAGGCATCGTCGTTATTGACAACCAATCGCCCGACAACTCGTGGCCAGGCCTCGCCGCACAGCTGCGCGCACACAATGATGTCACGCTGCTGCAGTCAAAACGCAACGACGGCTTTGGCGCGGGATGCAATCAGGGCATTGAGATCGCACTCAAACAATGGCCGACTGCGAAACACTTGCTGCTCATCAATCCCGATGCAACGCTCACCGCGGAAGCTCTTGGCAAGATGGTCGCGACCGCCAACGACCACCCACTCGCTGGCATCGTCGGCTGTCGCATCGACGATGCGGCCGGGCAGGCATGGTTCCAAAACGGTCGCTTTCCGCGCTGGACCCTCAGCGGTTTCCACCGCCCACCACCGGCAACTAGCCAGCATGAGACGGAGTTTGTCACAGGTGCCTGCATGCTCGTCACATGCGACTTGCTGCACGCCGGCCTGCGGTTTGACGAGACGTTCTTCCTCTACTGCGAAGATGCGGACTTGTGCGGCGAGGTACTAGCGCGCGGGCGGCAACTGTGGATCACCCAGGAAGCACGCGCAACGCATCGCGGCGGCGGCAGCCAGCCTGGCGAGCACGTCCTCAACGAACTCTCGGCCGAACGCCTATTCTGGCTGACGCGGGCGAAGGTGTTGCTGGCGAGAAAGCGGCTGAACTTCGTGCAGAGGTGGACCTTCCTGGCAATCGCCATTGGGTGCAAACCGATCGCCGGTCTATGGCTCAGCCGATCGACTCGCTTCCTATGGCCTTACCTACGTGGGCTGGCCAGCGGCCTCGTCGCGAAGCGTGGCAACAAGGCAACCTGAGTCTGCAAACGACAATGGCCGCGAAAACGCGGCCATTGTCGGTGTTACTGCGGGCGGGATCGGGTTACTGGGCGATCGCGCTCTTCAGCACACTGCTCTTGGCGACCGGCTTGTTGCGCGGCTTGCGCTGGCCCATCAGCTCACGGAGCAACGTGTCCTCGAGTTCCTTATCGCGCTCGACCTTAGCAGTGGCGAGACCACCTTCTAGCTCCTTGGCCGCAGCGGGCGTAGGGCAGGTCATGCGCTGAGCTTGCGCGCTGGCGTCATAGTAACGAGCACCGGCTTGCACGGCCACGAGACGAACACCGTCGTGCGTGGTGACCATGGCGCCTTCAGGCACTTCCATCCAATCACCGCGCGCAATGACGTTGTCGCGCTCTCCCCAACGGTCACGGCCGGTCGGGTCGATCGGACGAGCGTCGTCGAGCAGGTAGGTAGGAGTGACGTCGTAGTGCTTGCACAGTGCGAGAAGCATCGGCAGGGTCGGTTGTGAACGACCTTGCTCGAGGTGGGACATCGTGGCAGGACGCACACCGAGCGTCTTGGCAGTGACGCCTTGGGCTTCGCGCTTGACGCGGGTACGGAGATAAAACAGCTTGAGATGCAGGCGCCGCATGGAGAGGTGGAGAGTTACAGAGGCTGGAGAGAAGAATGACCGTGGATCATTACCGGCGAGCGGTATAGCGATCACGATCTGCGAAAGTCTAACACCTCAGCGAGAGAGGTGACTTCCGGTAGACGTAGGAGAAGTCTCAGGGCGATTCTACCGAGGCGAGGTAGGCCATGGCATTGGACGCGCGAAGCGGCCATTCTGTTCGGTTGCAGATGAACTCCGGCCGACCGAAGCAGAATGAATCGTGACCTATGCCGGATAACTTGGAAGTAACGCTGTCTCCCGGCGGAAGTGGCAGTGATGCGCAGATAGCCGAGAGATTCGGCATCAGGGTCGCAACGGCCCGGGATACTAGCTCTTGGCAATTGATTCGGTCCATGGGAAACATGACCCTGTGCGCTCCTCTTGAAGAGGGTGGCTACAGCATCCGGGTCGACGTTGCGCAAGGCCCCATGGCAAGGCGGATTCGAACGGCGCGCCGTACGGATCCATTGCCGCGCGCCGTCGGCCTTAATCGTCGGTCGACCGTATCTGTCGTCGATGCCACGGCCGGATTGGGGCGCGACGCGATGGTGCTTGCCCACTTAGGGTGCGCCGTAATTGCGATCGAACGGGTGCCCGCGCTGTGTGCCCTTTTGCAGCTCGCAGTCGACGATTTGGGCGCGGAAATCGAAGTCTTGAAGGCCGAATCGATCGACTGGCTGGCGAAAGTTCCTGCCGAAAAACGCCCAGACGTCGTCTACCTCGACCCCATGTTCAGCGATCCGGGCCGCTCCCAGGTCAAAAAAGAAATGCAGGCGTGCCGGGCTCTGGCACACGAAACGCTGGATGAGGTCGCCCTACTCGCCGCAGCTCGCTTGGTCGCCAAGGACCGCGTCGTGGTCAAGCGACACCCCCACAACGACCCGATCGCGGCCGATGTCTCGCATGCCGTCGGTAGCGAAAAGGTGCGGTTCGATGTCTACGTGAAGACACCCGGGTAAGGGCACAGCCTCAGACTCGACAGCCATGCTAGCTAGCGGTGAAGCTAGCGGGCAGTGAAGCGCACGGCGGTAAACGCACCCAGCGTCTCCCGATCCACCTCACGCGCTGGCACGCTGGCAACCAGGTCATCGACTTCGTGCGCGCGCATGCCGCTGAGGATCAGGTCGTTCGCTTGGGTCCAAGTCGACAAGATCGCGGTCATCGAACCGCGAAGCTCGGTGCCTGTCATGTTGGCCACGATCAGGTCACACGGCCGCATGGTGGAGGCGCCGCCGACATAGACGCTGGCTTTGGGCAGCAGTTCGCGCGCCGCGACCACCGACGGTTCGTCGATGTCACAGGCCTCGATTCGTTCGCAGCCCCGCACGTTCGCATATAAGGCGAGGATGCCAGAGCCGGTGCCGACGTCGGCCACGCTGACGGGAGCCGACCAACCGCGGTGCATGATCACGAGGGCTGCCTTGGTGCTGTCGTGCTCCCCGCTACCGAACGCGCCACCGCGAGGCACGATCAGTTCGGTCCCGGCAAATCCCTCTGGGCGCTCCACCCAAGGAGGCCGCACGAGCAGGTCTTCGCTGACGACGATCGCTTCGTCATCCTCGAGGCCGGTGACGTGGTAGTCCTCGGCACGCACAATGCGCTCTTCGACGGTGGCCTTGAGGCCGCTCGGCAACTCCGGCAACGCACCCGGCAGCCATACGACAAACGCATCCTGCTCTTCGAGAACGCCTTCAACTTGCGCGTGCACATGCAACCACTCAACGGCCATCGCCGCGTCTGGTCCCTGCAGCACAAAAGCGCGCACAAGTGGCGCTGAACCGGCCCAGTCGCTCACCCGATCTGCATCACTTGCAGCAAGCGTTCGAGCATCGTTTCTGGCTCGACCATGCGCCCAATGGCGTCATAGCCCTCGGCGAGGTGGCCGGTGGCCGGGCCGAGCACTTCGACACCGCGCGACTTCAACGTCTCGATGTTGGCTTGCACCGCAGGCGCATGCCACATGGCGTCGTTCATCGCGGGGCAGACGACAATCGGGCACTTGACGGTCAACGCCAGCAGCGCGACTGGATCATCGGCGGCGCCGCTTGCCAGCTGCGCCAACACACCTGCGGTCGCCGGGGCGATGCAGTAGACATCGGCGTTCTGCGCCGCGTCGATATGCGGCACCGAGCCATTCTGATCGACCTGCGTCGACGACAGGATCGGCTGGGCACCGGTCAGGCCCGCAAACGTTACCGCGCCGATGAATTGCAGAGACGAAGGCGTCATTGCGACGCGAACGGAAACCCCTT
>JBNMND010000075.1:0-20431 GCA_051274975.1 Planctomycetota bacterium | reverse complement strand
GCAGCAGGAGCCTGAGCAGCAGGGGCCTGAGCAGCAGGGGCCTGGGCGGCAGGGGCTTGGGCAGCAGATGCCGCTTCGGCCTGCTTGGCGGCCGGAGCAGCGACGGGAGCAGCCGGCTTTGCCGGGGCCTTTGCCGCGGGAGCTTCCGGTGCCTCAGGCTTCTTCGGCGGCGCGACGGCCGCTTCGGCGATCGGGGCCTTCGCTGCTGGGGCTGCTGGAGAGTCTGCTACCGGTTCGATCGCAGCAGCTTCAAGCGACTTGCGTGGCGGTGGGGTAGTTGCTTCCGGCTCGTCGAGAATCGGCGCGCTGGGGAGGCGGCGCTTGGGAGCCGGAAGAGTCTTCTTGGTGAGGGCTCCCTTCTTAGGCAGCGCCTTCTTCGCAGGCAAACCGTCGTCTTCTGCAGCCGCACTAAGCGAACGCTTCTTGGGTAGACCGTCGGTGTCGCCGCCCTTGGCTTCAGCGGGCTTACGCCGCAGACCTTGAGCGGAGAGACGCGCTTCGACCATCATCATGTCGGCGTCGTCGAGAGCGGTCATGTGCGTCTTGACTTTCTCGAAGCCAATCTCACGCAAGAGCTTCGCCATCTCCGGACCCTTCATCCCGAATTCTTTGGCCAGTTCGAAGACTCGTACCTTTTTCAAATCGCGTTTGCTCCTCAGTCAAGGCCGTTAAAACGGCTAGGCAAGACTGGTTGGTTCTGTGCTCTTGCGTGCGTGGTGGGTTTGTAAATTCAGTCGCGTGATGAGTGCATGCGGCAGCTGTAGCTCGACCTATTAGGTCGGGCTGTCGGCGGTGCCGGCATCTCCGGGGGTATCCCCAGATGGTGACTCATCTCGTGGTGTTTCTTCGGTCGGTGCATCTACAGCCGGTGCATCAGCAGCGGGTGCATCAGCAGCGGGTGCATCAGCAGCAGATGCTTCCGCTTCAGCTGCTTCTACGTCTGCTTGAAGGTCGGCTTCTACATCGGCAACTTCGTCGGTTTCAGCTTCTTCCGCTTCCGCGGCAGCTTCCTCGGCGGCGCCATCATCGGCGACCGATTGTTCCAGCTCGGCGCGCGTCATGATGTCGATGTCCCAACCAGTCAGTTTGCTGGCGAGGCGAACGTTTTGGCCCTTGCGACCAATCGCTAGCGATTGCTGGTCTTCACCAACGATCACGAGCGCCTTCTTGACGTCGTGGTCGAGCGTAATGTCGCCGACTTCGGCCGGCTTCAGCGCGTTGGCGATCAGCGTCATCGGTTCGCCGTTCCAGCGAATGATGTCGATGCGTTCGCCGTTGAGTTCGTCGATGATCGATTTGATTCGGTTGCCACGGACGCCGACGCAGGCGCCAACGCAGTCGACCTTGTCGTCGCCAGAGTCGACCGCCAACTTGGTGCGGTAACCCGGCTCGCGCTCGATGCGGCGAATCGTAATCGTGCTGTCCGCGATTTCCGGGACTTCGAGTTCGAACAAGGCGCGGACGAGGTCGCGGTGGGTGCGGCTCAAGATGACCTTGACGCGCGGCCCGACCTTCTTGACCTCGAACACCATCGCGCGAATGCGTTCGCCAACGTTGTAGTTTTCGCTGCGGACCTTTTCGGAGCGCGGCAAGATGCCTTCGAGGTTGCGACCAAGGTTGACGATGACGGTGTCACCTTCGAAGCGCTGGATGTTGCCGCTGACGATCTCGCCGAGCTTGGACTCGTATTCGGCGTAGATGACGTCACGCTCAGCTTCGCGCACCTTAGAGATGATCGCTTGCTTGACCGACATCGCGAAGATGCGGCCCTGATCTTCCATCGAGACTTCGTAGTTACAGACGAACTCACCGGTCTCGCGATCGAGTGTGATGTCGACATCGTCGACGCCATACTTCTTCGCAAGCGCGTGCGACATAGCATCCTCGATGCCTTCGATCAGCGCTTCCTTATCGATCTCCTTGTCGCGAGCGATGGAGTCGATGAAGCGGAGGATTTCAGCGTGGTTGGCCATTCCAGTGCGGGGGACGAAGTGCGTGCTGGTAGAGGTCGAAAAGAAGACGGTGGAGAGAAACGAAACAACCGGGCAGGCGAAAGGATCCCACGCCCCCGACCTTATGGGCGGGGTCCTTGATTGGTCACGCTGCCCCATTGGCAGCTACCTAAAAAGGAAAAGGATCCTGTCGACTGTCCGGGATTCCGGGTCGCCAGTCCCCCACAGGTCGAAACCGATCTGCGGGTTAGGCGAGCATGCTAGCCGCGAGGTTGGGTCTGGGTCAAGCGAACCATCGCAACCAAGTGATGATGGATCGGGTGGTTACCCGTCCCACATTCGCGCTAGATTGCTGCACTCGCCCATGACCAACCTATCGGACCCACTGCAACTGCGCCCTTTTGAGGTGGCCGACGCCGAGTTCGTCGCACCTTGGCTTTGCGGTCCAGGCTTGTCCGTGCCGCGCGGAAGTTCGGCGTGGCCGGAGCGATTGGTCCGCGATGCGCGCATCGTCGCGCTCGTCGCCCACGCCGCTGGGAAGCCGACCGGGTTGGTGCGTTTGGACTGTGGTCCCGACGGTGTTGCCGAGGTCACAATCGTCGTCGCACCGGAGCACCGCCGAGGTGGGCGGGGGCGTTCGATGTTCCAGCAGGCCCTGGTGCGCGCTCGTAAAGTGGGCATGCGGCGCTTGGTTGCCTACATCGATATCGCCAACGAGTCGGCTTTGGGCTTCTTCGCCGAGTGTGGCTTTGCCGCGCATGGTGTGACGGGCAGCCGCATTCGCATGGACCGCATTGTCCACCAGAGCGACAGCGCGCCGCCGCTCGACGTGCGCGCCTAGCTTGTCTAGGGACGCTTGGGTGTGGCGTCGTGGATTTAATCAGACGGGCTGATCGCACCGCAGATGGTGTCCTCATTCGGAGGATGCACCATGCGTAATAACTTACGAGCCGCTCTCGTTTTCTCGCTCGCCGTGGCCTCGATGGTCGCCCAGAGCCGATCTGCAGCAGAGTTTCTGGCGGAGTTTGATCGGTTGCAGTTCCCGATCGACTCAATTGGCAGCACGCCGGCGGCCTTCAGGAAGGCCGGGTCGCTGGCGGGCATGGACGCGATCGATGCGTTCCTCGCCGTCGATGGCAAGGCCGTCGAGGGTGACTACTTAATCATGGAACTGCTGCGCTCACGCAGTATCCCAACCAAGATTGCCGAGGGGCTGCTGTCTTCAGTGGCGGACGTTTGGCCGAACGACCGGTGGCTCAAGCCTGACGCACACGGCTACGGGGCCCAGCTCAAGCGAATTGGTAAGCCGATGGTGCTCGAGTTTGAGGACCTGCTTGGCGGTAAGAAGATCAGTACCAAGGACGGCACGAGCCCGTTGACCTTATGGGTCTACTGGTCGTAGCGCGTTCTCAAGGAAGCCGCGCAGATCACAGTATTCGTGAAGCGGCGCATAGAGCTTCGCGTCATGGGCTTCGTCAACTTCGCGAGGCCAACAGGGCTCGACGGCGCTCGTGCCGCGCTGCAAAAGGCCAACCCCACCTGGCCGCAGTCGATACGTCGCGGTGAGGATCAAGAACCCGTGGGATTCCCCATGCCGGACGCCGCGGACCCCTGCTTCTATCTGCCAGATGACAAAGGCGATGTGATTCGGTGCGCCTATAGCTGGTCGGTCATACAGGCGATCCTCGAAGATCGCTGAGAGGAGAACGTGGAGTTTGGGGCGCGCGGTAGCCATGGCTAATGGAGCAGGACACCAAAACACCTGTTGGCACCGTATCGGTGGCGCTGTTTGCTGACGGTTCGAGGAACTATGCAGACAGTCAGTATCGCCAAGCTGCTCCAAGGGCAGATCGCCACCGATAGCCAAGTCGAGATTCGCGGTTGGGTGCGTACGCGCCGCGACAGCAAGGCCGGTTTGTCGTTCATCCAAGTCTCGGATGGCAGTTGCCAGGGCACGATCCAGGTCGTCGCCAAGAAGGAACTGTCGAACTACGAGGATGAGGTGCAGAAGCTGACGGCGGGTTCGTCGCTGATCGTGCAAGGCATGTTGGTGGAGTCGAAGGGCCGCGGCCAGAGCGTCGAGATCCAAGCCGCCTCCGTCGATGTGCTCGGTCTGGTCGACGATCCGGAGACGTATCCAATCCAGCCCAAGCAACACAGCCTCGAGTTCTTGCGCGAGCAGGCGCACTTGCGTCCGCGCACCAACACGTTTGGCGCTGTCGCACGCATTCGTCATGCGGCCGCGTTTGCGATCCATGACTTCTTCACCAAGAACGAGTTCTTCTGGGTCAACACGCCGATCGTGACGGCGAGTGATGCGGAAGGTGCTGGTGACATGTTCCGGGTCAGCACGCTCGACGTGAGCAACATGCCCAAGAACGACAAGGGCGAGATCGAATGGAATAAGGACTTCTTCGGCCGCGAAACGTTCTTGACCGTGTCTGGTCAGCTCAACGTCGAGGCCTACTGCTTGGCACTGTCGAAGGTCTACACGTTTGGCCCGACCTTCCGCGCCGAGAACAGCAATACGACGCGGCACCTCGCTGAGTTCTGGATGGTGGAGCCGGAGATCGCGTTTGCCGATCTCAACGACGACGCCGACCTCGCTGAAGCATTCTTGAAGCACGTCTTCCAACACGTGCTCGAAGTGCGCAGCGACGACCTCGAGTTCTGCGAGGAGCGCATTGAGAAGGGCGTCATCGAGCGCTTGAAGAAGTTCCAGGAGGCATCGTTCGAGCGTCTCGACTACGGCAAGGCGATCGACATCCTGCAGAAGAGCGGTAAGAAGTTCGACTACGCGCCGGAGTGGGGCATGGATCTCCAGACCGAGCACGAGCGCTTCCTGTGTGAAGAGCACGTTGGTCGTCCGGTGGTCGTGATGAACTACCCCAAAGACATCAAGGCGTTCTACATGCGCGTGAACGACGACCAGAAGACGGTTGCCGCGATGGATGTGTTGGCGCCTGGCATCGGTGAGATCATCGGAGGCAGCCAACGCGAAGAACGCCTCGACGTGCTCGATGCTCGCATGGCAGCGATGAAGCTCGATCCGGCGCACTACTGGTGGTACCGCGATCTGCGTCGCTACGGCACCGTGCCGCACGCTGGCTTCGGCCTCGGCTTTGAGCGCTTGATTGTCTACATCATGGGGCTGCAGAACATTCGCGATGCGATTCCGTATCCGCGCGTGCCGGGCTCGGCGACGTTCTAGTTCGGCTTCGCTCGGTGGGCGAACGGGGCGCGCTATAGTGCGTCCATGCGTGCGCTCTTAGTTCTTGCGACGCTGGCCGTCTGGGGGCTGGCGATCGGCTATTGGTCCGAACTGCCGGGCACTATCCCGATGCACTTCGGGCTCAACGGCGTGGCCGATCGCTTCGCCGACAAGACCGTGCTTTCTTGGTTTTGGATGCCCGCGCTCGGCACGGTGTTCGCCGTCGCGTTGGGGTTCATGGCGCCAGGATGGTTGCGACGCATGGCCCATGCAAACTCGCAGATGCTGAACATGCCGGACCGCGCTCGCTTTCGCACGTTGTCTGCAGAGGCGCGTGTGCGCGTCATGGGCGCGACCATGACGCCGATGATGTGGTTGGTGATCATCCTGCAGTTGCTGTTCGGTTTCATGGTCTACTCGAGTGCGCAAGTGGCGCTCGCGCACTGGCAGACGATGCCGATGGCACCGATCATTCTTGCGGTGGTGTTGATCATCGCGTGTTCGGTGTCGCTGGTTTCCGCATCGAACCGCGCGGTGAAGGATGAGGTGGCGGCGGGGGCCGCGAAGTAGTCGGCCGCCTGCGTGCACGTCGTGCCCAGCCGGCAATCGAGTCAGTACGGTGCCAGGACAAGAAGCAACAACTTGGTACGCCGCCTGGGTCGTCTGATTTCGCAGCAATATCTGCGCGCCGACACGTTGTCGGGCGGATGTTGCTGACAACTACTGGGTCGCTGGCCGGCTATCGCATTGTTGCCGAGCGCGGCATCGTCGAAGCCAACATGGTGCAGTCGAAGCATCTTGGCCGTGACATCGCTGCCGGACTCAAGTCACTGGTCGGCGGCGAGATCCGCGGCTACTCGGAAATGATGACCGAGGCGCGCAGCAAGGCGAAACGCAGGCTCATCGAGCAAGCCGAAGCGATTGGCGCGAATGCGGTGGTGGGGCTTCGCTACACGACCAGTTCGATCGCGGCTGGGATGTGTGAGATCCTGGTATTTGGCACGGCGGTTACCGTGCAGCCCGTGACGTAGCGGCGCCAGCGAGGTCACGCGATTCGATCGCGCCCCAGCACGTGGCCAAGTCCAACAGACCTGAGCTGGACGTGATACGGCTACTGGTCTGCTTGTAGTCAGGCTGGGTCGGTTACGGGCCGAGGCCGCCGGGAAGCTCCGGCTCGTCGTTTTCGGGGTCCGTCAGGATCTTCCTGTAGCAGCAGAAGACCAGCGTGCCGACCGCTCCGATGGAGGTCAGCATGAAGATCCAGCCGGTCACGGTCAGTTCTGTGTGGGCGAGCAGCATTGTTGCGTCCTCAGTATTGGTTGGTTGTGTAGATGGTCGTTGGGCACCCGGCTGGCGCCCAACGTTCGGCGCCTAGTCGTTGAGCGGCTGCTCACCGTTGATGTCGAGGCCGAGTTGCTTGCCTCGCTTGGCACCCTTGAAGATCAGGACAGCGATGCCGGCCATCGTCAGCAACAGCAGCAGCCAAGTCTTGCGGGCGTCCGCAGGACTCTCGACATCGATAGCCTCCGTGACTGTCTCGGTGCGCGAGTCGACGCCGTTGTTGATGACGACTTGGAACACGGCTTCGTAGTTCTCTTCGCCTTCCGCGCGTTCTGCGGCGACGAAGTTGGCTGCGGCCTGGCCGTTCTTGGTCAGCGCACCTGGCCTGCCGGACGTCTGCGTCCACGCATACGTCCAAGCCTTCTTGGCTTCGTCCTCGACGCCTTCCGGCGGGTTCGGATCGCTGAGCTCAATCTCGATGTGGCCAAACAGCTTGTCGATGTAGCCCGGCGCGTTGTTGATGCAGAAACCAACGACGACGATCAGCAAGAACGTCGGCGAGACGTACTTCATGATGAAGGCGAACACCGCGGGGATGCGCATATTCGACCCCTCGTGGGCTTCCTTTAGGCCCTTCTCGATCCCGAAGATCCAGCCAAACGCGATGATCTGGATGCCGGCAACGATCAAGATGAAGAACGTGCCAACCCAGAAGTCGATCGTGTCGAGCGCGATCAGGCCCTTCGAGTAGTAGAGCACGAACAGGTTGCCGACCAGGCCCCAGACCGTGACAATGATCGTCGAGCCAACGCGGCTACAGCCGACGCTCTCTTCGATGAACGCCTTGGTCGGTTGCAGCATCGACAGCGAACTGGTGATGGCTGCCAAGAACAGGATCAGGAAGAAGGCTCCCCCGAAGAAGTTGCCGCCAGGCATCGAGGCAAACACCATCGGCAGCGTCTTGAAGCCGAGGCTCATCGTGCCGCCCTGGCCTTCTTGCGTCACCGCGACGCCGACAAAGACGATCGATGCCGTAACCGCGATCATGCCGCCGAGCGCGACTTCGAAGAACTCGTTGGTTGCCGAGGCCGTCAGGCCGGACAGCACCACGTCGTCCTTCTTCTTCATGTACGACGCGTAGTTGATGATCACGCCGAAGCCGACCGACAGACTGAAGAAGATCTGTCCAGACGCGGCTAGCCACGTCTTGAAGTCCGTCAGTTTGCTTAGGTCGGGGTTCCACAGGTAGCCCAGTCCACTGAGCACGCTCTGATCGGGCTTGGCCTCGTCGGGAGTGCCGAGCGTCAGCACGCGGATCAGGATGATCACGCCGAGCACGGCCATGATCGGCATCGCAGCCTTGCAGACTGTTTCGATGCCCTTCGAGATCCCGCGGAAGATGAAGAAGATGTTGATCGAGGCGACCAACAAGAACGTCCAGACGATTGGGTGGAACCCGCCGCCGTCAGGCTGCGAGAACAGGATGCCGTTTTCCGCGGCGCCGGTGATCTGGTTGAAGAAGGTGTGGGTGACTTCGACCTGGCTGCCGATTTCCGTGGAGCTGCCAATTGGCGCTGAGGAGTCGATGCCGATGCCGCCGCTGACGTACTGGATGACGAAGTAGAGACACCACGTCTCAATCAGCACGTAGTAGAAGTAGACCCCGAGCGGGATCAGCACGCCAAACACGCCGAGGTAGCGACCGACCGGACCCTTGGTGAAGATACCGAGGATCGCCGGTGCACCGTGGAACCCCTTGCGACCGCCGTAGCGACCCATCGTCCATTCCGCCCAGCCGATCGGAATCCCGAGCAGCAACAGCGCAATGAAATACGGGATCATGAAGGCCCCGCCACCGTTCTCAGCGGCGTTGCCCGGGAAGCGAAGGAAGTTGCCGAGGCCGACTGCAGAGCCGGACACAGCGAGGATCACACCGAGGCGTGAGCCCCACTGTTGCTTAGGTTGATTCGTCATTCCGTGAGCGAGGAGTGGGCCGTTAAGGGCTTCTTGACGTGCGGACTGTCTCTGTAGCAGGTCTTTGATGCAACTGCTTGGCTCAGATTCGGTAGCGGCGGTGCGAATGCTGCGAAGCCGGTCGAACCGGATTGCGACGCGACCTGCCGCTCGAATCAGTTCGTCAGGCCCGCTCGCAGTCGGGCGGCGGTGACATCAGCCGGTACGGAATTGATGTACATGTCGCCACCGAGTTCGAGGCCGGCGAGTTGCCCGGTGCGCGGCTGCAGTTCGAAATGCCAATGGAACGATTCTTGGCAGGGCTCCCCTGCTTCAGAAGAGCCAGCTTCCGCAGGGCCAGCCTCAAGCAGCGCGTCCGGCACGCGGTGCAACCACAGATTGAACGCTGGTCGATCCAGTCCGCCGCCGATCGCCTGCAGCCACTGCTGCATCGCAGTGGCAAGAGCGCCCGCCTCGGCCTGCAAGAAGTCCGACTGACAATCGCGCGGCATCAACCAGGTCTCGAACGGCATCTTCGGCGGGTCAGGCGCGAGTGCCACGAACTGAGCGGTGGCGACGATGATGCGTTGCTCGGCTTCGGCCGTGGCTAGCGACGCGCACGTGAGGCATCGACCAAGGCTGCGCTGTTGCGCGCGTTCGAGATCGAGGCGCGGCGGCAGTTGTGGCAGACCAATCACTTGGCTGTGGTTGTGCGCAATCGAGGCGCCGGCGCGGGCGCCGACGTTCTTGAACAAGAAGGCGCACGCAACACCTTTTGTCGCTTCCACTGCAATGATGCGCCGCTGCCAGACCGTGATCGCAGCCTGCAGAGTCTCGACATCGAGATCGCACGGGTGCTCGTGGTGCATCGCACCTTCGGCGATCACTTCGTGATGCTCGGTTGCCGGATACAGGTTGGCGAAGGCGCGCACGTTCCAGCCGGGCTGGTTCTCCTGCGTGCCGTCGGCACGCTCCGCATCGAGTTCCGGAGGCGTGTCCGCTTCGTTGCCGCTGCAAAACGGGCACCGCTTGTCGCTCGGCTTGCTACCAGTATGCATTGGTCGCTTCTGACGCTTCGGTGCCATCAGAATCGGTCGGCCGGTGGTTGGGTCGACAACGGTGTACGGCTCCGGTGCGCTCACTTGATCGCCTCGTGGGCCTCGTGGCACCGAGCGCAATGTTGCATTCGGCCGGTGCTGTAGAGATCGGCGGCGATCCCGCGGCGGCCGTTCTTGGCTTCGATCGCAATCTGCAAGAACCATGATTCGCAGTCGCGCGACATGCTAGCGAACCCTGGCACGTACTTGTGATCGAGCGATCCATAGCCAAGGCTAATCTGTTTCGCCGCTGCTTGGGCGCGCGCGGCAACGGCATTGAGGTCGCCGGCAGGTTGCCGCAGCAAGCGCTTGTTGATGTCCTTACACGCGTCGTCGAGTTCTTGCATCACCAACGCCCATTGGTCTTCGACTTGGGCGCGGTCCGCGTCGTCGTTAGCCGCTCCGGTAGTCGCGACCGTGCAGCCAATCAGCCACAACGAGATTGCTGCAAGGAACGACATCTTCATGGGCGTCATGATAGAGACTCGCCGGGTAGCTGCCAGCGAAGCCTTGTTCGCGTCACTGGGATCGTCGCTGGGATCGACGTGGCGATTCATTGCTCGTTCTTCTCCTGATGCAGCTTCGCCTTGGGCAGCAGTTCGCTCAGCTTTGGGATTTCACCAGCAGCATCGGCGTAGGCGCGTAGTTCGCCACTCGCATGCACGGTCGTTCCCGCTGGGTAGACGAACCATCGCCGGTCTGACCCGAACTGTTCGCTCAGCGGATTGGGCGATAGCTGAAATTTGCGAATGACCAAGTTGCGCGTCGTGCTCGGGAACACCAGCCGGCCGTTGCTGCCAATGACATAGCTCGCGTGGAAGTTGTGATCCTGGTGCGCCGGCAGCTCAGAATCCGGCAACGTCGAGCAAGCGTGCAACAGCATCGTCAGCAACCCCGTGAAAACCACGTGTGGCAAAGCTCGAGATGGGCGTCGGACTGGAGCGCGATCGTCAGGTAGCATCTAGAGAGATGATCGGCGGTTTGGCGGTTCGGAACAACTTGCTATGTGTCACATGGTCCGCTGGGCGTGGCCATGTGTTTCTGTACGACCTGGATGCCAACGAACGGATTTCGTCGTGGTGCAACCCCGCGGGCCCATCCGGCTACTCCGATGCCGGCGGCATTGCCATCGATCGCGACTTCCGGATCTTCGTCGCCGACGCCCACAATCACTGTGTTCGTCGCTACAACGCGTTCGGCAAGCACCTCGGCGACCTCGGCTTGCCGATGCCCGCGAGCGGCGACCGCGCCAAAGACCGTCCCGGCGTGCTCGATAATCCGCACGCGGTCGCGATCCACGGCGAACGGGTCTACGTCGCGATGGGCGAACGACCGCGGCAGCGCGCCGTGCAGTGCTTCCACATCGATGGTCGGGTTCTGGCTGGCATGCCGTCGCAGGGCGACGGCGCCCGCAAGTGGGGCGCGCCACGCGGGATCTTCGCCGATGATGCGGGGTTGCTCGTCGCCGACACGTTGCGCGGCCGCATCCAACGGTTCCGGCATGACGGTATGTTCGTGCAGGAGTATGTGGTGCGTTATGGTGACGCTCGGCCTGGTCATCTGGTGCGGCTTGCCGACGGCACGATGTTGATGGTGGACCACAGTGGTGTGCATGCGTCGCTGCATGCGATGCAGCTTGACGGCCGTGAGCGTTCGGTCGAGAAGTTGGCCGAGGCTTGTCAGGATCCGCTGGCGTTGGCGGTTGGCGATCGCGGTCGCATCTACATTCTTGATCGTGGCGGAGAACGGGTGATCCGCGCGAACGAGGACCTGACGTTTGACTCGGTGCTGTTTGATCTTGCGGAGCACGATGGTGATGCGCCGGTGCGCGTTGACTGAAGTGCATCGCGGCCGATGCTGTTGTCGATCCGCGACTTCTACTTGCGTGCCGCATCCCGCTTCACCTGGCCCGCGTCCTGCGCTACCAGTCGTACGGGCTCATCGGTGTCGAAGCACGCTTCGTAGGCCAGCCACGCGCCGACCGACAGACTGCGGTCGCGCGTTGCGAGTGCCGCATAGGCCGCACGGCGAACGCTTGGGCAGAGGCGTCCGTCGTGGCATTCAGCGCACGCCGCTCGAGGCTCTTGGGCCAGTGCGGGAAGGTCGCCGCGTGCTGGATCATCGCGATCGTTGTGGGGGCGTTGGTTGTGTACCGAAGTAGCTCGAGGTCTTCGATGTGGCGCACCATTTGGCGCAGGGTGTTGAGTTATGGATGTTGACGGACCATTTGAGTCACTACTACAGGGAGTGTTCGCTCCGGCTGCGTACAACCCGTCGCGGTGCGTTTGACAGTGTGCTGTGAACGATCTCGGGCTAGCAGTGCTTTGCGGAGTTGATTCCGATGGTGGCGCCTTCTGCTTGGTCACCGATTGCGTGGCGAGCGGCCCAATCGACCGGTTGGGCGGTCGGCCTCGATTGCGTAGCGATAGGGGACGCCAGTGAGCAGGCCATCATTGTGGCTAGCGATAGGCGATAGCGGCGGAGGGGGAACATGGTGGCGTCTGACGGACCTTCCCCTGCGGTGCGGGGTGGTCTATTGCCACAGAGCAAAGGCAGTGTCAGCAGTGCCAACTCGAGGCCCAACACAGTCACGCTCACCAATGAACTTACTCGGTCGAGCGAAGAACTCTTAACGCGTCCTTGCACCGATGGCATCGGACGGACACACTGGCCCCGCGCCGCAACGGGCGGAGCGCGGATCGGTCAACCGATCTCCCATGCACTGTGGATAACGATGTGGAAAGCCACTCACATCTTCCTCAGAACACCTGGGCGATTGGGATCCACGCCCTGGTCAGCGGACGCTCTTCGTTCTCACCAATGTCTTAACACCGGCCGGTCACCATGCCCTCGACCCGGCCGATTTGGGAGGGGGTCCTTTGGATAGAATCCGTATCCGTGGAGGTCGCGAACTCAGCGGCTCAGTGCGAGTATCCGGTAGCAAGAACGGTGCTTTGCCGATCTTGGCCGCCTCGCTGCTGGTCGATGGTCCGATGGTGCTGCGCAATATGCCGCGCCTCAAGGACGTCGAGAATATGCTTCGCATTCTCGGCAAGCTTGGCGTCGTGCATAGCTGGCGTCCTGATGGCTCGCTGGAAATGGAGGCCGTCGACAAGACGGTCTACGTCGCCCCCTATGACCTGGTTCGCACGATGCGCGCCAGCTTTGTCGTGCTCGGGCCGCTTTGGGCTCGCCGCGGCGTCGCTCGCGTCAGCTACCCCGGTGGTTGCGTCTTCGGGCACCGTCCCGTTGACCTGCACCTGAAGGGGCTCGCCGACATTGGCGGAACGGTCGAGCACTCAGACGGTTACGTGACTCTCAGCGGCCGGCCTACTGGCGGCGTGACGTTCCTCGGTGGCAACATGGGTTCGACGGTGCTTGGCACGGCGAACGTCCTGATGGCGGCGACGCTCGGCACTGGCACGACCTATCTCGAGAGCGCCGCGATGGAGCCCGAGATGGAGGACTTGTGCAACTTCCTCAACGCCTGTGGCGCGCGCATTAGCGGCATCGGCGGACACCTGCTGACGATCGAAGGCGTCGACACGCTGCATGGTTGTGAGTGGGACATGATCCCAGACCGCATCGAAGCCGGCACGTTCTTGTGCGGCGCGGTCATGCTTAACAGCCCGGTGGTTGTGCAAGACTGCAACCCGATGCACATGCTCTCAGTCATTGACCGACTGCGCGCTGCTGGGGCCAAGCTTGATGTTGGTAAGAACTCGATCACCGTGCAGCCGACCGCTTCCGGTCAGCTTCGCGCGGTCGATGTCACGACGATGGCCTACCCCGGCTTCCCGACGGATCTGCAGGCGCAATTCATGGCGTTGATGACGCGGGCGGATGGCGTCTCGGTCATTACCGAGAAGATCTATCCGGAGCGCTTCATTCATGCGGCGGAGTTGCAGCGTCTCGGCGCGCGCATTCGTCGCGAAGGCCCGAGTGCGATCATTGAAGGCACCGACGAACTTCAGGGCGCGCCAGTGATGGCAAGTGACCTGCGTGCGTCGGCAAGTCTTGTGCTCGCCGGTTTGGTTGCGCGCGGTGCGACGGATGTTCGCCGCGTCTACCACATCGATCGCGGCTATGAGCGCATCGAGAACAAGCTGCAGGGCATCGGCGCCGACATCGAGCGTATCTCTGAAGGCTAGAGCGCTAGGTCTGCCTCGTTGGCTGTTGGTTATGCCCCGTTAGCCTTGGGGCCCGACGGACGACTCCATTACATGATCCGGCGTCATCTCGCACAGGATCGAGCGCACGCAGCCACACGCGATGTCGCTGAGGTCTAGCAGTTCCTCGTCGCGTTCGAGCAGGTTGATCGGGTCATCGCTATCTAGCAAGGCCACCACCGGCTTGAACATGTCCTCGGTTTGTCCGCGCACAACCGCGCGTTTGCCGTCGTCGAGTTTGACGAACTGGCCGATTGGGTAGACACCGTTCACCTCGATGAACTTGCGCAGCAATTTGCGGTCGAGCTTGTCGCCCATCGCCAGCATGACGCGGTAGGCGCGGATCGGCGACATCGGTAGCTTGTAGGGCCGGGCCGCGGTCAGGGCCTCGAAGATGTCGCAGATCTTGACGATCGACGTCACCATTGAGATTGGGTGGGCGTGCTTCGTGCGTGGGTAACCGTTGCCCCCTGGAGTGCGGTGGTGGCCAAAGGCGGCTGCAATCGCTAGTGGGTCAGAATCGCTGTGGTCGAGTAGGCACTCGGCACCGAGCTCAGCGTGCTTGTTCATCTCGTTGCGTTCGTCCTCATCGAGCATGTGGGTCGAGTGCAGGATTTCGAACGGGATCAGCGACTTGCCGACGTCGTGCAGCAAGGCCGCCGTGCCGATGCGGATCAGTAGTTCGCGATCGTCGGTCAGCGATTGCGCGAAGTGCATGCTGAGGATGGCGACTCGCAGCGAGTGGCCAAACGTGAACGCGTCGTATTGATCTTGTCGCGCCAGACTCAAGCGCAGGTCGCCTTGCGCCTCGAGCCGCTTCAGCACCTTCTCCGATTGAGTTTGTACGGGACCGAAGTCGATCTGGCCGCCGCGGCAAACCGAGACCGTGATTGTCTGCAGCAGGTCCATGACGTTTTGGTGAAACGACAAGCCCATACGCACTGGGTCGCCGAAGCCGTCATTGACGCCGCTGGTATAGGGCTGCAGCAGGCGAACCGTCGTGCATTGGCGCAGTCGTAACTGCTCGTTGCAGGTGTCTACGGAGGTTGCTGGCGTCGTCTTGTCGATCAACGTGGCGAAAAAGATGCCGAGCTCGGTCGTGCTGACGGTGCCGTCGATCTCGATGCCACCCGCGCCAAAGTCCTCAAACTTCTCATTGAGGCGGGTGACGCCGAGGCTGGCGCCGAGCAGCGGGCGCTTGTGGAACACCAGCATGCCGTTGTGCGAACTGAGTCGCACGCTGAGTTCGCCGGTGAGTTCGACCAGGGTGCGCGTGCGGTCACGGACTTCGTCCATCGACACAATTACTCGTGGGTGTGACAGCGCGTAGATGCGGCTGTTGACCAGTGTCGCGATAACGCTCTCGCTGAGCAGCGTTGCTTCGGTGTCGGCGACGATCGGTACGCCTTCGTCTGCTTCGATCACGATCGGCCCCTCGTGCTAAGTAACTCAAGCGTCTGCACTGCGTGCTGGCGCAGTTCGCGTAGATCGGGGCGCAGGCTGAATCGTCCGAGGCGCGCGATCTCGCGCAGGAAATGCTCAGTCTCTTGGCTTGGTGCGTGTTGCAGGACGTCGATGGCTGGGCCAAGTGTCGCGGCTGGCAACTCCTGCAGATGCGCGTTCACGAACTCGCGAATCAGCTTGGCGCTGGCGTTGCGCAGCGACTCATCGAATTGGTTGCGCGCCGCGGAGTGCAGTAAGCGTTGCACGTAGTCAGCCGGGATCTCGCCCTTGGCGCAGACCTGTACTACGACCTCTTCGCATTCCGGCAGATCGAGTCCCTGCACGCAATTCAGCAAGGCTCGTTGCACATTTTGCGCGTCGGATTCGCAGTGCGCTAACAGTTGTAGCGCGGTCTTGCCGCCGCAATTGGCGAGCAGTAGCACGGTCGCGACGTCTTCTAGTAGGCCGGTTGAGGCGACTGCCTGGGCGCCGCCGTTGTCGATCATCATGGCCAGGTCTTCGAGCGCTAGGCGAACGCGTGCTTGTTCGTCGGGACTTGCGAACGCGCGCGCTGCGATCGGCAGCACTTCGGGAAAACCCGTCCTCAGCAACCCATCGTCCAGGTAGTTGCGGTCCCGCACGATCGCATCGAGGCCGCTGTCGACGAGTGTTCGAAGCACCGTGAGCCGAATGGCATTGCTGCGCGATCCAGGCAGTAGGTAGCTGTCGAGCACGCCGATGCAGTCATCTGGCCGGTGCTGCACGAGTGTCGCGATGGTGCGCATTCGGTTGCTGCGAACGTCCGGGGCCTCGGCCGAAGTTAGGCCGTGCAGGCAAATGCCGAGCAACTCCTTGGTCGTCGTTGGCGCGCCTTCGACCAGTTCGGTCGCTGGCGGTAATCGCACATCACTCGCGTCAGGCAACTCCGCGAGTTCGCGAACGAGTGCGCCCAGATCCGCTTGGATGGCTTCGTCACCGGGTCGCCCGCTTGGCTGCTGTGGTGAACCGGTCGACCCCAGATTACTGCGGCCGAAGTAGGTCTTGGCAATGTCGACTGCGCTTCGCAGCAAGTGGGCAGATCGAACGTTGCTTGCCGTTCTCGCTGCTTCCTGTCGCTGCTCGTGGGTTCGTTGCAGGATGCTCTCGATCCTCTTTTGCAGACCCGTAAGGTCGCTGGGGCACTTGACCGGCAGCACCTCGGTAATCATCGCCAACAGGCTAACAGGCTCGGTGGCCTCTTCGCTGCTGGCGTCAATGTCGGCAATGGACTGTGCCAGTTGCCGAATCGATGGAATGTCGGCGATGGCCCGGAGCTTGTCTCGCAGGCTGGTGTGGTCGTCGACCGCTGCGACTTCGGTGATTGTTGTCGTGGCACCGCTGGTTTGCTCGGGCGTGCGCCGATCTTCAATAACCAATGCCAGGGGGCGAACGGGCGCCGTCTTGTCGCACCACGAGTCGGCGAGTGAAACGCCCTGGCTCGGTCGGTAATCGATCAATGCAGAAGCGAACGCGATGACGTCATGCGCTCGGCAGTTGCGTTCGATGCGAATAGCGCCGATGCCGGTTTCTCGGCAGCGTCGTCGCAACCAGTCAACCGCGAGGTGGTCGGTCGTGATCGCCACGCCGTCGAGTTCGAAGCTGTGCTTGCCGACGATCAGTTCGGTCGTGGCGCTCGTCAGTACTTCGTGCTCCTTTACGAAGGCCGATGCGCGTTCGATGACCCGCGGATGGTTCGGCGGATAGATGGTGATGTTCTTGGCCGCCGAGGCGAAGGCCGTCATGCACGCGGTTACGCGTTCTGCATGCACTGCATCATTCTCCGGGCGGCAACATGGGCGACTCACAGACCATCTATCGACGGTTACTACATACTTCTCCTCTGCGGCGATTGCGATGGCGCGGAAGCCTCGGTCGCATCGGCGTGTGCTAGTCGGTATTCAGCCCGTCAACTAGGCGACTCGAGCATGTCAGCATTTGACGGCATTGGCGACGGCCGCAATGACATCTTCGACGTCTTGGTCACTCAGCTTGGCCGACAACGGTAGCGACAGCGTGCGGTCGCCAATTGCCTTCGCGTTCGGGTAGTGCTCGGAGCGCCAGCCGAAGCGTTCGCGGTAGACCTTGAGGTCGGGGATGGCGCGGTAGTGCACGCCGCTTCCGATGTTTTGCTTGTGCAGCGCTAGCAGCATGTCGTCGCGCGAGATACCTGCCTCGGCTTCGTCGACGAGCAGGGTGAACAAGTGCAGCGCGTGCCGTTCGTCACCGGGCCATGTCGCCGGCGTTTGCAGCGGCATGTTGGCGAACGCTTCCATATAGCGATTCCAAATGACCTGACGCCTTAGCCAGTAGGCTTCGACGCGTTGGATCTGGTGCATGCCGATGGCCGCCTGTAGGTCCATCATGTTGTATTTGAAGCCGAACTCCTCGACGTCGTAGTGGCGGTAGCCGTCGTCACTGAAGCGCTTCCACGCATCGCTCGACATGCCGTGCAGGCCCATCATCTTGGTGCGTTGCGCCAGCGCAGCGTCGCGCGTCAGCACCATGCCGCCTTCGCCGGTGACGATGTTCTTGGTGGAGTAGAAGCTCAACACGCCGAGGTCGCCGATGGTACCAGCCTTCTGGCCGTGGTATTCGGTTTCGATGGCGTGGGCGCAGTCCTCGATGACTTTCAAGTCATGTTGCTTCGCGATCGCCATCAGTTCGTCCATTGCGCACGAACGGCCAGCGAAGTGCACCGGCAGGATCGCTTTGGTGCGAGGTGTGATGGCGCGGCGAACGCACTCGGGATCGATGTTCATCGTCAACGGGTCGACGTCGGCGAGCACGGGGGTTGCGCCCGCGTGGATGATCGCATTGATCGACGCACAGAACGTCATCGGGGTTGTGATGATCTCGTCGCCTGGCTCGAGACCGAGCACGACGCACGCGAGGTGTAGACCGGCTGTGCACGAATTGAGGCCGACGGCGTGCGGCACGCCCTTGTAGTCGGCAACCCGGCGTTCGAACTCGGCGGCCTTGGGGCCGGTGCCGAGCCACGCGGACTTCATGCACCCTACGACTTCATCGATCTCAGCTTGTTCGATGAGGGGCTGCCCAAAGACGAGGTAGGAATCGCGCATGACCGTTCGTGAACGTTCTCTATCGGCTGGCACGGCGCCAACCCACAAAGGCAATTGTCAGCGCTAGCAACCATGATCCGACGCGGTCGAGGAAGCCGCCGGGAAGGTCGGGTAGCAGCTGCATCTTGTTGATGTAGAACGCCAACACGGCGCTGCCACCGCCGACGACCATCGACGCGAAGCCCCAGTTCGGTGCCACCGGTCCGAGGCACAGTCGCACGATCAGCAACGGCCCGAACGCCGATCCGAGCGCCGCCCAGGCGAACATGACGTTGCCGAAGACATCCTTGGGCAGCAGTAGGGCGGCGATCAGCGCACCGACGCCAATCGCCAGCACGGTGCTGCGCGCGATCAGCAGCATCTTGTTGGGGAAGCGTTTGGCCAAGCCCAGGTCGTGAGTCACGCTGCTGGCGCAGACCAGCAATTGGCTATCGACCGTCGACATGATCGCTGCGAGCACACTGGCAACGACGATGCCGTCGACGACGACTGGCAGCAGGTTCTTGCTCGCTTCGTAGATGGCGTCTTCGGCGTGGTCAACTTGCATGTTGGCGCGAACCGCCCAGCCGACGATCAGCATGCCGCTGTAGAGCAATACCGCCCAGGTCAAGCCAACCGTGCGCGCGACGTTCATTGAGGCGTTGGGGGACATGCCCATGAACTTGTTCACGGCGTGCGGCTGGCCAGGGTAACCGAGGCCGATGCCGACCAGACCGAACGCGAACGCCGCCGCTGCGGCGCCATCGTATTTGCCGCCCAAGCTGTGCCAGTTTGCCACATCGACCGCTGCGATCTGGTCGAGGAACTCGCTGACGCCGCCAGCGTGCGTGATCGCCGCGATCGGCACGAGCACCGCGACTCCGACCATCAGCAAGCCCTGCAACGTGTCGGTAATGCTCGCCGCGAGGTAGCCGCCCATCAGTGTGTAGGCGACCGTCACCAGGGCGCCTATGACGATGCCCATGCTCGCGTCTTCGCCGAACTGGTCCGGGAAGGCGTGCGAGAATGCGGCGCCCGCGGCCTGCATCTGCGCGGCGACATACGTCAGCAGCGATGCCAATGTCAGCAAGGCGGCGAACACAGCAATCTTGTGGCGACCTTTTGCGCCGGCGGGACCGGCGAGATATTCGGTCAGCGTGATCGATTCGCCAGTTTGCGCCCGCATGCGCGGCGCGATCACAAACCAGTTGAGCACGAAGCCGCCGATACAGCCGGGGATCAGCCACAGTGCGGCCATACCGTAGTTGTAGGCAAAGCCGCCTACGCCAACGATGCTCCACGCCGACGACGAACTGGCGTTGGCCGCCAGCGCCGCAACCCACGGGCCAAGGGTCTTGCCACCGAGATAGAAGCCATCGGAGTCCTGAGTCTTCTTGCGCGCGCGCAAGCCGACGAACAGCAGCCCAACCAGGAACGCAATCAGCGCGATTAAGATCGCCGTTTCGCGGCTGACTCCCGTTTCGTCGATGATCGCCGTTTCGCCTTGCATACGCGCAGACTACCATCCGGGTGACTCTCAGCCGCAATGGATACCGCCAACCGCTTCGCTCGTTATCTCCGTTTCCGAAGTGTCCTCGACGACCCGTTCGTCGAGCTCGACCTGAGCCATTCGGCGCTCGAGGAGGGGGACATCACTGCGCTGGCGCCGGCGCTGACGAAGGCACTGCAGGCAATGCAGGAACTCGAAGGCGGCAGCGTCGCCAATTCCGACGAGGGCCGGCAGGTCGGTCACTTCTGGTTGCGCGCGCCAGGGCTGGCGCCGTCCGAAGAACTCGAGCAGACCATTCGCAGTAGCATCGATGACGTCGCGGCGTTCGTGCAGACAGTGCATTCCGGTCGCGTCGCGCCTCCCGAAGGCGGTTCGTTCCGCAAGGTTGTGCTGTGCGGCATTGGTGGTTCGGCTCTCGGTCCGATGTTGCTCGCCGATGTCTTCGGTGGTCCGTCGCAGCCTATGGAGTTGTGCGTGCTCGACAACACGGACCCGGATGGTGTCGACCGCGCGCTCGAGCGAGTCGGCAGCCTGCAGGACGCGTTAGTCATCGTGATCAGTAAGAGCGGAGGCACTGCTGAGACGCGCAATGGCATGATTGAAGTTCGGCGCGCGGTGGAGCGGCAGGGTCTCGCATTCGCGGCGCGTGCGGTCGCAGTCACCATGGACGGCAGCAAGCTGCATCAGTTGGCGACTAGCGAGAAGTGGTTGCAGACC